>NZ_JBIWKA010000022.1:0-154587 GCF_044765445.1 Streptomyces sp. NPDC102467 | reverse complement strand
CGGCACTTCACGCCCCTCCGGCGTTTGAGGAGTAGGGGCCGGGGCGGAGCCCCGCGTCTGGGCCGCGGCCACGGGGCCCGGCCCCGGACCCCGCTCCTCAAACGCCGGAGGGGCTGGGTTTGGCCCGAGGGGCTGGGTTTGGCCCGAGGGGCTGGGTTTGACCGGAGGGGCTGGGTTTGCCCTAGGGGCTGGTTCGGGGGCTACGCGCGCCTAAATCCCAAGGTCTCGCCCACCGCCCCCGCCCGCCAAAGATCCTGACAAGCCGCCGCCATCTCCTCCAGGCCCTCCACCACCTGGCCCCACACGATCCCGGGGACCCACCCGATGTCCCCGTTCATCAACAGGTTGTTGCGCTCGTAGAAGAGGGCGAGGTCGATGACGGGCGCGCCCGCGGACAGCGAGGCGCCCGACCCGTAGCCGTACGACTGCGAGCCCAACTGCGTCCCGTTGAAGGAGAAATAGCAGAGGTCGCCCGGAATGGGCGTCACCGTCGGATTCTCCAGCGGTGGCTCCTGTTCCGCGAATGCCGGGAACAGGGCGTAGATCTCGTTGCGGGCGTATTTGGCGTGGTAGACGTCGGAGACGAGTGGCAGCGCGTCCCACACCGCCGCACAGGTCAGCGGCGCGCGGTCGTCGAGCAATTTGGCCGTGCAGGCAATTCCCCTTTTGGCCAGCGAGACTTCGATGAATCGGTCCGTTGAGTCAGCCATGCCCTCCATGGTCTGCCTCATCCACCCCGGTGGGTCAAGACCGCATCTCCCGCAACCGGGGCGCAAATTGATCCGCATATTCCGCGTCGGACCGGGTAGCCGCGCGCCCATGGCTCCACCAACTGAGATACGTACGAACGAGACTCCGGAAAGACGTCCCCTACGTAGGCGGTCCTTGCTCGCGGGGGTCGGCGCGCTCGGCGCGATCGGCGCTCTGGGGGCGGCGGGCTGCAGCAGGGTGCCGAACGGTGACACGCTCGCCCGACTCCAGGGGCAGAGCACGGTACGCCTGGGCATCGCGGGAGAGGTGCCGTACGGGTACATCAACGACGAAGGCGAGTTCACCGGTGAGGCGGTGGAGCTGGCCAAGGTCATCTTCAAACGGCTCGGTGTCGGCCATGTTCAGCCTGTGGCCACGGACTTCGCCTCGCTGATACCCGGCCTGAACACGCAGCAGTTCGACGTCGTGTCCGCCGGGATGTACATCAACAAGGACCGTTGCGCGCAGGTCATCTTCGCCGACCCCGAGTATCAGATGCTGGACTCCTTCATCGTCCGCAAGGGCAACCCGAAGAACCTGCACAACTACGCCGATGTCGTGAAGTCCAAGGCCAAGTTCGGTACCGGCACCGGATACGCGGAGATCGCGTACGCCGTGGACGCCGGGTACAAGGAGTCCGACATCGTGATCCTCCAGGATCAGGTGGCCGGGCTCAACGCCGTGGAGGCGGGACGCATCGACGTCTTCGCGGGCACCGCCCTCACCACGCGTGAGGTGACGAAGAAGAGCAGCAAGGCCGAGCACACCGAGCCGTTCGCCCCGACGGTCGACGGCAAGAAGCACGTCGACGGCGGTGGCTTCACCTTCCGGCCCACCGACACGAAGCTGCGGGACGCCTTCAACGTCGAGATCCACAAGATGAAGAAGAGCGGCGAACTCTTCCGGATCCTCCAGCCGTTCGGTTTCACCAAGGCGGAGATGACGACGCTGACCGCCGAGGAGCTGTGCCGATGACCGCCGGACTGTGGGAACACTGGGTACTGCCGGGCATCTGGATCACCATCCAACTGACCGTGTACAGCGCGGCGCTCGCGACCGTGGTCGCGTTCGGCGTCGGCGTGGCGCGCACGCACCGGCTGTGGATCGTACGGTTCGTCGCCGGCCTCTACACCGAGATCTTCCGGGGCACGTCCGCCCTGGTCCTGATGTTCTGGATCTTCTTCGTCCTGCCGCAGATCGCGGGCTGGTCACTCGTCCCGATGTGGGCGGCCGTGCTGGCTCTCGGTCTCTCCTACGGCGCGTACGGCGCCGAGATCGTGCGCGGCGCCCTGACCGCGGTGGCGCCCGCTCAGCGCGAGGCGGGGGTCGCGCTGAGCTTCACGCCGTGGCAGCGGATGCGGCTGATCCTGCTGCCGCAGGCCGTGCCGGAGATGATCCCGCCGTTCTCGAACCTGCTGATCGAGCTGCTCAAGGGCACCGCCCTGGTGTCGCTGCTCGGCATCGGTGACGTGTCCTTCGCCGCGTACCTGGTGCGCCTGGCGACGACGAAGAGCACGGAGATCTACTCGATCACGCTCGTCATCTACTTCGTGATCGCGTTCCTGCTGACCCGCGGGATGCGGGCGCTGGAGCGAAAGACGAAGGCAGGACTCGGGCAGAAACCCGAGCGCGGGGCCGGTGTCATGCGCAAGCTCGACCTCCGCCGTCAGAACGAGACCGGAGGTGCCGCCCTGTGATCACCACTGCCTCATCGAACTGGGACTGGTCCGCGGTCGGCGACTTCATGCCGCACTTCTGGGACGGCATCCTCGTCACCCTCCAGATCCTGCTGTACGGCTCGCTGATCTCGTTCAGCGTCGGACTGCTCTGGGCCCTCGCCTTCCGGGCGCCCACCCGCTTCGTCCGCTGGCCCGTCGGGCTGATCACGGAGTTCATCCGCAACACCCCGCTCCTGGTGCAGCTGTTCTTCCTGTACTTCGTGCTGCCCGAGGCCGGTATCCAGTTCTCCGCGCTGACCACCGGCGTCGTCGCGATCGGCCTGCACTACTCGACGTACACCGCGCAGGTCTACCGCGCGGGCATCGAGGCGGTGCCGGTCGGCCAGTGGGAGGCCGCCCGCGCGCTGAGCCTGCCGTACGGCAGGACCTGGACCGCGGTCATCCTGCCGCAGGCGATCCGCCGCGTCGTGCCCGCGCTCGGCAACTACGTCGTGGCGATGCTGAAGGACACCCCGCTGCTCGCGGGCATCGGCGTCCTGGAGCTGCTCCAGCGCTCGCGCCTGCAGGCGGCCCAGACGTTCCAGTACACGGAGGCCCTCACGGTCGTCGGTGTCGCCTTCATCGTCATCTCCTACCTCGCGTCCCTTCTTCTCCGATCCCTGGAGCGCCGTCTTGTCCACTGATGCGAACCTCTCCAAAGACCAGCCCAATCCCAAGGTGGACGGCACGGAACTGATCCGCTTCGACAAGGTCGTGAAGCGGTTCGGTGACAACACGGTCCTCGACCAGCTGGACTTCTCCGTCGCCTCGGGCAAGCACGTCACGCTGATCGGCCCGTCGGGTTCCGGCAAGACGACGATCCTGCGGCTGCTGATGACCCTGCTCAAGCCGGACGAGGGCACGATCAAGGTGGGCGGCGAGTACCTCACCCACGAGGAGAAGGACGGCAAGCTGGTCCCGGCCGGCGAAAAGCACATCCGCGAGGTCCGCAAGAACATCGGGATGGTCTTCCAGCAGTTCAACCTCTTCCCGAACATGAAGGTGCTGCGCAACATCATGGAGGCGCCGGTCACCGTGCTCGGCCTGCCCAAGGACGAGGCGGAGCAGCGGGCCCGCGACCTGCTCGACCTGGTGGGACTCGGCGACCGCTGCGACGCGTACCCGACGCAGCTGTCCGGCGGCCAGCAGCAGCGGGTGGCCATCGCGCGGGCGCTGGCGATGCGGCCGCAGGTGCTGCTGCTCGACGAGGTGACCTCGGCGCTCGACCCGGAGCTGGTGGCCGGCGTCCTCGACGTCCTGCGGGACATCGCGAACACCACCGACATCACCATGCTCTGTGTGACCCACGAGATGAACTTCGCCCGGGACATCTCGGACCAGGTGCTGATGTTCGACGCGGGACGCGTCATCGAGTCCGGCTCCCCGGAGCAGATCTTCAGCGAGCCGGCGCACGAGCGGACCCGGGAGTTCCTGAGCGCGGTGCTGTGACCAGCCGCGCACCCCGTGGGGCATGACTTTGGCATATGCCACGGTGGCGCGTTCCAGTTGAGAGGCTTGGAATGCGCCACCAATATCCTCAACAACCGCCCCGATTCGGTGCGTTGGCGGCTATCGTGGACGGAGCCAGCTGTCCGGAACCGATCCTTGCAGGGGGATGCCGTGGCGCTGAAGCACGAGCAGGACGCGTCGTCGTACCAGCCGCACCAGTCGGTGCAGCACGCTCTCCGCGTACTCGATGCCGTCGCCCACGGTGGCGCCGGCATCACCGACGGCGAGCTGGTGCGCGAGACCGGCCTGCCCGCGGACCAGCTGACCGCGCTGCTGCGCATGCTCCGCCGTGAGGGGTACGTCCAGCAGACCGCCGACGGTGCGTACGTCACCGGGGAGACGCTGAGCAGCCTCGGCTCCACCGAAGGCGGCGCGGCCGCCCTCACCGCCAAGCTCCAGCGCACGCTCGACGAGCTGCGGGACACGGTGGGCGCCGCGATCTATATGAGCCGGTACATCGACGGCGAGGTCCACATCACGCAGTACGCGTCGGGGCCCGAGACCCCCGCGGTGAACGAGTGGGTGGACTTCCGGGTCTCGGCCCACGCGAGCGCCATCGGCAAGAGCCTGCTCGGCCAGCTGGATCTGGACGGTCGGCGCGATCACCTCTCCCGCCACAAGATGGCCCGCCTCACCTCGCGCACCATCACCAACGAGAAGGTCCTGCTCTCCAAACTGGCCACCCAGCCCGCGACGGTCCCGGTCCTCGACCTCCAGGAGTACGCGGTCGGCACGGTCTGCGCGGCCGTCCCGATCACCGCCGGCTCGGCAGTCGGCTGCCTGGCCCTCTCCCTCCCGGTGGAACACGCCCACCGCCTCCACGACGCGGCGGAAGCCCTGAACAAGAGCGCGGCACCGCTTCTGCTGTCCATGGCGATCTGACCACCCCGGCACCTCACGCACGCAGAAGGCCCCCCGCGTGAACGGAGGGCCTTCGACTGTCTGTGCGCCGCCAGGGACTCGAACCCCGGACCCGCTGATGCTGCATCCCCCCGGGGGACGACCCCCGGACCCCCAGCCGACAGCAGCACACCGGCGAGCTGTACCAGGAACGACGAAAGCCCCCCGCGCGAACGGAGGGCCTTCGACTGTCTGTGCGCCGCCAGGGACTCGAACCCCGGACCCGCTGATTAAGAGTCAGCTGCTCTAACCAACTGAGCTAGCGGCGCTTGCTGACGGGAAAATAGTACCTGGTCCGAGGGGGTGCGCTGGACCAAGATCGTCAGGGGGGCGGGGGCAGCAGCGTCTCCCGGCCCTGGGAGCGGTAGGTGTCGGTGAGCGCGGCGTGGTCGGTCGGCGTCAGGCGGCGGTACGTGGCCTCGCCCGGGGGCCGCCACCACACCTCGGCCCCGCTCCAGAACCCCTCGCGGCGCAGCTCGCCGCGCCGCACCTTGTTGGTCGCCGTCACCGGCATCCGCTCCGCCACCCGGATGAACCGGGGCGCCATCTTCGTCCCGAGGTCGCCCTGGGCCAGCAGGAACTCCCCGAAGGCCAGCGGATCGAACGCGGTGTCCGCGCGGAGCGCAAGCGTCGCCATCACCTGGTCCCCGGAGACCGGGTCGGGCACCCCGTACACGGCGACGGCCGCCGCGTCGGGCCAGCGGGCGAGGATGTTCTCGATCATCGCGGGGGCGAGGTTCTCGCTGTCGACGCGGATCTTGTCGTCGCCGCGCCCGGCGAAGTACAGGAATCCGGCCGCGTCCCGGTAGAAGAGATCGCCCGTCCAGTACCAGCCGTCCGGCCGGACCCGCTCGGCGTACGCGGCGTCGTTGCGCCAGTACCCCTCGAACGGTGAGCGCCCGCGGTTCACCAGCTCGCCTATCGCGTCGGCCCCGTTGACCAGCCGCCCGCCCCCGTCGAACGCGGCGGCCGGGCACTCGGCGCTCGTCTCCGGGTCGAGGACCACGAGGTCGTCGCCGGGCGCCGCGCGGCCGATCGCGCCGGGCGGGGTGTCGGCGGTGCGCTGCACGGCGGCGCCACCCTCGGACGAGCCGTACCCCTCGACGAGCCGCACCCCGAACCGCTCCTCGAACCGTGCCGCGTCCACCGCCCCCGCCTCGGTGCCGAAGCCGACGCGCAGCGGGTTGTCCCGGTCGTCGGGGCGTTCGTCGGTGGCCAGGATGTACTGCACGGCCCGCCCCACGTACGTGAAGTAGGTGGCGCCGAATTCTCGTACGTCATCCAGGAAGCGCGTCGCCGAGAAGCGTCGGCGCAGGGCCACGCCCGCGCCCGCCGCCATGGCCGGGGCCCAGTCGGCGATGACCGCGTTGCCGTGGAAGAGCGGCATACAGATGTAGTGCACGTCGTCCGCGCGGACGCCGAAGGTGTCGACCAGGGACCGGCCGGCCGCGGCGAGTCGCCCCTGGGTGCAGATGGCGGCCTTGGGGGCGCCGGTCGACCCGGAGGTGAAGTAGAGCAGCATGCGGGTGCCGGGCCCGACACCCGGGGCGCTCTCCGGTTTCGCGCCCTCGTAGGGGGCGAGCAGTTCGGCGTACGCGCCGGTGTCGGTCACCAGGATGCGTACGCCCGGCAGTTTCAGCCCGTCGAGCAGCGGGAGGTGGGCCCGCTCGGTGATCAGGACCCGGCACTCGGTGTGAATGAGGTCGCGGGCCAGTTCGGCGCCGCGCCGGGTCGGGTTGATCCCGGCGACGGCTGCCCCGGCGAGCGCCGCCGCACTCAGCCACAGGGGGAACTCAGGGGTGTTGTCGAGCAGCACGCCGATGTGCGGTTCGGCGCCGCGCGGCACGGAGTCGGCGAGGAGCGCGGCCCGCGCCGCGGCCCCCGCGGCGAGTTGATGGTGGCTGAGGACCTGATCCTCGTACGCGAGTCCGGGCCTGTGGTCGCCCCAGCGCTCCTGGACGAGTTCCGCGAAGGTGCGCGTCATGGATCCCATGGCGGCGCACCATAATTGACGTACCGTCAGAAGTGGAGGTCGGTGGGCAGATCGGTCATGAAGAAGACGCAGAAGGCCACCACGAGCCCCACGAACACGAGCATGACCGCCGTACCCGCCAGGGCCCCCACAGGGCGCGGCGCGCGGGCCGTGGCGTGCTCGGGGTGGTCGGCCGTGTAGTGCACGACGACCACGTCGCCCTGGACGGTGGTGGCGGGGCCGCCGGCCTCGTCGATGCGGATGGTGCGGCCGTCGCGGTCTGCGAACTCGTAGACGTGGTGGTGTGTCGTGGTCGGGTGCTCGCCGCCGCCGCGGCTCGTGTACGCGCGCAGGCAGCGCGCCTGAGCGGTGAGACCGCTGCGCCAGGCCGCGCGCAGGCGCAGCGAGCGGCGCACCACGGCGCCTCCCATGCACAACGCCACGCAGGCGATGAACACCGGCACCAGGTAGAAGATCAGGTCCATGGCACTCCCCCGTAGTCGTGCGTGTTTCCCTGCACACCGGCCGTGGTCGGGGCGGTGTGCAGGGAAACTACCCCGGTCCGGGGCGGGAGAGCCTCAAGGCAGGCTCAGAAACGGCGTCGCTCAGAACGTGACGTCCGAGCACGCGTAGAACGCGTTCGCCGTGTCCGCGATCGTCCACACCGCGAGGATCACGTGGTGGCCGGACTTGCCGGACGGCAGGGTGCCGGAGTGCGAGAGGGTCGCCGGCGGCTGGCCGCTGTAGGGCACAGTGAGGAACGGGGTGGTGTCCAGGGCGGCGCGGGTCAGCGGCTGGCTGTCGTTCCAGCCGTTCTTGGTGACGTAGTAGCGGAAGTCCGTGGTGGAGTGCCGTGCGGTGAACTGCCATCTGAACGTGTAGCTCTGACCGCCCGTCACCTTGGTGGTGGGCCAGGCGGAGCCGTTCGGCTGCTTGGCCGCGTTGAGCTGGCCGAACTCGCCGTGGTTGCCCGAGCAGATCTGGCCGTCCGCGGGGCCCGAGGCCGGGAAGCCCTTGGGCCCCTCGACGCTCTGCGGCTCCCACTGGATGTTGCCGCAGTTGGCGACGGTGCCGTTGGCACAGAGTTTCTGCCGGCTGATGGGCAGGTCGGTGTAGCCGTGGCCGCTCGCGCCGCCCGCGGAGAGCGCGAACGCTCCCGCGGTGGTGAGGCCGAGCAGGGCCGCGTAGGTCTTGGTGCGTCGGGAGGTTTTCCGCATGCTGCCGCTCCTGGGGGTGTGGGGAGTGCCGGAAGCCGTGCGCACAGCGATATTCCAGGTCTAGACCAACCCCCAATGTATTGCCGGGAGTTGGCCGTGTCCATACAAAGATGTACCCCTGCCGTTCATGCGGAACGGCCACACCCCTGACAGCCACACCCCTTCGGGAGCGCGGACCTCGGGCCGGCTGCCCCTCGCTCACTCACCCCGGCCCGTGTAGAACGCCACCGTCAGGTCCTTCACCAGCGCCCGGCGCTCGTAGTCGTCGAGGTCGACCAGACCCCGCGTGGTCAGCCGCGTCACCGTGTCCTCCACCGAGTCGACGACGGAGGTGAGCATGCTGTCGCGGTGCTGGGCGTCGAGCGCCGCGATCCGGCGGCGCCGCATCACGTCCGCCAGCTCGGGCGCGTAGTCGATCCGCGTCGGCTGCGCCGAGAACACCTCGATGCCGACCGGCTCGGCATCCGCGGCAAGCCGCCGGGTGAGCAGATCGCCGACCGCCTCGGCGTTGCGCAACGTCGGCGCCGTCGCATGGACGGGCGTCCCCCCGGCGGCGCCCGGCGGCGCGTCGGCGGGCAACTGCGACAGGACCCGCGCGAGACCCGCCTCGACGCACTCGCGCAGATACTCCTCGTGGTCCTCGACCCCGAGCGCCGCCCGCGCCGTGTCCTTGATCCGCCACACGACGAGGACGACGACGCGCAGCGCGACCCCGTTGGCGTCGACCGCGGGCATCGGCTCGCTGCGCCAGTGCCGCAGCCGTACGTCGACGCGGCGGCGCAGCAGCAGCGGGTTGACCCACAACAGCCCCGACCTGCGCACGCTCCCCCGGTACCGGCCGAAGAGGGTGAGCACCCAGGCCCGCCCGGCCCGGCCGCGCGCGAGCCCGCCGAAGCCGAACAGCGCGAGCGCGCCGGAACCCGCGAGCGCCGCCCACTGCGGGGCCCCGAGCCCCACCCCCTCGTACCCGGGCCGCCCGGCGAGTTCCGTCATGATCCGCGGCAGCACACCGGCCCAGCCGAGGGACACCGCGCTGCCGGCCGCGCCCACGGCCCCGGCGAACACCCCGAGGGCGCCGGGCAGCGCCTGGCCCGGACGTTCTCCGAGGTCCGGGTCGAGGGACGGCACGGACCTGGCCGGCGTACGCAGATGCGGGCGCGGCGCGGGCCGGCCACCGCCGGTGCCGGTCCCCACCACGGCGGGCCGCAGGGGCACGGCGACCGGGTCCGGATCGTCCCGGAAGAGCAGATGCACGGGGATCTCGGTGGTCGCCTCGTTGTGAATGAGCCGAGCACTACGGCCACCGGACTCCACGCCCTGGTGTCGGGCCTCGGCACCCTGCCGTCGGGCCTCGCCCCGGCCGGTCCCCTCGCTGCGGCCTCCCGTCTCCGTCTGCCCGTTCGCCGCCCCGCGATCGTCGTCCGCCACCGGTGCCGGGTGCCTTGCTCGCTCCGGTCGCTCCGCCTTCGTGGTCATCCGCGCCTCCGTACTGCGATCCGTACTGAGCTGTCTCCGCATGCCGCCGTACTCACCATCCGGGCCGCCTCCGTCACCGGAGCCCCGCTCACCAGCGGCCCCGCCTCGCTGCGAGAACGGCCTCACGAGAAGAGCCGCCGCCAGGTCTCGGGGCCCGGATAGCCGTCGGCCGCCGCGCCGCGCCAGCCCTGGGCCCGCTGGAACGCCTCGACGTTGCGCCGGTCCGCCTCGCCCCAGCGCGGGCCCGGACCCTGCGTGTAGTACTTGCCGAAGCCCTTCTTCACGAGCTGCTTGCCGAGCTGGGTGACCGAGGCGTTGTTCGCGCCGGGGCGGAACTTCGCCGCGCCCGGGAACGCAGGCGTCTTGGTCCCCTTCGAACCGCCTTTGCCACCGCCCGGGATGTTCTTGCCCTTACCGCTGACCAGGTACGACCAGGTCGTCGGCCCGGGAATGCCGTCCGCGTCCTTGCCCGTCCAGCCCTGCGCCTTCTGGAACGCCTGCGTCGCCCTGCGGTCCGCGTCGCCCCAGTGCGGTCCCGGGCCCTGGCTGTAGAACCGCTTGCCGCCGCGCTCCACGAGCAGCCGCCCGAGCTGGGTGACGTGCGCGTTGTTCGCACCCGGTCCGAAGGACGCGGCCCCGGGGTACTTCGTCGACGCACCCGAACCCGAGCCCGCGGTGCTGCCCGCCCGCACACCCTTGTAGCGGTAGGCGAGGTAGCGGCTCGAGTTGCTCCAGTACGCGTACGGGGTGGACTGCACGCGCGCGCCGGGGCGGGTCTGCTCGTACGCCGTGTAGTAGCGGCGCGTGTAGTCGGTCCAGCCGCCGAAGATCGTGACGTGCGAGCCCTTCTCCGGGTCGGCGGGATTGTGGAAGAGCAGGATGTCGCCGGGCTGCAGCTGCGCCTTGGTGATGCGGGTGCCGAAGGCGGCGAGGCTGCCCGTCCACTCGTTCCCGGGCAGGCCCCAGGCCATGGAGACGAAGCCCGAGCAGTCCTGGCGGTAGCCGTCCTTCCAGTACTTGTTCATGTCGTACGGGACCTTCGCCGCGACCCACGTCTTGGCGCGGTTGATGATCGCGGCCCGGGTGGTGGTGCGCAGCGCGCTCTGCCGCGCGAGATCGACGGTCCCCGCCACGGAACCGGACGCCCCGTGCAGCGAGCTTGTACCGCCCTGCGGGGCCGTGCTCCCGTCGCCCGGGGCCGGATCTCCTGGTCTTGCCTCGTGATGTTCGGCCGCGGTCGCGGGGGTCAGCTGAACACCGCCGATGACGGTGCCCGCCGCCGCGGCGACGATCAGGGCGTGCCGGGCGCCCACTTTGCCGCGCACCGCGTGCGGGACGGAGCCGCGCCACTGGACGCAGCCCGCACAGCCGCAGTCGCCCGCCGGATCGATCTCCTCGAAGCCGGGCGCCTCCATGCGGTCCATGCGATTCCCCTCACACTCCGGTGCCGGCCGTTCAACTGATGAGCCTCGTTTTCGCACGCGAAAAGCGTCTCAACTGTCTACGCAAATCGCATGTTGACGGTCCGAATGATGGAAATCCCCACAAATCACCCCCCACCTCGGCGCGTCGAGTGGTCAGAACCACCCCAGAAGGTCGGGTAAAGTTACGCAGGTCAACACGCGCCGCTAGCTCAGTTGGTTAGAGCAGCTGACTCTTAATCAGCGGGTCCGGGGTTCGAGTCCCTGGCGGCGCACAGACAGCAAAGGCCCTCCGTTCACGCGGGGGGCCTTTCGCGTGGGGGCACACCGACAGCCGAAGGCCCTGCGTCAGAACGGGCGGCCTCTTGCGTTGGGGCGGGCGAATGCCCCGATCCGACCCGGCCCGCTACCGTTACCGCATGGCGCGTGACCTTCAGGAGCAGATCAAGAAGCTGATCGTCGACCGGCGGCTTCCCCCGGGGGCCCCGCTCCCCACCGAGCCCGAGCTGATGGGGATGCTCGGTGTCAGCCGCAACTCCGTGCGGGAGGCGCTCAAGGCGTTGCAGGCGATGGGCATCGTCGAGATCCGGCACGGCTTCGGGACATACGTGGGGCCGATGTCGATGGCCCCGATGGTCGAGGGCCTCACCTTCCGCACCGTCGCCGGGCACTACCGCGGCGAGGACAGCCTGCTCCAACTCCTCGAACTGCGGGAGGCCGTGGAGACGGGGCTCGTGGCGCGCCTCGCGGGCCGGGTGCCCGACGCGGATCTGGCCGAACTCGGCTCCCTGGTACGGCAGATGGAGAAAGAGGCCGCGGCCCCGGACGGGACGGTCGCGGCCGCCACCGACCGCGCCTTTCACGCCACGCTCTATCAGTGCCTGGGCAACCCCTTGCTCGTAGAGGTCATGGAAGCGTTCTGGGAGGCCTTCCACCGGGTGCGCACCGACCTCGTGGACGTACCGCAGGACCCGGACGTGACCTGCCGTCAGCACCGGGAGATCCTCGACGCGGTGCGCTCCGGCGAGGTGATCCGGGCCGAGCGGGCCATACGTGACCACTTCGACAACATCCGGCTCCGTCTGACCGCAACTCCACGACAAGACCGGTAAACACCACGTTTCGCGGCGTATCGCCCTTGCGATCATGATGCGGGGCGCAGCACCCTATCCTGGAGCCATTGGCGCCAATAACGCTTTCGGGGCACGGCAGTTGCACTCGGCACACCAGCCGCGCCGAGGCCGCATTCGGCGGAACAGCGTAGAAGACGGCATGATCCGGTTGCCGAAGGTCCGGGGATGGGGGCCCCGTTCACGAAAGCGATGCCGAGGGGGGCATCATGCAACCGGAAGGCCGCCGTTCCAGTCTTAGAGAGGGTGGGACGGCCGCTTGCCACTGATACGTCCGGGGGTGGTCGAGGGGGACCCGTTCCGGACGAGGACCGACGACCACGCGGTGACTCGCGTGCGGGGGGATGACTCATGACGTCGACGCCGACGGGCGCCCGGCAGAACTTCGACCCGTCAGAGACGACCCAGCTGCGGGTGCCACCACACCGCACCGGCGGCTTCAGACGTATCAAGAAGTCGCTGCCGCGGTACGACTATGAGCACTACAGCCGGCTCGCCGGACCCCTCACGCAGCCCGACCCGACCAAGCCGTACGAGGTGCAGTACCGCTCGCTGCTCTCGCAGGAACCGCACCGGCTGCGCGCGGCGCTGATGCTGGGGGCCGCCCCACTGCTCTCGCTCGTGCTGCTCTTCTGGCTGCTGCAGCCGGAGCACTGGACCGAGCGCGACTACGTGAAGTACGACTTCCTGCCGGCGCTCGACATCGTCATGCTCGTGGCGATCGGCCTGATCGAGCTCTTCCGCTGCATGAACGTGCTGTCGAACGCGCACGCCACACTGATCGCCCGCGATCCGATACCCGTGGTGCCCGAGACCGGCACGAGAGTGGCGTTCCTGACCTCGTTCGTGCCCGGCAAGGAGCCGATCGAGATGGTGACGAAGACCCTGGAGGCGGCGGTCAAGCTGCGCCACCGGGGCCTTCTGCACATCTGGCTGCTCGACGAGGGCGACGACGCCGAGGTGAAGGCGGTCTGCGAGCGGCTCGGCGTGCACCACTTCTCCCGCAAAGGCGTTGCGAAGTGGAACCAGGCGAAGGGCCCGCACCGCGCCAAGACCAAGCACGGCAACTACAACGCCTGGCTGGACGCGCACGGCGACGACTACGACTTCTTCGCCTCGGTCGACACCGACCACGTGCCGATGCCCAACTACCTGGAGCGGATGCTCGGCTTCTTCCGCGACCCGAACGTCGGCTTCGTCATCGGCCCGCAGGTGTACGGCAATTACGACAACTTCGTCACCAAGGCCGCCGAGTCCCAGCAGTTCCTCTTCCACGCGCTGATCCAGCGCGCCGGCAACCGCTACGGCGCGCCCATGTTCGTCGGCACGTCGAACGCGGTGCGCATCAGGACGCTGAAGCAGATCGGCGGCCTGTACGACTCGATCACCGAGGACATGGCGACCGGTTTCGAGATCCACCGCGCCAAGAACCCGGCCACCGGCAAGAAGTGGCGGTCCGTGTACACCCCGGACGTGCTCGCCGTCGGTGAGGGCCCGAGCGCCTGGACGGACTTCTTCACGCAGCAGATGCGCTGGTCGCGCGGCACGTACGAGACGATCCTCAAGCAGTACTGGAAGGGCTTCGCGACGCTGCCGCCGAGCAAGCTCTTCAACTACACGATGATGATCATCTTCTATCCGATGGCCGCGATGAACTGGATCCTGGCGGCGATGAGTTGCGCGCTGTTCCTGGGTCTCGGCGCCTCGGGTGTGAACATCGACCCGACCATCTGGCTGATGCTGTACGGCAACGCGTCGGCGCTGCAGATCGGCCTGTACATCTGGAACCGCCGGCACAACGTGTCGCCGCACGAGCCGGAGGGCTCCGGCGGCATCGCCGGCATGGTGATGTCCGCGCTGTCGGCGCCGCTCTACGCGAAGGCGCTGATCGACTCCTTGCTGCGCCGCAAGAGCAAGTTCGTGGTCACGCCCAAGGGCGACTCGGCCAGCCCCGACCGCTGGTTCGGCACGTTCCGCTACCACTGGTACTTCATCCTGATCTTCGCCGGGTCGATCGCCGCCGGTTTCGTCTACGGGCACTCGCACCCGGCGATGATCACCTGGGCCTGCTTCGCGCTGGCGATCACCGCCCTGCCCATCTTCGTCTGGCGGTACATGCTGCGCCAGGACAAGAAGAAGCCGAAGCCGCCCGCCGCCGGCCCGCTCGACGCACCGCTGCCGCCCCAGCCGGCCGCGCAGCCGCACAGCGTGCCGCAGCAGAAGCCCAGTTGGGCCGCGGACCAGCGGACCGGGGGCAACGACGAGACCATGCAGATCTCCCTGGGGGGACGTAACAAGTGAAAGACGGTGCGAGCCGCCGCCGTGCCCGGCGCATAGCCATCGGCACGGTGGTGGTACTGGCGCTGGCCGGGATGAACGGACCCTGGCTGTATCGCTTCGGGTCGGCCAAGTACCACGACTACAAGATCAACAGGCCCGAGTACAAGGCCGCGAACGGCAAGTGGGACGTCATCGACTTCCCGCAGGACATGCGCCTCAACACGATCCACGCGGCGCTGCTGCGCACCGGCAAGATCCTGCTGGTGGCCGGGTCCGGGAACAACCAGAAGAACTTCGACGCCAAGAAGTTCGACACCCGGCTCTACGACCCGGTGAAGAAGACCATCAAGAAGATCCCGACGCCGGCCGACCTGTTCTGCACGGGACACACGCAGCTGGCGAACGGGAACCTGCTGATCGCGGGCGGCACGAAGAAGTACGAGAAGCTCAAGGGCGACGTCACCAAGGCCGGTGGCCTGATGATCGTCCACAACGAGGACCCGGACGCGCCCAAGACCATCAAGGCCGGTACGAAGTTCACCGGCAAGGAGAACGGCAAGACGTTCGTCTCCGACATCAACATCACGGTCGAGCGCGCGAAGAAGGTCTTCGACCCGAACACCGGCGCGTTCCTGCGCAACGATCCGGGCATCGCCCGGGTCTACGTGGAGGCGCAGAAGAGCGGCGCGAAGTACGAGACCGGAACCCAGGACAACTACCGGGTGCAGGGCCTGTCCGGCGCCGACTCGCGCAATGTGTACGGCATCGCGCAGAAGCTCGCCCTCGACAAGAAGGACTTCCAGGGGATCAAGGACTCCTTCGAGTTCGATCCCGTAGCCGAGAAGTACATCAAGGTCGACCCGATGAACGAGGCGCGCTGGTACCCCACGCTGACCACGCTCTCGGACGGCAAGGTCCTCTCCGTCTCCGGCCTCGACGACATCGGGCAGCTCGTGCCCGGCAAGAACGAGGTGTACGACCCGAAGACGAAGAAGTGGACGTACCTGAAGGACATCCGCCAGTTCCCGACGTACCCGGCGCTGTTCCAGATGGAGAACGGCAAGATCTTCTACTCGGGCGCCAACGCGGGCTACGGCCCGGACAACGTCGGCCGCAAGCCCGGCGTCTGGGACCTGGCGACGAACAAGTTCCAGAAGATCCCGGGGCTCTCCGACCCGAACATGATGGAGACAGCCAACACCGTCGAGCTGCCGCCCGCGCAGGACCAGAAGTACATGGTGATCGGCGGCGGTGGCGTCGGCGAGTCCAAGCTGTCGAGCAAGAAGACCCGGATCGTCGACCTCAAGGACGCGACCCCGTCGTTCGTGGACGGTCCCGAGCTGGCGAAGGGCACGCGCTACCCGCAGGCCTCGGTGCTGCCCGATGACAGCGTGCTCGTCTCCGGCGGCTCCGAGGACTACCGCGGCCGCGGTGACTCCAACATCAAGCAGGCGCGGATCTACGACACGAAGACGAACGCGTTCAAGAGCGTCGCCGACCCGCTGGTGGGCCGCAACTACCACTCCGGGTCGCTGCTTCTCCCTGACGGGCGCGTGCTCTTCTTCGGCTCCGACTCGCTCTACGCGGACAAGGCGAACACCAAGCCCGGCGTGTTCGAGCAGCGCATCGAGATCTACACGCCGCCGTATCTGTACCGGGACTCGCGGCCGTCCCTGGAGGGCGGCGAGAAGACGATCCGGCGGGGCTCGTCTGCGACGTACGAGACGGACCACGCGTCGTCGATCAAGACGGCCCGGCTGATCAGGCCGAGCGCGTCCACGCACGTGACGGATGTCGACCAGACGTCGATCGCCCTCGACCTGAAGAAGTCCGCCGACTCCGTCACGGTGACCGTGCCGAAGAGCCGGTCGCTGGTCGAATCGGGCTGGTACATGCTGTTCGTGACGGACGATCAGGGCACGCCGAGCAAGGCGCAGTGGGTGCACGTGCCGTAAACAGCAGCACTCAGGGGCGCGGGAGTTGATCCCCGCGCCCCTCAGTGCTGCCGTGAGTGATTCCGTCCTACTTACTGGCCTCGGCGAGCTTCGTCGCGTACGCGCCCCACCAGTCACCGGCCTTGGGACCGCCCTTGCACGTGCCGTCCGACTCGCCCGGCCGCTTGACCCACACATACGCCTTGACCAGCGGATCAACGGTCTTGGTGGTCGGCGCCTCGCCCAGCGCCCGCCCCGGCGGATTGCACCACCGCTCGTCGGCGGAGCCGCCGGTGTACGGCCCGTTCCCGTTCCTGCTCGTGTCGATGACGAACGGCTTGCCGCCGACCTTCGCCGACAGTTCCTTGCCGTACTTCACGGAGACGTCGGTGGTGTAGAAGTTCGACACGTTCACCGAGAAGCCGTCGGCCTGGTCGAGGCCGGACTGCCGCAGCGGCTGGAAGATCTGCTCGGGCTTGCCCCAGCCCGCGTTGCCCGCGTCCAGGTAGACCGTGGTGCTCTTCAGCGACTTGAGCTTGCCGACGGCGCCCTTGAGGAGGTCGTACCGCTCCTCGTGGAACTTCTCCGGCGTGCAGTTGTCCACCATGTGCTGGACGGCGTCCGGCTCCAGGATCACCGTCGCCGGCCGGTCGCCGATGCCCGCCGCGACCTGGTCGATCCACTCCCGGTACGCGTCACCGTCGGCGGCGCCGCCTCCCGAGTACTGGCCGCAGTCGCGGTGCGGGATGTTGTAGAGGACGAGCAGCGCGTCCCGGTCCGCCTTCTGCGCGGCCTGCGTGTAGCCGCGTGCCTGGCTCTCCGCGTTCTCCGGGAGGATCCACTCGCCGCTGGGCTGCTCGGCGATCTTGCGGACCTTGTCGGCCTCGTCCCCCTTGCCGTCCTTCTCCAGATCCGCGACGGCCTGCGCGGCCTTGCTGTCCGGGTTGACCCAGAACGGGTCGGCGCCCTTCGGCTGCTGCTTCACCGGCGGGCTCGACGAACTCTCCCCGTCCCCGCCTCCCGAGGAACACGCGGACACCAGCAGCGCCGCCCCCACGACGACTGCCCCGGCCCTCAGTTTCCGGTACATCCATTCCCCCTTGGGTGCACTGTCAGGCCCTCAATCGTGACATACGTGCCGCGTCGGTCACGAGGCCGGACGACGCTTGTCAATGACCTGTTACAGCCCGCGCCCGCAGGGTAGGCGCCGACCGACAGTTGTCTCGCCCGACCGGTGAAGGGGGCAGGGGCACATGGCCGACGGATCCCTTGAACTGCGGCTGGCCGCCGCCCTGCTGGACACCGTGGACACCCTGCTCGACGACTTCGACGCGGCCCGCCACCTGCGGCGCCTCGCCGACTCCTGTGTGGAGCTGGTCGGCGCGCGGGGTGCCGGAGTGTTCCTCCGTCGGCCCGACGGTCCCGTGCCGGTCGCCCAGAGCGCTGAACAGTACAACTGCGTACGGGAGTTGCTTCGCCGCGACTGGTCCGCGAGTCCGGCGCACGACAGCCTGGAGACCGGCAAGGCGGTGTGGCCCGTCGCCCTGGACTCCGCGGAGGCGGCGGCGCGCTGGCCCGACTTCACGGCGGCCGCCCGCGGCAAGGGTGTCGCCGCGGTCTGCACGGTGCCGCTGCGCCGGCGCGGGGACGTGTTCGGCGCGCTCAGTATGGTGCTGCCCGAACTCCCGGGAACCGACCGGGGATTGGCAATCGCACAGACTCTGGCCGAGGCGGCCGCCGTGGGGCTGCACAACCAGCATGCTTACGCCCAGTACAGAGAGCTGGCGGGGCAGCTGCAAGGGGCACTTGCCAGCCGTGTGCGGATCGAACAGGCAAAGGGCATGCTCGCCGAGCGCTGGGAGAGCACGCCGGACGCCGCCTTCACGATATTGAGGCAGTACGCGCGCAGTAACCGGCTCCCTCTGGTTCAGGTCGCGCAGGCCGTGATTGTCCGCGCCCTGACCAAGGAGGACATCCGACCCGACAAGTCCGGACCTTCCTGAAAACAGGCCGCCACCTGCGATGACCACGCTGAGCCACCAGCTCCGTACTTGGCGTCAAACGCCCTCTAGGCTGGGCGCCCCATCCGTTCTAAAGTCGGTGCCAGTGGCCCCAGACCTCGGCCTTCAGGACCTTCACGACCGGACGAACCCCTCGAACCTCCTGCGCCGACGCCGGGTTACTCCCGCAACCCGCAGCGCGCGCGGTCGAGGACCAGCCCGGTCGGCGGCTCCGGGGGGAGCGGGCCGTCGGCCGGGTTAGGTGCGCGCATATGTCAACTCGCCTTGTTCGGCGACTCGTTCACGCCGGTCAGGTATGCGGAGACGACGACGTTCGCCGTGTACGTCCGCGACGCCTTGTCGAAGGTGCCGCCGCAGGTGATCAGACGTAGTTCGGCGCGGTCGGTGCGGTGCTGCCCGTACGCCTTCTGCGCGTCGAAGGAGCTCCGCGAGAAGACCTGGACGTCGTCGACGGTGAACTCCGCGACGGAGCCGTCGTCGCGCACCACCCGCACCGCGTCGCCCGTTCTGGCCCGGCTGAGGTGGAAGAAGACGGCGGGCCGGGACTCGGTGTCGACGTGCCCGACGAACAGAGCCGTGCCACGCTCGCCGGGCCGGGCCCCGCCGCCGTACCAGCCGACGACGCCCGTCTGATCGTAGGGCGGCGGATCGATGGCGCCCCCGCCGTCCAGGCCGCGGGCCACGACGGGGGCCTGAATGTGCAGCGTGGGGATGTCGATGCGCTGCGGTTTCGCCGCCTTGACGGGTGCGTGGGCGGCGGGCAGCTCGACGCCGAGGGGGCGGCCGACGGCTGCCGCGTCGCCGGTGGTCGGCGAGGAGAGGTTCAGGTCGGTGATGCCGCGGCCCCACAGCCACAGGCCGAGCAGCAGGACTGCCCAGGCGAGGCCGGTGATCAGGCGTCCGACTCCGTGCGACCGGTCGCTCATGGCGTACTCACGCACTCAACTCTGCGAGGACCGGCGGCGCCGGACGCTGCGCAGGGCCACGGCCACCGCGGCGATCGCGGTGAGCACCAGGCCGATGACGGCGTGCCGGGTGCCCGGCCCCTCCGGCGCGGCGGCGAGCCGGGCCGCTGCGCCGCCGCCGCCCGCGTGCACGAGCGCGGTCGGTGACGCCGCGGGCGAGGCGCTGCCCGGGAGGACCTGCACGGCGCCCTTGACCTTGCCGTCGACGCCGTCGCAGGCGACCTCGACCTCGTAGGTGCCCGGGGCGACGGACGACTTCACCCGGGCCTCCGCGAACAGTGTCGGCTGGTCCGCGGAGGGCGCGAGTACGCCGGGCGCGACGAAGGCGTCGGAGTGGGCGCGGCCCGTGGTGCCGTCGCAGCCGCTCACCCGCAGGTCGATCTCGGCGCCAGCGGAGACGGTGCCCGGGGTGACGGAGACGTTCCCGCCGCGGCCGGTGTCCCCCGCGGCGGCGGCCGGCGCGGCCGCCAGGACGATGGCCGCCCCGGCGGCACTGAGAGCAAACAGACCTGCACGCATCGTGAACCTCCAGATACTTGCAGGTTCACGCCTCCGGCCGGTTTCCGCATCCTGAGAGCGCTCAGGCGCAGGTCACACCAGGTCGATCAGGTCCGCGATGGAGTCGACGACGTGCGACGGCGTGTACGGGTACTTGGCGATGTCGGCGTCGCTGGTCAGCCCGGTCCGTACGAGGAAGGTCTGCATGCCCGCCTCCAGACCGGCCAGCACGTCGGTGTCCATCCGGTCGCCGATCATCGCGCTGGCCTCGGAATGCGCCCCGATCGCGTTCAGCCCGGTGCGCATCATCAGCGGGTTCGGCTTGCCCGCGAAGTACGGCAGCTTGCCCGTCGCCTTGGTGATCAGCGCGGCGACGGCGCCGGTGGCGGGCAGCGGGCCCTCGGTGGAGGGACCGGTCTCATCCGGGTTGGTACAGATGAAGCGGGCCCCGCCGTTGATGAGGCGCACGGCTTTGGTCATGGCCTCGAAGGAGTAGGTGCGCGTCTCGCCGAGCACCACATAGTCGGGCTCGTGATCGGTGAGGACGTACCCGATGTCGTGCAGGGCCGTGGTCAGGCCCGCCTCGCCGATGACGTACGCGGTGCCACCGGGCCGCTGGGACTCCAGGAACTTCGCGGTGGCCAGGGCCGACGTCCAGATGTTGCCGACCGGGACGGCGAGGCCCATGCGGGTGAGGCGGGCCTGCAGGTCGCGGGCGGTGTAGATGGAGTTGTTCGTCAGCACCAGGAACGGCTTGCCGGAGTCGCGGAGCCGCTTGATGAAGGCGTCGGCGCCGGGGATCGGCACTCCCTCATGGATGAGCACCCCGTCCATGTCGGTGAGCCACGAATCGATGGGCTTGCGCTCTGCCATGGGGTGCACTCCTGCGGTTCGCTGCGACAGCTGTGAATCTCGTGAGCTGAGGGGCACCGGGACGACTCTGTGCCGGCGCACCTCAGCCTAGTCAGGATCCGCTGATCTTCACCCCGTCGATCGTCCAGAACCAGTGGGTCCCGCCGGTGTACCGGAATCGGACCTTCGCCCTGGTCACACCCCTGGGCACGGACAGTGACACGGTTTCGGTGCGGGAGGGGACGTCCGCCGTGTAGGTCTTGACGAGGGCCGGGGCTCCGTCGTCGTAGGAGACCAGCACCTCGCCCTTCTGCGGGAGCACCTGGCGGTAGAACGTGGTGTACGTGAGTGTGGCCGTGCGCCCGCCGGTGACCGGGTAGTCGGGGCTGATGAGCGTGGAGTCGAAGGCGCCGATGGTGGCGGTGTTCCCCGTCGTCCCGGTGGTGCCGGTCGTGCCGGGGGCCTGGCCGGACCACAGGGCGTCGTCGGCCACGGCGAAGATGTCGCGGGCCCGGACGTTGCACTCGCGCTGCTGGTCGCGTCCGGCGCCGGTCCAGGACTCGTCGGTGGTGAAGGACCAGCCGCGCCACTCGCTGACACCGCCGATGCCCATCGCGGAGTTGTCGACGCTCCAGCCGCTGGGCGGGGTGTGGGTGTGGCTCAGGGCGCCGGGGCCGGCTCCGGTCGCGTCGGCGGAGGCGGTGAGCTCGGCACGCAGGGTGTCGAAGTCGTCCGGGGCGGGCCGCTGGATCGGGCGGCCGTCCAGTTCCCAGGCCGGGTCGATGGCCACGCCGAGGTGGGTGAGGGCGGTCGCGGCGACGTCGGGCATCTTGACGTCGTGCCGGGTCGAGCCGGCGGTGACCGTGCCGCCGGCCGCGATCATGAAGGTCTGGCGCTCGGCCCAGGAGGAGCCGCCGTGGCCGCCCACGTCGGTGTGCCCGTGATCGGTGGTGGCGATGATCAGCCAGTCCTCGGCGCCGTACGTGGCACGGGACGCGATCGCGTCGAGGAGTTGTCCGGTCAGGCCGTCCACGTCGTGGATCGCGTCGAGGTACTCCTGGCTCACGGCGCCGTGCGCGTGCCCCGCGTGGTCGACGCCGTTGAACTGGACGAAGACCGCGTCCGGGTCCGCGCCGGTCAGCTGGTCCGCGGCACGGCGGGTGGTGTCGATGTCGCGCTCGTCGTGCAGGCTCGCGAAGCGGGTGTCGACCTGCGAGGAGAAGACCGTCTCCGTGAGCGCCACCCAGGAGGTGACGGCGTACGTCGACAGCTCCGGCCGTACGGTCTCGATCCGGGTGAGGAAGTCCGGGTACCGGGCAAAGTCGTGGCCGGAGAAGGTGTTGTCCCGCACGTGGTGCTTGTCCGGCCAGACGCCGGTGAGCAGCGTCGACCAACCGGGCCCCGACACGGTGTGCGCCATCGGTCTCGCGTAGATCGAGCTGGGGGCGGTGAGGCCGGCTGCCATCAGGGCTTTGATGCGGGGCGCCTCGGCGTCGCCGATTTTCGCGAGGAGCGTCCCGTCAAGGCCGATGACCAGGACTTTCGGGGTTCTCGCCGCAGCGTACGCGGGGGTCGGGGCGGCACGGGCGAGGGCTGCGGTGGCGGTGGCGGTCGCGGCGCCGAGGAGCAGCGTGCGACGGGAGATGCCGGGGGTGGTCGTACGCGGCATTGCGGTCCTCCGGTGGGGGGGGGATGGGATGCGGAGGGGGTCATGAGTGGGGTTGCGGCGGGGTTCGGGCGGCGCTCCGGCGGGGTTCGGGCGACAGAATGTGAGGGGGCATCAGCTGCCGGTCGCGGTTTTCCAGTCTTCCACGTAGGTCTGCAAGTTCTTGTCGATGCCGCTCCAGTCCGGCTCGAAGATCTCGACGCCGTCCATGACCCTGGCGAGCGCGATGGCGTTCTCGTCGGTGGCCTTGACGTCCCCGCGGGCCGAGAAGCCGCCGCCGATGGCGCTGACCTCCTGCTGCTGCTTGGTGTCCAGCATGAAATCGAGGAGCTTCTTGCCGTTGGCGGTGTGCGGGGCGTTCTTCACGAGGCCGCCCGCGTAGGGCAGCGCGAAGGAGGTCGGCTTGCCGCCGCGCGTCCTGGGGAACCAGATGCCGAGGTGGGGCATGTCCTTGGACTGGGCGTAGTTCATCTGCACGTCGCCGTTGGCGACGAGGAGTTCGCCCTTGTCCACCTTGGGGGCGAGTTTGCCGGTGGAGGCGGACGGTCCGACGTTGTTGGCCTGGAGCTTCTTCAGGTAGTCCATGGCCTGCTGCTTGCCGCCGAAGTCGTGCATGGCCTTGACCACGACGGCCGTACCGTCACCGGCCACGCCGGGTGTGGAGTACTGCAGCTTGTTCTTGTACTTCCCGTCGAGCAGTTCCTCCCACGTCGTGGGCGCCGTCTTCAGCTCCTTCTTGTTGTAGATGAAGCCGAAGTAGTTGTTGACGACGGAGGTCCAGGTGGCGTCGGCGGATTTGTCGGCGCCGTCGACCTGGTCGGAGCCCGCGGGCGCGTACTTCGCGAGCAGCCCCTTGCCGTCGGCCTGCTGGATGAACGGCGGCAGGGTGACGAGGACATCGGCCTGCGTGTTGGCCTTCTCGCGGACGGCCCGCTGCACCACTTCGCCGGAGCCGCCTTCCACGTACTTGACCTTGATGCCGGTCTTCTTCGTGAAGTCCTTGAATACCTGGTCGTACCAGCCGTCGCCGTTCTCGCCCTTGAGGCCGTCGGCGCTGTAGACGGTGACGACCTTCTCGTCGGAGGCGGCGGAGCTGCCGCCGCAGGCGGTCAGGCCGGCGGCGAGGACGAGGCTGCCGGTGACGGCGGTGACGGTGGTGAGCGTGTTGCTGCGCATGGCGAGGTGCACTCCAGTGAGTGAGCGTAAAGGGATGTACGGGGATGGGAGGGCTTCTCAGCGGTACGAGGCCCTGGTGCGGATCCGTGAGACGGCGAGCAGCACCAGCAGTGACGCGCCCATCAGCACCACCGCGATCGCGGATCCGGTGAACAGCGAGCCGCGGTCGGTGGCCGCGTAGATCTGCACGGGCAGCGGCATCCAGTCCGGCGGGTAGAGCATCATCGTGGCGCTCAACTCGCCCATGGAGAGGGCGAAGCAGAGTCCGGCCGCCGCGTTGAGGGACGGCAGCAGCAGGGGCAGTTTCACCTTCCACAGGACGTGGGCGGGCCGGGCGCCGAGTGACGCGGCGGCCTGTTCGTACGCCGGGTCGAGACGCACGATCGCGGCCGAGACCGACTGGTAGGCGAACGCGGTGACAAGAATCGTGTGCGCGACGATGACGATCCAGCGGGTGCCGTTGAGCAGCAGCGGCGATTTGCTGAACGCGACGAGGACGGCGAGGCCGACGACCACGGACGGCACGGCGACGGGCAGCATGAACAGGGCGTCCATGGCGCGGCGCCCCCGGTCGCGCAGGGCCGCGGCCGCGAGTGCGGCCCAGCCGCCGACGATCAGCGCGAGGACGCTCGCGGTGACGGCGGTGACCAGGCTGGTGGTGAGGGCGGTGAGCGCGTCGCCGCTGGTGGCCGCCTGGTAGTGGCTGCCGGTGAGGCCGGACGGGAGGGCGCCGGACCAGTTCGTCGCGAAGGACGCGGCGACGATGACGAGGAGCGGCAGCGCGAAGAGGGGAAGGAAGAGGACGAAGAAGACGGCCCAGGTCGCCCACTTGCCCTTCTTGCTATGCACCAGCACGCGAGGTCACCCCCTGATTCTTCTGGACTCCTCGGCTCCTGCCGACGCGGCGGCTCACCATCCGGTAGAGGCCGTAAAGGCCAACGGAGACAAGGACGTTGACGACGGCGACGACGCACGCCCCGGGGTAGTCGGACTCCAGGATCGCCTTGCTGTACACGAGCATCGGGAGTGTGGTCACGCCCTTCGCCCCGGTGAAGAGCACGATCCCGAACTCGTTCAGGCACATGACCAGCACGAGGGAGCCGCCGGCGGCGAGCGCGGGCAGCGCCTCGGGGAGGATGACCTGCCGCACGATGCGGGCGGGCCGCGCGCCGAGCGACGAGGCGACCTCCAGCTGTGCGGTGTCGACCCCCGAGAACGCGGCGAGCAGCGGCCGCATCACGAACGGCGTGAAGTACGTGATCTCGGCGAGCAGTACGCCCCAGGGCGTGGTCAGGAACTGGAAGGGGCCGGTCGGGGCGCCGGTCACGGCCGTCCACAGCCCGTTGCCCATGCCGGCCTGCCCGTACACGAAGAGCAGGGCGAGCGTGATGAGGAAGGACGGGAAGGAGAGGAACACGTCGATGAACTTGGCGACGGCCCGGCCGCCGGGGAACGGCACGAACGCGATGATCAGCGCGAGGGCGAACCCGAGGACGAGGCAGCCGGCCGTCGATCCGACGGCGAGCCACACGGTGGTGCCGAGCGTCTCGCGGAACGCGGAGGAGGCGAACACGTCGGCGTACGGCGTGAGGGACGTGCCGCCGGTGTCGGGCCTGAAGGACTGCTGGACGACGAGGTAGAGGGGGTAGAGGAAGACGACGGCGAGGGCGGCGACGGGTGGCAGCGCCCAGACCCAACTGCCCACCTTTCTACGGGCCTTGGTCTCGACCCCGGCGGGGGTGGCGAGGGTGGCGCTAGCCATCCGAGTTCACCCCCGCGGCCAGCAGCACCGCGTCCTCCGGTGCGAAGTGCACGGTGACCCGCTCCCCCAGCGCGGGCGGCTTCCGCAGCTCGCGCAGGTCCGCCTTGACGCGATGCCCGTCCACGTCGACGTAGAGCCGGTGGGTCGAGCCGCGCCACTGCACCTCGGCGACCTCGCCCGTGAGGGAGTTGGGCCCGTCGCCGAGTCCGACGAGGTGCGGGCGTACACACAGGGTGGCCGTGGCGCCGGGCGCGATGTCCTGCGTGGACACCTTCAGCTCGGCCTGCCCGAACGAGACCGCAGCCGAACCCACCTTCACCGGTAGCAGATTGGCGTTGCCGACGAACGACGCGGTGAACTCGGTGCGCGGCCTGCGGTACAGATCCTGCGGCGTGCCGACGTCCTGTAGCCGCGCGTTGTCCATGACGGCGATCCGGTCGGCCAGCGTCAGCGCTTCGACCTGGTCGTGGGTGACGTAGAGGATGGAGACTTCGGGCAACTCGCGGTGCAGGCGCGCCAGTTCGGCGAGCATGCCGGAGCGGAGCCGCGCGTCGAGCGCGGACAGCGGCTCGTCGAGGAGGAGCACGCCGGGGCGGATGGCGAGGGCGCGGGCGATGGCGACGCGCTGCTGCTGGCCGCCGGAGAGTTCGCGCGGGTACCGCTTGGCGTACGCGGCCATCCCGGTCAGTTCGAGGGCTTCGGCGACGCGCGCAGGTATCTCGCCCTTCGGCACCTTCTGCGCGCGCATCCCGAAGGCGACGTTGTCCTCGACCCTCATGTGCGGGAACAGGGCGTACTGCTGCACGACCATGCCGATGCCGCGCCGGTGCGGTGGCAGGCCGGTGACGTCGCGGTCGCCGATGAACACCCGCCCGGCGGCCGGTTTCACGAATCCGGCGACGGCGCGCAGGGCGGTCGTCTTGCCGGAGCCGGACGGCCCGAGGAGGGCCATCACCTCGCCGGGTTCGACGGTCAGGTCGAGCGAGTCGAGGGCGATGGTGTCGGTGTTTCCGCGGTAGGCGACGGTGACCCGGTCGAACCGGATGCCGCCGCGAGTGTCGGATGTTCGGTCGGTAGGCCTGTCCGCCGGTCCAGCGATGACTCTCACGGCGGCCACGCTCCTCGGGGCGGGTGTCCCGCAGAGGTCCGGACACCGACGGGACGGTGAACGGCCACCCAAGCCTGGACTAGACCCGTTACGTTCTCGTTATCCAAGCGCGCCGACGGGGATCAACTGACGGCGGGGCACGCCCAGTTGTCACCAAGCCGCGTCACCACCCGTCGCGGCCCAAACGGGTGGTGAACGAGAACCGGTCCCCGCGGTAAAGCGTCCGCACCCGCTCGGTGGCCCGGCCCCCGGTGTCGTACGAGACCCGGTGGATCAGCAGCATCGGCAGCGCGGGCGGCGTTCCGATGAGCAGCGCCTCACGCGGAGTCGCGAGCACGGTCTCGATGCGCTCGTCGGCCGAGCCGAAGTCGATGCCGAGGCGTTCATGGACGTACGAGTAGAAGGACGAGTCGGGGTCGAATTCGGCGTCGAGCCGCGGCACCCGCGCGACGGCCACGTACGTGGATTCCAGGCCCACCCGCTCGTCGTCGGCGAGCAGCACGCGCTCCATGTGCCAGACGGGTTCGCCGCGCTCCAGGCCGATCTCGGCGGCGAGCGCGGGCGGGCACGGGAAGCGGTCGAGGCCGATGAGGTGGCGGCCAGGCCGCCGGCCCTGCCTGCGGACGCCCTCGGTGTACGAGGCGAGCGACAGCGGCTGCTCCAGTTTGGGGCCGGCGACGACCGTGCCCCGACCCTGCCGCCGCAGGCGCCCTTCGAGGAGCAGCTCGCGCAGTGCCTGCCGGACGGTCTCGCGCGAGACCTCGTAGCGCACGGCGAGGTCGCGCTCGGTGGGCAGCGTCTCGCCGCCGCCCAACGTGGTTATCAGCGCCACGAGTTGGGCTTTCACCGCGTAGTACTTGGGGATGCGGCCGTGCTCGGGGATGCCGTCGCGCACGGGGGCGCCGGGTGCCTGGTCGTTCGGGTAGTCCACGCAGGGATGGTCGCAGACGTCTGTGAACGGGGCGCGGCGGCTGGTGCACCCTCCGAGGTCAGCGCCCGCCGGAGCGCAGCCGTCGGGAGCCGAGCATCAGGGCCGCGCCGCCGACGAGGCAGGCACCGGCGGCGCCGCCCAGGCGCAGCAGCGCGCCGCTCGGGCCCGTCCTGGCCAGCTCGCCCGCGAGGGTGGAACCGGGATCGTCGCCGTCCCCGTAGCCATCGCCGTCGCCGTAGCCGTAGCCGGGGACGATGTCGAACGGGTAGCCGCGGGACTCCCCCACCCAGTCGCCGTCATCCGCCCGGCGCTGTACGAGCGCGGCGCTCGCCTCGACGTGGTCGGGCCGCGTGCCGGAGGTGAACGCGAGCCGCACCCGCACGGTGACCGTCTCGCCGGGGCCGACCGAGAACCCCGGGAAGCCGTCGTCGAAGACCCCCACGTTCTCGTGGCGTCCGGTCTTCTCGAACGTCACCGGGCGCCGACGTGTGCCGTCGGAGAACTCGAGCCGGATCTGCTCGGGCCGCAGCCGCCGCTTCCCGTCGACGAGGACGAGGACCGGGTGGATGTCGTCGCAGCCGGCGCTGGTCGCGTTGGTGAGATCGAGCGACCAGGTCCGGGGGCCGCCGCCGGGGTGGTAACTGTCGGGCCCGTCGTGGATCGCGGTCCTGATCGGGAAGGCGTGGCTGCCGGGGGCGACTTCACAGGCGGTCCCACGAGGGGCGGCGGCCGGGACGGAGGCGGCGGGGGCCAGGGCGACGGATGTGGCGGTGATGCCCAGGACGAGCGGGCGGCACAGTCGCATGAAAAGCCTTTGCTGGTCGCGGAGTTGACCGGCCGCCGCCGCTTTCGGGCGCCGTCGGCCATGGACCGGCAATCTGCCACCCACGCGTGCGTCGGCCCGCACGCCACACCCCCGTACGGCTCAATGGCCGCCGAAACCCCTCCGATCAGCTGATCTTCGACCGGCCCGGCCGCCCGCCATCCGGGTCACCCCTTCCCGGTCACCCCTGCCCGGTCACCCCTTCCCGGTCACCCCTGCCCGGCGGGCACGATCTCGTTCCCGGTCACCCCTGCCCGGTCACCCCTGCCCGGTCGCCCCTTCCCGGTCACCCCTGCCCGGCGGGCACGATCTCGTTCCCGCGCCCGAACAGCGGCGCGAGGATCAGCTGCGCGGCTCCTTCGACGACGAGGGTGGCGCCGCCGGGTGCGGCCCTGACCGGTATCGCGGGCCCGCAGCCCTCGCGCCGCGCACGGGCGCCGAGCACCGCGCCGACGCCCCGTACGAACTGCTCCTCTGCGGCGATGACGGTCCGGCCGCCGAGGAGTACGGCGTCGATGTCGAGCAGGCTCACCAGATTCCCGGCGCCCTCGCCGAGCACCCGCGCCGCCTCGGCGAGCCCCGCCTCGGTGCCGTCCGCGACCGCGGCGAGGCAGAGGGCCTCGATGCAGCCCCGGTTGCCGCAGTCGCAGCGCGGGCCGTCGAGCTGGATCACCTGGTGGCCGAACTCGCCCGCCCCGGTGCGCGCCCCGCGGTAGAGCCCGCCGCCCAGGACGAGTCCCGCGCCGAGCCCGGTGCCGAGGTGGAGGTAGGCGAAGGAGCACACGCCGCCGGAGTCAGGACCGGCGTCGAGGGCGAGGCCGAGCGCGGCGGCGTTCGTGTCCTTGTCGACGACGACGGGCAGCCCGAGCCGCTCGGCGAGCGCGTCCCGCAGCGGAAATCCGTCCCACTGCGGGACCCCGGTGACCCGGTGCAGCACCCCGGCGACGTGGTCGAGCGGTCCGGGCACGGCGACTCCGACGCCGAGCGCGGAGCGGCCGCCCGCGCCGTCGTCGAGCAGTGCGTCCACTTCGCGGGCGGTGGCCGAGAGGACCGCGTCGGCGCCCGCGCCCAGGTCGAGCGGGGCCCGCCGGGCGGCGACCACGGTGCCGGCCAGGTCGGTCAGTACGGCGTGCAGCTCGTCCCGGTCCAGGTGCAGGCCGACGGCGTGCCCGGCGCCCGCGACCAGGCGCAGCACGGTGCGCGGCTTGCCGCCGGTGGAGGCCCGCCGCCCCGCTTCCACGGCGAGCCCGTCGCCGCGAAGGCGGGCCGTGATCTTGCTGACGGCCTGCGGGGTCAGACCGGTGCGCTCGGCGAGCTCCAGGCGGCTGATCCCGCGCTCCCCCGCGGTGCGCAGCAGGTCGAGGACGAGCGCGGCGTTGTGCCCGCGCAGGGCGGTCAGGTTCGCGCCCGCGGTGGGCCTTTCATGCGTGTTCACCGTCCCATTGTCCCCTGCGCTTGCACTTTGGCAACACCGTTGCTTAAGTGGAGGCATGACTGGTACCAGCTCCCCGCTCAAGGTGGGCCTCGTCGGCTACGGCCTGGCGGGTTCCGTCTTCCATGCCCCGCTGATCGCCGCGACCGAGGGCCTGGTCCTCGACACGGTCGTCACCTCGAACCCGGAGCGGCAGGCCCAGGCCCGCGCCGAGCACGGCGACGCGCTGCGCTTCGCGGCCTCTCCCGACGAGTTGTGGGAGCGGGCCGACGACCTCGACCTGATCGTCATCGCCTCCCCGAACAAGACGCACGTATCGATCGCGACGGCCGCTCTCGAGGCTGGCCTGCCGGTCGTCGTCGACAAGCCGGTGGCGGGCACCGCGGCCGAGGCCCGTGAGCTCGCGGCGCTCGCCGACGAGCGCGGCCTACTCCTCTCCGTCTTCCAGAACCGCCGCTGGGACAACGACTTCCTGACCCTCGAAGCCCTGCTCAAGGGCGGCGAGCTCGGCGACATCTACCGCTTCGAATCGCGCTTCGAGCGCTGGCGCCCGCAGCCCAAGGGCGGCTGGCGCGAGTCCGGGAACCCGGAGGAGATCGGCGGCCTCCTCTACGACCTCGGCAGCCACGTCGTCGACCAGGCACTGGTCCTCTTCGGCCCGGCCTCCTCGGTCTACGCGGAGTCGGACGTGCGCCGTGCGGGCGCCGAGGCCGACGACGACACGTTCATCGCGATCACCCACGCCAACGGGGTCCGCTCGCACCTGTACGTCTCCGCGACGACGGCCCAGCTCGGCCCGCGCTTCCGCGTCCTCGGCTCCCAGGCGGGCTACGTGAAGTACGGCCTCGACCCGCAGGAGGCCGCCCTGCGCGAAGGCAAGCGCCCGGCGCCCGGCACGCCGTGGGGCGTGGAGTCCGAGTCCCTGTGGGGCCGAGTCGGTTCCGGCGAGTCCCCGCTGACCGGCGGCGGCCGCCCGCAGCCCACGGTCGACGGCGACTACCCCGCGTTCTACGCCGCGATCGCCGCGGCCCTGCACGACGGCGCCCCGAACCCGGTCCCCGCCACCCAGGCCGCCGACGCGCTCGACGTACTGGAAGCGGCGCGCCGCTCGGCCCGCGACGGTGTGACGGTGACGCTGTGAGCGCCGCACAGCCCACCGCCGCCCCCGACATCGCGACGCTGGAGGAGCAGGAGCGCCGCCTCGTGCTCGCCGCGTTCACGTACGACGACGCGTGGGCCCTCGGCACGCTCCTGGTCGAGCTGGCCCGGGAGCGGCAGGCGCCGGTCGCCATCGACATCACGCGCGGCGGCCAGCAGCTCTTCCACGCGGCGCTGCCCGGCTCGACCCCGGACAACGACGCGTGGATCGCCCGCAAGCGCCGCGTGGTCGAGCGCTACCACGCCTCGTCCTACCTGGTCGGCAGCCGCTTCCGCGCCAAGGGCACGACGTTCGAGGAGTCCTCGCGCCTCGACCTCGACACGTACGCGGCCCACGGCGGCGCCTTTCCGATCTCGGTGCGCGGGGCGGGAGTCGTGGGCACGGTGGTCGTGTCCGGGCTGCCGCAGATCGAGGACCACGCGCTGGTGGTGGAAGCGCTGGAGCGATTCACCTCCGCCGGCTGACACCGCGCTGCCTGCGCACCACGACGAGGATCGCCGCGCCCGCCGCCATGGTGGCCGCGGCGATCGCGCCGAGCACGGCGGCGCCTTCGGAGGAGTGGCCGGTATCGGCGAGTTCGCCGCCGGTGCCGCCTCCGCCACCGCCTGAACTCCCGCCCGTGGAGCCTCCGTTGGCACCACCGCCCGATGAGCCGCCGCCGGTCGTCGTCCCCGGTGTGCTGTCGGAGGGGCTCGGCGTCGGGGACGGGGTGGGGCCGGGCGAACGCGTGGGGCTCGGTGTGGGCGTGGGTGAGTCGGTGGGGGTCGGCGTGGGCGTCGGTGTCATCGGGGTCTTGTCGCACGTCGGCAGGTCGCCGTTGAAGGGGTAGGCGTGGAACTCCTGCCCGCCGCCGCCTCCCGACGAGGACGCGTGGGTAAGTGAACCGGCCGTGTAGAAACGGCCGTTGAAGCCGGACATGGTCACCGTCGTGGTGCTCGCGGGGTTGCCCACCAAGGTGCTGCCGGAGAACTGGGCGGGCCCGCTGAGGGTGATGTCCGTCGCGTCGGGGAAGTTCCACAGCACCCGGTCGCGCAGCCCGGCCGGGAGCAGCCCCTCGTACGTGCTGACCTCCCGTGCGTCCCCGTAGACGTTGACCAGCACGGTGGCACCGGCCGGGATCCCCTCGAAGCGGATACCCTCCGCGCCTCCGCCGCGGCCGACCACATCGAAGTCGACGTCGAAGACCTGGATCGCGGAACTGCCGTCACCGGTGAACACGGTGGTACTGCCGTCGTTGACCGCGGTGCCGGTCGCCTTGCGGTGCGCCGCGCCGTCGTACGCGTAGCAGTGGCTGGCCTCCTGCAGCTGGGTACGCAGCGGGCGGTACGGCCGGATGGCGGCGGCGTCCTTGGTCGCCGCCGGGTTCACGGTCCCGGTGAGCGCGCCCCCGTAGCGCACGTCGCCGCTGATCGAGCCCTCCTCGGCGAGCAGCCGTTCGCCGGTGTCGACCGTCAGATCGCCGCCGACGGTGAGGAAGTCGGTGCCGTTGTCCGGCGGCACGCGGGAGCCGACACCCGCGACGCCCACGTTGTAGATCTGCGAGACGCCGTCGTCCTTGTCCTGGTCGAAGTCGCCGAGGACGACGACCTTGCCCTCCGCCTCGGCGGCGGACCGGCGCACGAGCATGTCCCCGCCGACGAAGACGTTGATGTTGTTGTCCCGGCCGGCCGGGGTCCCGTTGTTCGGGTCCGGGTACGCGTCGGGGCAGTTGCTCCCCTTGCAGGGCCCGAGGCCGCCCGGCAGCGGATCGGCGTACGCGACCCCGCCGGAGAGACCGACGACGAGGGCCGCCGCGGCGGTCACGGTGGCAGTGCGGATTTTTCCCATAGGCGCACTATGTGAAGAACTGCCGCCCGTCCCCGGCAGACACGCGCGGGGCGCCCCCGAAAGAGGGTGCCCCGCGCGGACCCGCGACCGCTACGCCCCCTTGAGCTCCTGCCGCTGCCGGCCGAGCCCCTCGATCTCCAGCTCCGCCACGTCCCCGGCCCGCAGATACGGCTTCGGTTCGGGCTGCCCCATCGCGACGCCCGCCGGTGTACCGGTGTTGATGACGTCACCCGGGTACAGCGTCATGAACTGGCTTACGTAGCGCACCACTTCGGCCACCGGGAAGATCTGCTGGGCGGTGCTGCCGTCCTGCTTCAGTTCGCCGTTGACCCACAGCTTGAGGCCGAGCGCCTGCGGGTCGGCGACCTCGTCGGCGGTGACCAGCCAGGGGCCGAGCGGGTTGAACGTCTCGCAGTTCTTGCCCTTGTCCCAGGTGCCGCCGCGCTCGATCTGGAACTCGCGCTCCGACACGTCGTGCGCGACCGCGTATCCGGCGACACAGGCGAGCGCCGCCTCCTGGGACTCGACGTAGCGGGCCGTACGTCCGATGACCACGGCCAGCTCCACCTCCCAGTCGGTCTTGACCGAGCCGCGCGGCACGAGCACCGTGTCGTGCGGCCCGACGACCGTGTCGGCCGCCTTGAAGAAGACGACGGGCTCGGCGGGCGGCTCGGCTCCGGTCTCCGCGGCGTGGTCGTGGTAGTTCAGACCGATGCAGACGACCTTGCCGATCCGCGCCACCGGCGGGCCGACGCGCAGCCCCGTGGCATCGAGGGCGGGCAGGTCGCCGGAGGTCGCGGCGGCGCGGACCCGGTCGAGCGCGGCGTCGTCCGCGAGCAGTGCCCCGTCGACGTCCGGCACCAGTGCGGACAGGTCGCGCAGGGTGCCATCGGCGTCGAGGAGCGCGGGGCGCTCGGCTCCGGCCGGACCGACTCGCAGCAGCTTCATGGGGTAACTCCCTCTGTTCTGGAGGAGCCTCCATGGCCAGGTGCGGCCTGCAACCATCGGAGGTCTGGTCGATCCTCCAAGTTCGGCGTCCAGTCCGCAATACCCCGTTCACGGACTGGACCCGGCATTCGGTTCGGGGCAGCGTCAGAGCGCGGGCGCCATGGCCGCCGCCCCGTACGGCATGTTCCGGTACAGGAAGGCCCGCTCCACGGAGCTCCACGTCGTCGACGTGACGACGTACAGCGCGGCGGCGAGCGGCACCACACCCACCGAGAACAGCGTCATGAACGACATCAGCGGCATGTACTTGCTCATCGCCGTCATGGCTCCCATGCCCGGCACCTGCTGCTGGTCGGCGGCGGGTGCCGGCGTCGCGGCCGCCGAGAGCGCCATCTGCCGCTTGGCACGCCGGTAATTGAAGGTCGCCACGACCGCGACGAGCACGAACAGCGCCACGTACACCAGCCCCTGCTCCCCGAAGAGCCCGCCGTGCGCGAACGTGTCCTTGAAGCGTCCGCCGAGCGGGGCCGCGCCGAGGGTGTGGCCGAGCAGGGCGTTGGGGTCACCGCCGATGCTCTTACTGGAGAACAGGTGGTACAGCAGGAAGAACGCCGGCATCTGGAACAGCATGGGCAGGCATCCGGAGAGCGGGGAGACCTTCTCCTCCCGGTGCAGCTCCATGATCGCCTTCTGCAGCGCCTCGGGGTTCTTCTTGTGCTTCTTGCGCAGCTCGGCGATGCGCGGCTGCAGCTTGAGCCGGTCGCGCTGGCCGCGGGCCCCGGCGCGCGACAGGGGGTGGACGAGGAGGCGTACGAACGCGGTGAACAGGATGATCGCCGCGGCTGTGGCCGAGGCGTGGAAGAGCGGCTGGAGCAGGGTGGCCAGCTGCTCGACCAGGCTCGCGAAAACGGACATGAACGACGACATGGGTGAGCCCTCCGAGGGTCTCGTCGTGCCGGAACGTGCTGGGATCAGCCCGGAACGGGCCGGGGATCAGCAGGGAGATCGGCGTGACGGACTGCGGGGACAGGGCCTTGAGGGGCCGGTCAGCAGGCCGTCAGGACGAGACGGCCCGGTGCTCGGGGCCTGGTGCGTCCCTTGGCATCGGGATCGCGTTGTGGCAGGAAGGCGGTGCGTTGCTCACGGTCGCGCATCGCGGTGCGGACCCGGTGGTGCGGCACGGGCGGCGCGCAGCGTGCGGTGAGCAGGGCACAGACGGCGAGGGCGGAGCCCGCGGCGGCGGTCGCGGCGAGCGCGACGGCCCCGGCGAGGCTGCCGGTGTCGAGCAGGACGCTCTGGACGAGGAGAAGCAGCAGCAGCGCGGCGGGCCGCACGATCGCGGTCCGGGCGTGGGCCCGGGTGTGGGTGTGGGTGTGGGTCCTGGCCATGTGCGCTCTCCTCCTCCCCTTCCACCTTGCGTCCGGTAGGCCTATAAGTTCCTACGCTCTGCCCTTTATACAGGCTCGGTGACGACGGGCTGCAGCATGCGTCGCGGTCCGAGCAGGGCCCGGCTGACCGGATTCGTGGGGTCCGGGTCGAGCCCGTCGCCCGGCAGCATCTCGACTTCCTCAAGCGGCACAAGGCCCCCGCAGGTCGCGCACTCCCCCGCGACGCCGAGCGCGCTGCCGCACGCGGCGTGCCGGAACTCACGCATCGGCGCGGTCCCCGGGATGCCCCGCCCCCAGGCGCCGAGGGCCCGCAGCACGGGCCACAGTTCGCGGCCGCGCCCGGTCACGACGTACTCGTCGCGCGGCGGCGACTCCTGGTAGCGCCGCTTCTCCAGGACACCGGCGGCGGTGAGGGCCTGCAGCCGGGAGGCGAGGACGGCGCGCGGGATGCCGAGGTGGACGAGGAAGTCGTTGTAGCGCCGGACGCCGTAGAGCGCGTCGCGCACGACGAGGAGTGTCCAGCGTTCGCCGACGATCTCCAGCGCGCGGGCGATGGAGCACTCCTGTGCCGCGTAGTCCTTGCCGAGAGCCATGGCCCCACTGTAGCTACTTTCCCGCGGTAGGTTCAATGACCGAACCAACCGTGCTACGGTCGGCTCGCACCTTTGAGTTCATTCACTGAACCCAGGCTGGCCGGCCGTGGCCGAGCCCGGCCGCCCCCGCTGAATCCACCTCCGGACCCACCTCCTGGACGGCCGACCATGTCCCAGCCCGTACGCACGGCAGCCCCCGCCCCGCCCGCACCGGCGCCACAGTCGTCACCCCGCCCCGCGGCCACCCTGGCCGTCACGAGCGCGGCGACGGCCGTGGCCCTGATGACGTACACCGCGCCGATGGTCACGCTCGGCTCAACGGCCGCCTCCCTGCACACCGCCCTCTCGTCCCAGGCCTGGCTGCTGAACGGCACCCCGCTCGGACTCGCCGCCCTGCTCCTCGTCGCGGGCAGCCTCGCCGACGACTACGGCCGCCGCCGCGCCTTCCTCTACGGCACCTTCGCCCTGGGCCTCACCACAGCCCTGGGCGCCCTTGCCCCCAACACCCTTCTCTTCACGCTGGCCCGGGTCGCGCAGGGCGCCGCGTCCGCCGCGATCATCGCCGCGAGCCTGGGCCTGCTCGTGCACGCGTTCCCGACTCCGGCGGGCCGCATCCGGGCGACCGGCGTCTGGGGCGCGTTCGTCAGCGGCGGCATCGCGCTCGGCCCGGTCGCGGCGGGCGGGGTGGCCCAACTGGCCGACTGGCGTTGGTCGTACGCGGCCCTGGGCGCGGCCGCGCTCGTCGTCGCCGCGCTCGCCCCGAAGGCGCTGACGGAATCCAGGTCTCCCCGCGGTGGCCGCCCCGACCTGCCCGGCGCTCTCACGCTCGGCCTTGCGCTCGTCGCCCTGCTGGCCGCGCTCACACTCGGCCGCGACGGCTGGCTGCGTACCCCCATCGGCGTACTGCTCCTCGCAACTTCCGTACTACTGACGGCATTTGCGTTCGTGGAGCGCCGCAGCAGGACCCCGATGCTCGACCTTTCCCTCCTGCGCCGCCCGCTCTTCCTCGCCTCGACCGCGGGCGCCCTGTTCACCGGCCTGTCGGTCATCGCGCTCTTCAGCTACGTGCCCACCCTCGTCCAGCACACGATGGGCGTGACCCCGATGGGCACGGCGGGCCTGTTCGTGGTCTGGTCCGGCACGTCGTTCCTCGTCGCCCTCCAGGCCCGCCGCCTGGCCGGGAAGGTCTCCCCGCGCCACCAACTGGCCGTCGGCTTCGCCCTGCACGCGCTGGCCGTCGCCACCATGCTGGGCGCGTCCGGCTCCGGCGACTGGACGCGACTCCTGCCCGGCCTCCTCATCTCCGGCATCGGCAGCGGCCTCCTCAACGCCGCGCTCCCCCTCCTCGCCGTCGAGTCCGCGCCGGCCGGACGCGCGGCGATGGGCTCGGGCGCCAACAACACGGCCCGTTACATCGGTTCAGCCGCGGGTGTCGCCCTGATGATCGCGGTATCCACGTCGACGGGGACGTCCCGTCATGCGCTGGATCAGGGGACGAACACGGCGCTGATCGTGTCCGGGGTATTGGCGGTCGCGGCGGCGGCCGTACTTCTCGGACTCCGTGACCGGGAGGCGCGTCTGCCTCGCTGAGGCCGCGCGGGCGAACGCGGGCCCGGTGGGACTTCTCGCGCAGTTCCCCGCGCCCCTGGGGCGTGCGGCTACGCCGCTGCCCCCAAGGGACGCGTTACGCGCGCCGATTAAATGTCGCACGCAGTGCGCATTTCAGGGGCGCGGGGAACTGCGCGACCAGCCCCCACCGGCGCGCGGACGACGTACCTCCCAGGGGCGCGGGGAACTGCGCGACCAGCCCCCACCGGCGCGCGGACAACGCACCTCCCAGGGGCGCGGGGAACTGCGCGAGAAGTCCCCACCGGCGCGCACCCGCCCGACCACAAGAAACGGCGCGCACCCGCCCGACCACAAAAACCCGGCAGACAAGACAGCGCGCCCACCACTACCCACCCGCACCGATCGGATCCCGCGCCAACACATCCTCGTCCCCCCGCGCATCCCGATCAGCCGGACACACATACGTCACCACCAGCGTCACCACCAGATTGCAGGCAAGGGCAACGATCCCCGCGTTCATCCCGAACACCGGATCCCGCTCACTGAACACAAGCCCGCACACCACCCCCACCCCCACCGCAAGCCCGCTCAGCGCCCCCACCAGACTCAACCGCCGCCACACCAACCCCACCAGCAGCATCGGCACGAGCTGCGCCATCCCCTCGTAGGAGATGAGAGAGAGCCGCACGAGCGTGTTCGGCGCCGCATACGTGAGCGCGAGCGCGACCGACCCGGCCACCACGACCACGACCTGCGACCCGGCCTTCTGCGCCTGCGACGAACCCCGCCAGCGCGGCACGAGGGACATCACGCTGCTCCCCCACATCGTCCCGATGACCAGCATGAACACCGCCATCGGCACGATCGACGACAGCGCCGCCGCGACCCCGATCATCCCCACCGCCCAGGCCGGCAACGAGTCGACGACGAGTTTGAGGAGCGCCAGGTTCGACTCGGCCCCGGTCAGCCCCGGCACGACGAACAGCGCGGCCATGCCGAGCAGCATCGGGACGAACAGCAGGATGTTGTAGGCAGGCAGCCACATCGCGTTGCGGCGCAGCCCGTCGGCGCTGCGGGCGCCGAGGTATCCGGCGACGGTGGTCGGGAAGATGACGACGGTGAGGGCGTTCAGGAAGGTGGTCGAGGCGAACCACCCCTCCCCGTACGGGGATCCGCCACTACCCGGCAACGTCAGCCAGGCACTCTTCTCATCGACCAGCCGCCCGAGGAAGTCCCCGTACCCGTCGAAGTAGTGCAGCGGCACGTAGACGGCGAGGAAGGCGAGCGTGACGATGACGAGCAGATCCTTGAGCACGGACACCCAGGCGCTGCCGCGCAGCCCGCTCACCACGACGAAGACAGTGGTGACGGCGAAGCCGATGAAATAAGCCCAGTTGAGGCTGATCGCGCCGTACGAGATCGTCGACACGACCACGCCCATCCCCGTGATCTGCAACTGGATGTAGGGGAGCAGGAAGACGGTGACGAGGATCGCGACCGCGGCGCCCAGCCACGGCTTCCCGTACCGGTGGGCGACCATGTCGGTGATGCTGACGAGCGAGTGCTTGCGCGCGTAGGCCCAGAGCATCGGCCCGACGACGTAGCCGACGGCGTATCCGCACGACATGTAGGCGACGACGTAGAGGACGGGGGCGCCGAAGTTGTACCCCCACCCGGCGGCGCCGAGATAGCTGAAGCTGGTGTACCCCTCCCCTGCCATCAGCACCCAGATGAACACCGCCCCGAGCGAACGCCCGCCCACCGACCACTCGGTGAGCCCGCCGCCCTTCCCCTTGCCGCGCACGGCGAGCAGCCCGAGGGCGAGGGTGACGACCATGAAGGCACCGAACAAGGTGCTGGCAATTGCCCCATCACTCATGACCGCTCCCGCCCCTCGCGCAGCTTTTGGTCCCCGCGCAGCTTTTGGTCGCCGCGCCACGTCAGCCATACGGCGACGGGCGTGAGCAGCGTCGCGGCCAGCAGCCACGCGAAGAGGAACGGCAGCCCGAGCACGACAGGCTCGACCCGGTTCACGAACGGCAGCGCGCCGATGTAGAGGAAGAAGGGCACGAGGAGCCAGAGCAGATGGAGCCGTCGGGCCCCGGAGGGCGTTCGGGTCCCGGAGGGCGTTCGCTTGATCACGGGCGCCGAGCCTATCGGGGCACTGTGCCTGTCGGGGCACTGTGCCTGTCGGGGCACTGTGCCTGTCGGGGCACTGTGCCTATCGGGGCGTCATCCGGCTGAGCTTCCCCCACACCACCAGCCGGTACCGGGATGTGAACTCGGGGGTGCAGGTGGTGAGGGTGATGTAGTACCCGGGTTCGTCGTACCCGGCGGACGGCACGACCCGGCTGCGCGGCACGGACCGGATCACGCCCCCGTCCCCGGCGGAGGTCTGCGCGAGGGTCTTGTCGACGACGTACGTGTAGGTGGCGCTGCTCGTCCGCACGGTGAGGGTGTCGCCGCGCCGCAACCGGTTGATGTACCGGAACGGCTCACCGTGGGTGTTGCGGTGCCCGGCGAGCGCGAAGTTCCCGGCGCGGCCGGGCTGGGCGGTGCCCGGGTAGTGGCCGACGTAGCCGTGGTTGAGGACGTTCGGCTTGCTGACGCCCTGGGCGACGGGGGCCCGCAGCCCGAGCCGCGGGATGTCGAGGACGGCGTAGGCCTGATCCCAGCGGGGTGCGGCCTGCCGCCGGCCGGCACCGGTACGTCCTGGGGCGCCCGGGGACGAGCCGGCCGAGGTGTCATCGGTGCCGTCCGTTTCGTCGGGGTCATCGCCGACGGCCGGATCGTCCGTGGCCGCGGGGTCCTCGACGCCCGGGGACCCTCCCCCCTGCCCCCACTCCCGTTCCAACGCCTGCACCTTGCGTCCGGCGTCGGCCTTGGCCTGCCGGTTGGTCCACCACAGCTGGTGGACGACGAGCAGGAGCAGCACGATCCCGAGCGTGACGGCGACCTCGGCACCGCTCCAGAGCACGCGTCCGAGGGGCGCCCGTGAGCGGCGTCGCCCCTGCGTCACGACGTGCGGCCGATTGCCTCGCATGCGCTGCAGCACGCGCGCAAGATAGATCGCCGGGCTTCAACTGGCCAGGCCCACAACACAACTGGCAGGCCGGACCACTCTCCCGTACGGCATTACGCTGACGCACCATGAGCGCTGCCTGGCTGCTGGCCCTGATCCCGTTCCTCGCCGGACTCGCCCTGACAGCGACGTACGCCGTCCAACTGGTCACGGAGATCCTGCGCCGCGCCACCGGCACGGTGGTCGAGGCGACGGTCACCGGTCACGTCGCCTCGCGCGAGGCGACGTACGCGACGCTGCACCCGATCGTCTCCTGGACGGCCGCCGACGGCACCCCGCACGAGCGCGCCCTCCCCGACGACGCGCCCGCGCGCGCCCTTCCGGAGGGCGCGAGGGTCCGCATCCGCTTCGACCCGGCCCACCCGGAACTGGCCGCGCTCGACACCGGCACGCGCCACCGGCAGGCCGTCACGGGCGTGGTCGTGGGCATGACCCTGTGGGCCGGCACGCTGGTCGTGGTGGTCTGGCGGCTGGCGTACGTCCTGAACCACGTCAGGGAGTACGTGAGCTGGCGCTACTGACGCGGGGCGGCACGCGCGGCCGGTGATCGCCGACTCGGCGGAACCGGGATCGGCGCTGCCCGACAGTGGCGGTCCCACTCGGGCCGTCCGGCAGTACCGTGTCCTGCATGCGCCCCGACACGCCTGCCACGCCCGCCGAGAACGAGCACGCCGACCACGTAGCGGAAGCCGAGCGCCTGGAACGCACGGCGGCCATGTACCCCGAGGACGCGGAAGCGCTGCTCCTCCAGGCCGCGGCCCACTACGAACTGGCCGACGCCCGCACCCGCGCCACGGCCCACTACGACGCCCTGCTGGCCTCCCCGGACGTCCACGATCCCGCCCTGATCCGCGCGCTCAAGGCGGCGAACCTCTGGGAGTACGGTCACGAGGCCGAGGCCCAGGCGATCATCGCGGGCCTGCGCACGGCGGCTCCGCGCGACCCGGCGCCGTGGGTGATCATCGCCGAGTCCCTCGAAGCGCACGACGAGCTGGAACCGGCGCACGAGACATTCACCGAGGCGCTGGAACTCCTGGTCCCCGACACGGAGCGCGACGCGGGCGACCCGGCGTACGCCAAGCACCCCCTGATCCTGGGCCGCCACCGCGTCCGCCGCCTCCTCGGCGCGGACCACGACGCGTGGGACGCCCTGGCCGACCGCGTCAACCGCACCTCGGTCTCCCTGGACGAACTCCACGACCCGAAACGCCTCTGGGCCCTCGGCTCGAACAACCCGGCAGAACTCCGCGCCGAAATCGACCGCCTCCACGCGGAACTGGGCTCATACAGGGAAGCCCTCTCCCGCCCGTTCCCGGTAGCGGTCCTGCACTGGCCGTCGGGCGAGTACACGGAACTCCTCGCCGCCTATCCCTCCCTCTCCTCCGACTACCCCTCCTACGAGGCCCACTTGGCGTCGATAGAGGCATCGCTACGCGAACTCTCGGCCTCCGGCACGGGCAACCTCGGCATCGTCACGGGCACGGTCCCCTCCTACGAAGCGTTCGCAGCATCCGAGGCCTCATCACCGAACGACGCGTCGCTGCTACCGCAGTACGCGACGACGCTGGCCGCACGGGGCTTGGCTGTGGCTTGGCCGCCGGAGGCGGGGGCGGCTTGTTGGTGCGGGTCGGGGAACTCGTACAGCGCGTGCCACGGCGACGCCACCTGAGGCAGGCCGCCGTAAGTTGATTTCCTCATTCACGGTGCCTGTATGACCAAGCAGTCGACCTATCGACACCTCGTCGAGTTCCGCGACGCCTTCGACCGACCGGAACCGATGAGCTGGCCCGAGATCAGCAACGGCCAGATCCTCATGGTGCTGAGCCCCAAGGCTCAGCACCAGTTCGTCGCGACAAAGCTGCGGCGCCTTCTGGAACCGCAGCTCTCCGGCGACCTGGTCCTGATGATGGAGACGGACGTCGAAGACGCGAGCCTGGGTGTGCTGCGCGTACCAGATCTCGTCGTGGTCGAGGCCGCAGCCGAAGAGGCCGCCTCAGACGCCCTGTCCCCCCGCGACTGCCACCTGATCATCGAGGTCGTCTCCCGCTCCAACCCCGCCAACGACTACGAAGGCAAACTGCGCGACTACCCCGCCATGGGCATCGAGCATTACCTGATCGTCGACCCCCGGGATGGCACCGCCGTGCACCACTGGGCGCCCACATCGCGTACCGGAAGTCCCACGTACGACAACGAACAGCACTACATCTTTGGCGACACCATCACCGTTCAGGACTGGAAGATCGACACGTCGAGTCTGCGTCGCTACGAGGACAAGCCCGAGCAATGACGGACACCGCAGCGGTCGTACGCGACTGGCGCCGACGACGTGGACTGTCACAGGCGCAACTGGCAGAGTTGATCGGCACCGGCCAGGCGGCGATCTCACGAATCGAGAATGGCCGCGACGTCCCTACGCTGCCGTTGCTTGCGCGGATCGCGGAGGCGCTGGAGTGCAGGGTGACTGTGTCGTTCGAGAGCGTCGGGGGCTGACGCGGCGACGCCACCCCGGCCGATCCTTCACGGGGCGGGCAGCTTCGGCACAATGCATGGGTGGCCCGCCCAACCCCATCATCCGCCGCCGTCTCGGCACGCATGAGCCGACAAGGCTCTCGTGACACCGCACCTGATCGTGGTCCTAGCGGACTTCGAACCGACGGCCTCCGATGCACCACTCAGCGGGAGACTGACCATGAGCCCTTCATCGGATCTCAACTGGGAGCCACCGGAAGGCTCTTGGGCGTCTTCCGCTGCCCGCCGCCGGAACATGCAGGCGATCCGAAGCCGGGACACGAAGCCCGAGCTCAAGCTTCGGAAACTTCTTCATGCGATGGGGTTGCGATACAGGGTGGCCGCACGGCCGCTCCCCGACGTGCGTCGCACCGCAGATCTGGTATTCCGGCCGACGAAGGTCGCAGTCTTTATCGACGGGTGTTACTGGCATGGCTGCCCGGAGCATTATCAGGCACCACGGAAGAATTCTGGTTATTGGTCGGAGAAGGTGTCCGGGAACATGACGCGAGACCGGGATACCGATCAGCGCCTCCGGGCCGCCGGCTGGCTCGTACTTCGGTACTGGGAACACGAGCCAGCCGAAGAATGCGCCAAATCGGTTTCAGATACTGTCGCCGCCCGGCGAAGGATACTCGTCGAAAAGAAACTGCGGGGCGACGGCTGACGGGTCGGCCTCCAACTCAAAGTCCGGACTTGGGTCCTTATGTAGCGGACCCGTACGCTCGAGCGCTTCACGGATACTCCGGCCGACCGCTTCAGCAACGCGCGGCGGAAATGCGTTGCCGACCTGGCGGTATCTGGCAGTTTTTCCGCCGGTAAAATCCCAGCTGTCTTTACCCGGGAATCCCTGGATGAGCGCGGCCTGCTCCACGGTCAGCATCGGCCACTGTGCACGTCCGGACTTCCCCGGGTCCCCCAAGTCCCGCTTGGAGTCGACCATCTTGTCCGGGTCGTTGGCAACTCCCATGGCGTTCACGCCGAGCTTCTCCCAGGCATGCTTCGCGCGCGTCGGGCCAAGATCGGCGCCCCCATGCTTCTTCGAGCCTCCGACCAGGGTGGGGGCAACGGTGCCCTTGCCGGCCTGCTTATACCAAGCATTGAAACGGTCCGTATCAGCCCCGAACCGCTCCCTCATTGATTCCGCGAGTTCCGCCTGCACCGTCTGGACTTTCTCGTTTTCAACCGGCCAGTCAAACCCTCGGTATTCGTCCTTCCGAATTGCGACAAGAATGGCACGCGGTCGTAGCTGCGGAACGCCGAAACTCTCGGCATGAAGAAGCTTCCAGCCGCAGATGACATAGCCTTCTTTCCGCAACCTGTTCTTAATGTGATTCCGATAATAGCGGAACTTGTCTTCAGGTTCTACAAGACCCCGAACGTTTTCGATCATCACGGCGCGCGGCTTCAGTTCTGCAACAAGGTCAAGCATGTTCGGGAAAAGATCACGTTCGTCAGCCCGCCCCAATTGATGCCCGGCAGCAGAAAAAGGCGGGCATGGGACCCCGCCGGCGAGGAGGTCGAGCTGCTTCCGCTTGAGCATCGGATACTTTTTATCTGGGTCCCGCTTAGAATGCCCAGGAGCTTGCGCGGCGTACACCTGTTTAGCCGGCCTGAATTCTTTCACGTCACCTTCGTGAATCAGGCAGTGCTCTTTTTCCCAGGCCCAATCCGGGTGATTCCCAATATTCGTGCGCAATGTGTCTGCCGCATGCTTATCGATCTCCACGAGCGCGAGGTGCCGGAAGCCCGCCGCGTGGAGCCCCAGGGCCTGGCCACCGGCTCCCGCGCAGATCTCGATTGAGGTCAATGGGGGCTTGCCGGAATCCATCGGTTCCTCCTGGTGCGGGACGTGCAGACACGCAAGTGTCGCATCCTTCAGCACCAGGGTCCTCAAGACAGGGCAGGTTCCCCTGCCTCCGCCCGACTGGACGGGATCACACCCTGGTCATCGCTCCTGTCCCGCGATCGTACGAGTTCCTCAAGCCCTTGGATACCTGCTTTCGTCTCCCCGTCTGGAATGTCCAGACGGGCGGTGTGCCACGCCGCGTCGCGGGAACGATCATCTGGCACCACGGATTCGATCCAGCCACGGTCAACAGTGACAATGCTGAGCAACTGGTCCTGCTCCCCCAGCCGGACAGCGATCATCCGCCACGAATGGTCGGCACGCATCGTGCGGAACTCATGCCGGGTGAGGTAAGCGGTGCGGGCCCCGCTGTGGAGAGTGCTCTTGACCTCCAGGTGAAGTTGTCGGCCCAACGCACCGGTCACCGCGATGTCGTACCCGTAGGCATCACTCTCCTCCGCGACGTGCCTGACCCACCAGCCTGCTTGCCTCAGGAGCTGGACAAGGGCTCGCTCACCCGCCGCGCCTACACGGGCCCGCTCCTCCAGGTCGGCCTTGCCCCGGACCTCACCGGCCACCGCTTGCAACAAGGCATCTGAGGCCCCGAATGCATCGCTGGCCTCCCGGACTATGGCAGGTTGCGAGGAGCACCCTGGTGATGCCGACTCCACAGCGACCAGGAACGCGCGAAGACCGGTTTCCGCGTCGGGCCAGGCCGGCCGGTCGCGCACATCGACCAACCCTGTGCTTCTGAGCCAATTCAGGGCAGCCAGGTATTGGGCTGGCGTCAGGTCTGCGTAATCGGGGTGATGGGTGAAAAGCGCCATGACGCGTGGTGCGTCCGACGCGCTCAGGTACGTCAGCCACCTGAGTGCAGCGCGTAAGACGGGGCTACCGGCCATCATGGATGTGCCTCATCAGGGCCGCGACATCCGCCATGTCCATTCCGCCGGCCACCGGTGCTTCCTCCTGGAGGTCCGCGAGCTGCTGAACAGACGGGTCGTCGAGGATCTTCCCCATGAACTCCAGCTTCTCCTCAAGCCGTAGTGCCACGATCTCGTCGACGGTGCCGCGTGAGGCAAGCACGGTGACGTTGGTCTCGGTGCCTGGTGCGAGACCGAGCCGGTGGATCCGGTCAAGGCTCTGAAGGAATCGTCCGGCCATGAAGTCACGGTCGACATAGACCGCGTCGTGGCAGACCTGGTGCAGGCTGATGCCTTCGCCAAGAGTTGCCGGATTGGAGATCAGGACCGCACACTCCGGGTCTTCCCGGAAGCGCCGGATCTCGGCTTCCCGGTCCTGGGTCCCTCCATAGACGACGGCAGGGTTGTAGGCCGCGAACAGCTTCTCCATCGTCGTGATGCCGCGCACAAACGTTGACCACACCAGCGTCTTCCGGCCCTGCTCCGCATTGGCCGCAACGATGCCCAGGGCCTCTTTGAGCTTGGGCGACAATTCGTAGCTCGGAAGGTCTCGCATCAGGTTGTAGAGGGTGTCGCCCGCAGGGACCTCCAGCGGCGGCACCTGATAGGCCAACGGCTCGTACCGCGTACTCCCCTCTCGCAACAGAGCGGGGCTTGTGGCCGCCATGAGCAGCCTGAGCATGGCCTTGCCAAGGGCATCAAAGTCATCCCGGGAGATCTCGGCCCGCGCCGAGTAGTTCCCCACCAGGGCGTCGTAGATCTCGCGGTGCAGGCCCTCCAGATCGACATACCGAATCTTCGGCTCAAAGGGCGGAAGTCCGAGCTCTGCCTTGGTCGTGCGGGTGAACAAAGGGCGAAGAACCTGGCTTGCGTAGGCAAGATCGCCGCCGGCCACCGCATTGGTAACGACAGTCCTGCCATGTCCTGGCCAGACGAAAGACAGGAGGTTCTCGAGGTCCCTAGCCCCATTCGGGGCCGGGGTACCAGTGAGGATCAGACGGCGACGACTGAGCGGGCCAAGTGCCATGCAAGACGCGCCGTAGACGCCCCGGGTCCCCAGCTTCATGCGGTGGGCTTCGTCGAGAATGACCATGGAGGGGACCGCTCGCAGCCAGGAAGCCAGAGCAGCGAGGGATCGGTCAAGCCGCTCGTAGTTCACCAGCATGATCTCGGCTGACTGATCAGGGTTCCGGCCCATCACAGCGAACCGCAGCGGCTCCTTGAAGCACGCACCATTCTCGAATTCCCATGACTCGTACGCCGCCTTGGGGCAGACGACGAGAAGACGCTGGGCTTCTCCGCGCGCCCGCAGCGCCGCGAACACGCCGAGCCCGACACGGGTCTTTCCGGCTCCGGGGACACTGAAGTTCGCGCCATGCCGCAAGGACAGCAGCCGCGAGATGTCGCGCTTCTGGAAGCTGGTGAGATCGGCGATCCAGTCTTCGCCGAGAAGGCGGGGCAGATCGTCTGGACTGACAACCGCTACATCCTCAGCGCCGCCTCTGAGCTGTGCTTCCGCGGCGTCGGCGTCATCGAGGACGCTGCCGACCAGCTCCCCGAATTCGTCGTCCCAGACGACGTCGCGAGACGGCCAGGAGCCAAGTTCGCTGATGCCGGCCAGAAACTCGTCAAGTTCAACCTCGGCGAGATTCCGGCTGCGAAGGCCGCCCGCAGGGAATCGGGCGGCCAGGGCAGCAAGTTCAGCGGTGAACTCGTCGCTGGCACGGAGTTCGGCGCGTGTGCGGGTGACGTCGAACCCAATGCGCAGTGACGGTTCCCCTGTTGGGCTCACGCATCCTCCTTCCCAGTCGCGCCGAGCAGCCAGGCCAGCCCATCGCCGGGCATCTTGATGCTGCGGTCCGCTTCGAGCGCGAGTTTGCCGAGCATGTCCCTCAACTTCAGAACGGCCTCGTCGAAGGCCTCTTCATCGAGTCCTCCAGACCCTCGCGCCAGAACCAGGTCGGTAACGCACTGGTCAATATCCTTGCAGGCATCAGACAAGCGATCGGGTGCTGCCTGCTTGCGCTTACGGACGCGGGCGTCCTTGCCAGCCGGCTCCAATGCTTCTTCCATCGCGCTCTTGACAGCCTCGAAGCGGTCGGCTGCTTCTGCCTTCTGCTCCGCTGTGGCCCCTGCCTTCGTCTCCCGGACGGCCTTGGTCTGGAGGACGGCATCCGTGAGCTTCCGAGCCTCCTCCACCTTGGGGTCGTTGCCCCTCACCGTGCGGTTAAGGCCCGGAATGGCGATCCCTGCGGGAGCTGCTGCCGCCTTCGGACGAACCGAGGACGGAAGACGCTTCTCCAGGTAGCGGTCCCGGAATTCCGGCTCGATGAGGCGGACGTCCGTCTTAGAGAAGCCGAGCACGATCGCAGCAAGCCGGTTCTCCTTCAGCAGGTCCGCCCGCGGCTTGCTGACGGCCGCTGCCTTCACGTAGGCGCGGTGCAGCTCCTTGAGCTTCTCCTGATGCTCCTCGAAGTCGAGCAGCTGCAAGCGAGCCCCGCCTTCCTCGCTTCGTGTCACCAGGTCCCTCAGGGTCTGCAGCACCCAGAGGTCCTGCTCGCACGCCTTGACCGTCGTACGGAACTCGCGCGCGAGATCCGTCAGCGGTCGGCCCAGCTCGATCTGCTCCTCGATCGTCAGCAGTCGATTGACGTAGGAGTACTCACGCCGGTGATCCTTGCGAAGCTGCAGGGACAGCTCGACGCGGCTGATGTCCTCCAAGTTGCAGGACTCGGGGAGCACGGCGACGCGCATGTCGCTCTTGCTCAGCTCCTTGAGGGCAGCACGCCGGGTATTCGCGTTGACGAGGATGCCGTCCCTGGTGATCAGGCCCGCGTCGTTCTGCCCGTACTCCTTCAGGCTCTCCATGAGGGCCGTGAATTCGGGGTCCGTCTTGCTGGGGTCAGCCGGCAGGGCCTTCAGCAGGTGGTGCAGATAGGCCTGACCTTCTGCACCGAAGGGCGCCTCATCGAGAATCCTGTCCCGTGCCGCATCGTGAGCTCGCTGAGCGCGGATTCGGTGAGTTCCAGGGTTGTAGTACAGCGAGGCTACGGGCATCACGATGACCGGGAACGGGGTCGGAGTGCCGCGCCACTCGACCATCAATGTCTCCTTGACGCCCCCCTCCCGCTCGACCTCGCGTAGCCGGGCCTCGACCTGTGCGCGGTTCTCCTCAGCCAGGGGCGGCCGACTGTAGTTCGAGCTCACGTGTGCCTCTCAGTTCAGTGGTGATCGATGGTGCCAGGGCGGGGGGCTGGAACCGGCCCCCCGCGAGCGCTGGCTAGTCGCCCTCAGTCAGGCCGTCACGGATTTCATCACGAGAGTCAGGGGTCAGCGTCTGGTACTCGGCCCAGACCTTCTCCACGAGGCCGAAGTCCCGCTCGCCGGCCTGGATCCACTTGCGCAAAACATCCCTCTCGATCGGGCTGAGGCGCTCGATCCGGTCACGCAGGTGCGGCAGATCGGTCACCAGGTCGCGCCCTCCGACCCGGCAGCGGTTGCACTCGGTAACCAGCTGCACCTCGTCACTGCCGTTCGGCAGACGGACGACTCGCCGCGCCATGTCCAACTGGGCGATCTCGTACGTGCCCTCGTAAGTCTGGCCAGGCGTGGCGCCACAAGAGCGGCACCGGTTGCCGTCACGGACAAGGGTGTCCCGACGCTGGGCAGCGTTGATACCGTCGCTGGACCGACGACGCTTTCCCGGCTCCCAGACCGCATCGCCACGGCTCACGAACCTCTGCTCATGCGACCCGAGGCTGGGATCCTCACGGTTGGTTTCGATGCGCCAGCCGTACTTGCGAAGCTCACGGACACGCCGGTCGATCTGGGCGACATTCGGGAAGGCCTCGGCGAGCCGTGCCTTGGTGAAGGTGTTTCCCTCACCGACCACCTCAATCAGCCACAGTGCGGCCTTGCTCATCGACCCCTTGGTGTCCTTGTAAGACGGCAGTTCTTCCATGCGACCAGCGCCTTCCGCTCGGCAGTTGGGGGAACGCCGAAACCCCCGCTGCGCAGAAGTCGCTCCCACCAGATGCCATCAAGGCTGCCGGTCCCCCTGCCACAAAGCCAGGGCGAACGGATCTTTCCCCAAAGGGGATACACGAAGCTCCTTGCAACACAGCCACACCAGCGGAATATAGGGAGCACTTCAACTCGTGAACTCGTGCCAGGAGAAGGGAAGGGCATGCCACCCAAGGGGGAAACGACAGACGAGCCGCTTCCGGGAAGCAGCGTGGAAGAGATCGCGTTTGCTCAAGCTCTGCAGGACGCGTGCCACCGCGCCCGGCTCGACTACGGCAGCCAGAAGGAGCTCGCCAGAAGGATCAGTTGTGCCGAGTCAACGTTGTCCTCATGGATAAGAGGACGGAAGATCCCGCATCTCGATGCTGCGTCCAAGCTGCTGAGAATCGCCCCGGACCTCGGTGGCAACGTCCCTGGCTGGGACCCGAAGGAGCTACTCGCTCTTTCACACCTCTGGGTACGCGCGAAGGCCGCTCGCGCGTACCGTCATGCAGCGGGAGAGGCAGAGAAGCTCATGCGGGCCGAGGCCAGGAAGCACTCGTGGGATCCGGGAACCGAGACCGCGATCACCATCGGGCTCGCCTTCGATGACGACTCCAAGCCGGCCGACTCCGGCAGGGGGGACGGCAGCGACCTTGAAGAAGAGACCTCAGGATCCGAGGTTTCCGCCGCCGAGCAAGAAGCGTTGCCGGTCCCCCACTCGCCAGGGGACCGGCAACATCTCATGCAACAGCCGTACGCCAACACGGGACTTGAGGAGCAGTTGACGGTGCTCATCAGCAGCAAGCCCGGTGCCGACTTACTCCCCGTGCTGAACCACATCGCGGCGAAATATCCCGTCGACGACATAGTGCAGGTGGTCAGGGTCTGCAGGGACAAGAAAGGGCTGTCACCAGCCGCAGATGTGGTGCTGCGAAACGCCGGACACCATCGATCCACGCCGGAAGTCTTTGCCCTCGCGGACGCCCTGCACCATGCCGGGCGATCTTCAGATGCGGGACTCCTCATCAGCGTGGCAGCTGCGCAACACCCCATGGACTGACACAGGGCCCGCCTGGTTACGCGGCCAGGTCGGCCTCCGCCTCGTACTGCAACAGGGCTTGGTCGAGCACGGTGTCGGGGTCTCCTCCCTGCACCGAGATCCAGTGCAGCAGATCGCAAATGGCATGCGTCACCGCCTCCTGCCCGGCAGCACTGTGCCCCACCAAGCCCTGGTGGCCGTCAGCAACCCGGCCGTACCCCTCCATCACGGCTGCCGCCCGTCGCACTCGAGCGCGGTGCCGGATATGATCCAGTGAAATTTCGCACCAGATCGCCTTGCCTGTGGTGGTGAGGAGGACGCCCCAATCAACCGCCAGGCCGGCCAGCAGTTGCAGGCCTCTGCCGTGTTCGGACCAGCGCTCCGCCCCGCTCACTCGAGGCGTCTCGTAGCTTTCGTCGTGTACTTCGATGCGCAGTGACCGGTCGCTGACCTCCATGACGATGGAGGCCGAGGCTCCCTCCCCCACGTGCTGGATGACGTTGGTAGCCAGCTCGGTCATGGCCAGCTCGGCCTCATCGCTCACGGCCGGCAGGCCCCAGCGGATGAGCTGGCGTTCTCACCGCCTTGCGCAGCGGGGACAGCCCTGCTGGCACCGCCTCGAAGGGCAGAACCGAACGGAGTTGATGCGAGTCAGTCTCGATCTGGGGCATAACGAGATTCCCTCCCAAGCCACACAGCGCTGCGCCTGCCGCGTCCGCGCGACTGCGCTGTGTAGCGGTCTGTGACCGAGCACGACATAGAGAAGTCTCGCTATGTAACTTCTCACGAGCATCCATCGAGTGAATCCGCTAGTCGGACAACTTCCCTGCTGCATAGCCTGATTGGGATTACCGGGCAGGTACCCGGCACTCGCTGGGAGGAGCTCGATGTCCGTACAAACCACCACCCGCCGACGGCAGCTAGGCGCCATGCTGCGCAAGCTGCGCGCCCGGAAGGGCCTGACGCTTGAGGAAGCTGGGCAGTTCGTCGGCGTATCCAAAGCCACGGTCAGCCGCTACGAGACTCAGGTTGGCCCGGTCAAGTGGCTTGTAGTGGAGGGGCTTTGCCGGGCCTACGGCGCGACGGAAGCTGAGCAAGGGGCGATGGTCAGTCTTGCGAAGGATGCAAAGCAGCAAGGCTGGTGGAGCTCCTTCGCCGACTCGATCCCCGAGAGCATGAACCTCCTTCTCACGCTCGAGGACGACGCCACCCGCGAGGATCACTTCTCCTGTGTGTACGTGCCGGGTCTTCTGCAGACACGGAGTTACAGCACCGCTCTGCAACAGGCCAACGAGGTCCAGCTCACGCCGGCGGAGATCGAGCGTCTGGTCACCATCCGGATGAAGCGGCAGGAGATCCTGGACCGCCCGAAGCCGCCCCGCCTGTGGGCGATCCTCGACGAGTCCGTCATCCGCAGAGTCGTCGGATCACCGGAGATCATGAAGGAGCAGCTCGGCCGACTCCTCGAAGCTAATGAATCGCCCCACGTCACGCTCCAGATACTGCCGTTCTCCAAGGGCGCCCATGGCGCCGCTCTCGGCAGCTTCGTCATCATCGGCGGCACGGAGGCGGCCCTTGATGTCGTGTATGTCGACCTCCATACCGGCTCGCTCTTCCTGGAGAAGGAACAGGAACTGGAGCGCTATCGGCTTGCGTTCGAGTACCTGCGCGCACAAGCGTTGGACATGGAAGCCTCTTCCTCCATGATCCATCGCGTGCGCAAGGAGCTGTAATGCCCGTACAGGACTGGCGTCCCTCATCCATCAGGCTCACCTGGTTCAAGTCGTCATACAGCGGAGCCAACACCACCGAGTGCGTCGAAGCCGCTTTCGTCGCTCAGGCCATACTCCTGCGAGACTCCAAAAACCCCGACGGCCCTTGCCTCAGAGTCTCAGGTCAGGCCTGGGCCGACTTCCTGACGACTCCGCCCCACATACACGCCGGCGGCTGAGCGGGTGCCCCGGTGCGGGTTCGTTGCCGGGTGAGGGGACGGTGTGGCTTCGGGTCCGGCGCTCGCGCCGGTGGAGTGGTTGCTGTGGGTTGAAGTTGAGTGCGGGCAGTGGGTGTTCTTTTGGGATTGCGTAGCTGGTGTGCGTGGTGGGTTGCTGTGCGCTGCTGAGGTCTCGGCGTTGGCTGGAGGCCGGTGGGGGCTGGCTTTCGTGGGTTGGGCTTTCGTCGTGGAAGAGAGCCAAGTCAGCCGACCGTTCCAGGACCTTCGGTGTGCAGCACCGCTCCCTGCGGTGGGGCGAGAGCGGGTTGTTTCGTGGTTGTGGTTCTTAAGTCTGGCTACGGGCTGTCGAGTTGGGAGCGTTGGCCTGAGTTTGCTCGTAGCGCCTCGACTGTGCCACTGTCCGTCACGGAGCGATCACCGACCGCTTATAGAGCTTCACATTGGTGACCCCCGCGAGGCGGCAACCTCCGGGGGTCCGGCACCAGGAGACAAGAACTCCCCATGCAGATTCATCGTATGCCCCGACATGAGCGGGGCTTCACCGTCATTGACAACAACGCTCTACGCGACCCGCGTCTGTCCCATACTGCGCGCGGCATCCTCGCCTACGCCCTGTCGATGCCCAGCGGCTCTCAGGTCAATGTCCGCACCCTGAGCGATGGGTTCCCGCAAGGGCGGCGCTCCGTGGGCAAAGCGGTCGATGAGCTGCGTGGGCTGGGGTATTGGGTGACTCGGACCGAGCGGGAGCCCGCTACTCGGCGGATCGTCTCCAGTGTTGATGTGTATGAGGTTCCGGTTCCACAGGTGGCCCTGTCGGCCGTGGCCCAGGCCTCGTCGCAGCCCTCGCCGCAGTCCTCGCCGCAGTCCGCAGCGTCTCCGGCGCCAACTCCGTTTGCCAGCACGCCGGTTCCCGGGCGGGTGGGAACCGGGAGCTCGGGCACGTTTTTCCCTGGCGGGAACAAGGACTCTTTCAAGGACGGGGGCAAGAACCCTCCCTACCCTCCCGCCGGAGCCGACGCTCGTGGCGGTGCGAGTGGCGGAGCCGTCAACGATCCGCACACCGATGAAGGCGCCCGCATCCTGCGCCGTCTTGCATCCGTCGATCCCCGGCTGCGGCTGTCCGAGCGGAGCGTTCAGGCGTTGGCGCCCGAGGTGGGTATGTGGCTGGACCGTGGGGCCTCCGCCTCTGAGGTCGTTGATGCCGTCACCGTCGGGCTGCCTGCCGAGGTGTATTCGGCCGCGCGGCTTATCGCCGACCGGCTCGTCCGTAAGCGGCCTGCTCGAAAACGGGCCTGGCGGCGGGTCTTTGAGTGTTCCGAGTGTCGTGATCCGTTGCCTTGGGGGCGTGAGTCGGGGGTCTGTCGGGCGTGTGCCCATGCCCAAAGAGGGGAGCCGGACGAGCATCGGGGGGCCTCAGCGGGCGGTGGTCACGTCGAGGTGCGGCGGGCTCTGCGGGAGCGGGTGAGGGTGCGGGCGCGAGTGCAGCCGGCTTAAGTGGGCGGCGTTCCTGCGTCCCCCGACCCGGACCCCCTGTACAGCGGGGAATTTGCGAATGTGCGCGCTTCGTGAAGGCGGCGTGCGCGCAGGAGGTAGATCGTCAAGCCCCCCGAAGTGGCATTCACCCATGGCCTTAGCCTGAGTCCGTCCGTCAGCGGCCAGGTGAGTACAGGGGAGACAGGCGCCATGTCGACGAGCGGGGACGGCCTGCACATCGATCCAGACGACGCGCAGCGCATCGCGCACAGCCTTGCCGAATTCGATCGCCGCATCGGCTCTTTGCGGTCGCGTCTGGAGAAGTACGGCCGCAACACGCTGGGCACCGAGGGGCTGGACGACGCCTGTGACGATTTCCAGGATCGGTGGGACGACGGGCTCAAGCGGTTGAAGAAGGCCGCGAGTTCCATCAGCGGGAACTTCGACAAGGCCATGAGCGAGTACGCCAGTACGGACATCGACGTACGCCACCACGTGAACAGCGTGAAGACCGACGAGCTGGCATAGCCGGCATGGCTGGCATGGCTGGCATGGCTGGCATGGCTGGCATGGCTGGCATGGCTGGCATGGCTGGCATGGCTGGCATCGCCGGTGCAGCGGGCGCAGCGGGCGCAGCGGGTGTGGCTGAAACAGCAGGCAGACGAGAGAGATACGGGGAGTACGGCTGTGTCCTGGCGTGGCATCTTCATCGCGGATGATTCCTCCTGGCCCGGTCTGGGCTTCAATCCGGCGCGTGGCGAAGTCGCCGCCATCGACCATCTCGCCGCTGATCTCAAGGCCGTGGGGCGGGGGTTGGACGATCTGCACGGGCTCGTCACGGGCGTCGGCAAGAACCACGGGTTCTGGCGGGGCGAGGGCGCCGATGCCTTCCGCAAGAAGCTCGGGAAGCTGCCCGAGTACCTGCAGCAGGGCAACGAGTCGATGAGCACGGCGGGGCGTGCGCTGCTGCACTGGCACGACACCCTGGACTCCATACAGCGTCAGGCCGATCCGCTGGAGTCGCATGCGGTGACGGCCCGCCGCGACTGGGAGCGTCTTGCGGGCGCGGCGGACACGGCCATGGCGCACGCCACGGCTCCGTCGGGTGATCCTCAGACCGACAAGCAGCACTCCGAGCGGGCCAAGACGGCCTCGCACGAGGCGCATGCGGCGAAGGAGAAGCTTGACGCCCTGGTCCGGCAGGGCGAGGAGTTGCACAAGAAGTGGCGGGAGGCGGCCGCCCGCGCCGAGCACGCCATTCGCGAGGCCACGGATCTCGCGCCCGAGTCCATCGGTCTGTGGGAGCGCGTCACCGACAGCCTCAAGGGTGCGCTGCACGACTTCACGGACTGGCTCGTGGAGCACGCGGACACGTTGTCGACGATCTCCAGCGGTCTCGCGCTCGCCGCGGTGGCCGTCCAGGCGATTCCGGTGGTCGGCCAGGCGGCCGGGGCCGTGCTGGGCACGGGCGCGGTTCTCTGCTCGGCCGGCGCGTTGGTCGGGCATGCGGTGGGGATGCGGCGTGGGAACGGGTCGGGGTGGCTGGATCTGGCGGGGGACGCGTTGGGGGTGGTGCCGGGTTGGGGGCTCGCCAAGGGCGCGGGACAGGCCGGAAAGGCCGTGGTGGTCGGCGGGAGGATGGCAGCAGTAGGGCGGTTCGGCCAGGCCGCCAAGGTAGCGAGGGGCGGGACGGAGGCCTTGAAAGAGGGGGCCTTCGCAGCCGGCACCAAGCTGCGCGCTGGTCTTGCGCAGCAGGGGATCGACAAGGCGGCTGTTCCACTCGCCAAGCGATTCGGCGTCGAACTCACGGGCAAGAAACTGCACTATTTCCAGGTTGGATCCCAGACCTTGCTCAGGGGCAACTCGTTCGCCCACAAACTGACAGGCGGAGAATGATTCTCAAGCCCTCGGACCGGGCTGCGACGGCTAGTCGATCAGGTAACTAGGTGCATGCGATGAAAAACGAACCCAACACCATTCTTACCACCTTGCAGACGGCGTGCCCAGGACAGAAGGTACGTGGCTATTACGTCACGGAAAGTGGCGCCTCGGCCTTTCCCAGCGAGCTGGGATTGGCGTTCGGTGAACGCCCTTGGGTGCTTTACGATCGAGTGAACCCCCTCTATTACATCTGGCGTAACTTCGTCGTGATCGATTGGATCGGGTCGGGCAAACCCCGCTGGAAGACCAGTGCTACATTGCCGCACGGTTCGGAGCGGCGTGCCCGATACTTCGCCAAGACCAAGGAGGAGTACAGGCACTTCGGCGACTGGAACAGTCTGGCCGGGCATATGCTGACAGGCCTCCAGGGCCGCGCGCGTTGCTTGTTCCAGAATCATCTCGTGGTGACTGACGAGGAGCTGTTGATCGTCGCCCTGTCCGACAACGAGAAGCACGCGCAAATCACCTTCCGCGTCCCTCTCGCCGATGTCCCCTGGACCCGTAGTCCACATCACCAGAAGGACAGGATCCAGTTCGGCTTCAGCGACGGGTCCTGGCATACCGCGAAGGTTGTTCGGACCGATCACCGGTCACCGAAGTTTCTGGAAGTCCTCCCGGACACCCTGCCGCACACCGCGCAACTTCCCGACGTCTTGGCCGAAACCGCGGGCGGAGGTGACTGATCACGTGCTGCGAGACAAAGTAGATACGTTCCAGGACCTCGTGAAGCGGGCCGATGCCGGGGAGCTGCGGGGGCACTTCTCCACGTACGAATCGCCCAGCGACCTGGAAAACGGACTGCAGTTGGCCTTGGTCGAGCGCCCCTGGAATTTCAGCGGCCGGGTGAATCCGATTTACTGGATCGGGCGGATTCTCGTGGTGGTCAAGATTCTCGGATCGGGAGTGCCGCGCTTGTGGAACAGCGCCAAGTTGCCGCAGAGCGCGGAAGAACGTGCCCGGCTTCTGGCCGACACCAAGCGTGAACATGCGCACTTCGGCGGGTGGAACAGCATGGCCGGACGCATGCTGATGGGAGTTCAGGGGCGCTCCCGCTGCTGCTTCACCGAAAATTACGTCCTGGTGACAGACCAGGAAGTCCTGGTGTCCGCGATCACCTTCAGCGAAAAGCACGCGCAGATCACCTTCCGTGCGCCTCTGACAGACATCGCGTGGACGCGGAAGCCGCGTCAGGGATATCTCGAGAGCAAGTGCACGATGCAATTCGGCTTCACGGACGGCTCGTGGCAGACCCTGAAGATGGGCTCCACCAGTTCCGACCTCACGAAAATCACGGAACTCTTTCCCCAGACCCTGCCCGGCACCGAGACCATCCCCGACGCCTTCGCAGGCTCGCCAGGGTCGCAAGGAGATCGGTCGTGATCGAGGACATAGGCGTGGATTCCGATGGAGATCTCGATGAGGGCGCGGTGCAGTTCTTCGACAGTTCATTGTATGTGGGCTGGCAGGTGCCGGACTTCTTTCATCACCTTCCCGTGCGCGCCGCCGATCACGACGAACTCGTCGATGAAATAGCCGACTTGGCCAGTGAACTCTTCCCGGGGCGCAGCCGCGAGGAGCAGTTCGACGTCGCCGTGATGTTTCTCGCGCAGACCGCCGGGTTGATCGATGCCGGGGCGCAGTACGCCGGGATGTGCTTCGTCGACTTCGACGGGCGCCCGTCCATGGCCACGGTCACCGCCCAGCGCGTGGAGCGTGAGCCGGGTGACGTGCGTGGGGTCGCCGAGGCGCTCGCGGGCCGGCTGGCGCGTCATGCGCCGGAGGACGACGTGGAGGTCGCCGAGCTGGCCTGCGGGCCGGTCGTCCTGCGCAGCGGAGTGGCGCCCTTGATCGTGCCGGCCGAGGTGTCGCCGGACTCCGTGGTGCACACCGTGCCGCGCCGGTTCGCCCAGGCGCACATACCGCTCCCCGACGACCTGAGCGTCCAGATGCTGGAGCTCAGCACCCTCAGCGTCGACGACTGGGACGCGTACGCGCAGATGTTCGCCCAGATCCTCGACACGGTCGAGTGGGCGACGGACGACGAGCTGCAAGCAGCGCGCGAACAGCGGGCATCCGAGGCGGAGTTGGACGACGAGGCACGCCTCACCCTGGCCGCCGTCTCCTCTCGCCTGTGGGACCTCATCAGCGCCCAGCAGTCGGGGATCGGGATGAGTCCGGAGCTCGATCGCATGCGCATGGGCTTCTGCTCGGCCTGCCGGGCCGCCGGTGATCCGGAACCGTGCGAGCCCGAACACCGCTGGGTCCTCGCGCCGGTCGACGCCGCGGAGGCCGAGCAGCTCGTGGCGCGGGTGCGCGGCCCGCTGGTCGCGGAGAGCTGGTCCTGGGCCTCGGACACCTTCTCCACGCCAGGGCACTGGCACGCCGCGCGCGCCCTCCCCCAGCCGGTACGCCTCGTCCTGCGCCACTCCGCGCACAGCGGCGCCGTCCACGTCACCGTCACGCTCGCCTGCCGTCGTCGTACGGGGTGACCCCCGATGTGTGGCGTGGGCTACGTCACATCCGGAGCCGTCACACTTCCCTCGGCCCCTCCGTCATAGAAGCGAACCCCCGAACAGGGGCCGACAAACGACGGTCAACGACGGTCTGGGAGCACACCATGGAAGCTCGACTCAACATCTTCGGCAACGCACTCGCCGGCAAGTTCATGAAGCACATCAACAGCGCGGGCAAGGTCGTCGGTGACGCCGGTGTGCCGCACGCCACGCAGGAGCTCGTGAAGATCCGGGCCAGCCAGATCAACGGGTGCGGGTTCTGCACCGACATGCACACCAAGGACGCCGCCCACGCCGGAGAGACCACCCAGCGGCTGAACCTCATCGCCGCCTGGCGCGAGGCCAAGGTCTTCACCGACGCCGAGCGGGCCGCCCTGGAGCTGGCCGAGCAGGGGACGCGGATCGCCGACGCGGCCGGTGGCGTCAGTGACGAGGCCTGGGCGAACGCCGCGAAGCACTACGACGAGGACCAGCTCGTCGCGCTGGTGGGGCTGATCGCCGTCATCAACGCGTACAACCGGCTCAACGTCATCGTCCAGCAGCCCGCCGGCGACTACCAGCCCGGCATGTTCGGCTGAACCAGCTCCTGGCTCGCCTCCCAGAGGCGGGCCGCCGTCTCCGGGTCCGTCATATGAGGCTTGGGCCGCTCCAGGCACGGGGCGCCGCGCAGTCCGAAGTGGCGCGGGCCCCACAGCCCGCCGCCCTCGACCTCCGGGTCCAGGGCGGCCCGGACGATCGGCCAGGCCCCCGCTTCCTTGCCCTGGACCAGGGCAGCCGCGGGGAGCGCGCGCAGCCGGGCGGACGGGGTCGACGCGGGGATCGTGGGCCGGGGCGGGGTGAGGGCGTCGAGTGCGCCGCCGGGGTGGGCCAGCACGCTGAGGACGGAACTGCCGTCGGCGCGCAGGCGGCGGTCGAGTTCGAAGCCGAACAGCATCTGGGCCAGCTTCGAGCGGCCGTACGTGCGCTTCGCGCGATAGTCCCGGGTCGACTGGAGGTCGGCCAGGTCGAGGCGTTCCGAGCGGGCCGCGAAGCTGCCGACCGTCACGACCCGGGCCGCCGGGGCGAGCGTGAGCAGGGGGATCAGCCACTGGGTGAGCGCGAAGTGGCCCAGGTGGTTGGTCGCGAGCATCAGTTCGTGTCCGGCGCTCGTCTCCCGGCGGGGCGGGTCGTCCAGGGCCACGCCCGCGTTCAGGATCACCGCGTCGAGGTGGCCGAGGGCGGCGAGGGCGTTCGCGGCGCCCTGTAGGGAGGGGAGGTCGGCCAGGTCCAGCGGGAGGTGGCGCAGTCGCGCCTCGGGGACCCGGGTCCGGATCGACGCCATCGCCGTCTCCGCCTTGCGAGCGTCCCGGCAGCCGAGTATCACCAGGGCTCCCGTCGTGGCCAACTGCTCCGCGACGAAGTAGCCGATCCCCGCGTTGCCGCCTGTGACCAGGAAGTTCTTGGCCGGCGCGGACGGCAGGGCGTCGACCCGCCAGCCGGCGTTCCGGTAGGCGCCGCTCACATCTGATGGCCGGCTCGAGGGCCGGTTCGAGGGTGAGTTCGAGGGCGGGTTCGCGGGCATGAGGTGGGCTCCTTCGGTCGGACCGCTGTGTGCGGGGCCGGGGTGTGCGGGGCCGGGCTGAACCGGCCTGCCGAGCATCTCAAGCCTCACCGACATATCGCCGACAGATCAGCGGTAGATCGGAGACAGAGCGGACCATCCCACCGACAGGGCGCCGACAACGGGCCGCCGGACACCGGCCGATCCCCGGCGAAACCCCCACAACCGGCGCCCGCACGTCGCGGCGTAGCCTCACGAGCAGCGTCCATGACCTGGAGACGCAGCGTCCATGACCTGGAGACCAGGAGGTCCTCATGCCCCGTACCGCCCGTTCCCTCCCCACCGCCCCCATCGCCGCCGCCGGACTCGTCGGTGGGTACGCGACCGCGCGTTTCACCAAGAAGCGGCAGCTGGGCGGAGTCGTGCTCGCCGCCGCCGGGGCGGCCGCGGCCACGCAGTGGAAGCGGACCGCGGGCGGGAAGGTGGCCGGGGCGCTGACCGGGGCGTACGTGGTGGCGTTCGCCGGGTCGCATCCACTGGCCAAGAAGGTCGGCGCGTGGCCCGCGGTGTTCGGAGTGGCCGGGGCCGTGGCGGCCGCCTCGTACGTGCTCGTGGACCGGAAGGCGGCCGCCTAGCCAGACGCACTGCTTCAGGAGCGCGCGGCTCCGGCGTGGCCCAGTACATTCACCACCTTCCCCTGCGGGTCCCGTACGAAGAAGCGGCGCACGCCCCACTCCTCGTCGCGCAGGTCGCGGACGATGTCGGCGCCCGCCGCCAGCATGGCCGCGTACGCCGCGTCGACGTCTCCCACCTCCACGCTCATGTCGGGCACGACGAGCGCCGGTCCGCCCTGCTCGATGAAGTTGATCTGGGCCGTGGGCTGGGTGGGCGACGCCAGTGTCATCACCCAGCCGAGGTCCATGACCTCCTCGAAGCCGAGCGTGCCGTAGAAGGCACGGTTCGCCGCCAGGGACTCCTCTCCGTCCACGGCGACATTCGGTACGACCCTGCGGGCTTCGTTCATCTCAGTCATGCGGTTCATCGTCCCCGGAACGTCGCCCGGTACGCCCCCGGCGACACACCCAGCGCCGTCTGAAAGTGCTGGCGCAGCGAGGTACCCGTGCCGAAGCCGGTCTCCGTCGCCACGCGGTCCACGGTGTGATCGGTGCGCTCCAGCAATTCCCTGGCCCGGTCGACGCGTTGGCGGGCCAGCCAGGTCATGGGCGTCAGGCCCGTCTCCTCGCGGAAGCGGCGGTTGTACGTACGGACCGACATCGCGTCCCGCGCCGCGAGGTCGGCGAGGGCCAGCGGCTCGCCGAGGCGTTGCAGGGCCCAGGCGCGCGAGCCCGACGTCGAGGTCAGTCCCGTCTCCTCCACCGGACGCCGGATGTACTGGGCCTGCCCGCCCTCCCGGTGCGGCGGGACGACCGTGCGGCGCGCCACCTCGGCCGCGACCCCCGCACCGTGGTCCGTGCGGATCATGTGCAGACACAGGTCGATGCCGGCCGCCTCGCCCGCCGAGGTAAGCACCCGGTCCTCATCCACGTAGAGGACGTCCGCGTCGACCGTCACCCGCGGGAACGTACGGGCGAACCGGTCCGACGACATCCAGTGCGTCGTCGCCCTGCGGCCGTCCAGCAGGCCCGCCGACGCCAGCACGAACGAACCCGTGCAGATCGACGCCACGCGCCCCCGCACCGAGCCGAGAGCCTACGTCAACTCGCCGCCCAGCGAGCCAGGTTGTAGCCCTTCGTCCGTCTCGTGTGACGCCGGGACCAGGACCGTGTGCGCCCGCTCCACCGCTTCCAGGCCGTGCTCGGCGAAGATCGGGAAGTCGGCGTCCGTGCGGATCCGGCCGGGGCGCGGGGCGCAGGTGCGGACGTCGTAGAGGCGCTCGCCCGTCGACGGGTCGCGGGCCGTGCCGAACAGCTGGTGGACCAGGCCCAGTTCCATCGGCAGGACACCGTCCCTGACCAGGACCGCCACCGACGTCCGTGTCCGCGTCCGTGTCCGTGTGTGCTCGTTCTGGTACTCGTGCCGGTCACTCATGGCCAGATCCTTTCAGATCATGTCCGTCTGGCCAGTCGTCCGGGCCTGGCCCCCCGCCGCATGGTCGTATTCATGGACACGAACAGGAAGTGGATCGTCGCCGCGGGGGCCGCCCTCGCCATCGTCGTCGCCGGTGCCTTCAGCACGCTGGCGGGGCTGCTCGTGGGGCCGCTGCACGAGGAGCTCGGCTGGTCGCGGTCGGCTGTCGGGCTCGGGTCGCTGGTGAACATGGTGGTGTACGGGGCCACCGCGCCGTTCGCCGCCGCGCTGATGAACCGGGTCGGCATGCGCAAGGTCGCCACCGGTGCGCTCGGCCTCGTCGGCGGCGGGGCGCTGCTCGCCACGACCATGACCGCGCCCTGGCAATTCGTTCTGTACTGGGGGGTGTTGGTGGGTCTCGGGACGGGAGCCACGGCCACCACGTTCGCGGCGACCGTCACCGAGCGGTGGTTCGTGGCGCGGCGCGGGCTCGTCGCCGGGCTGCTCACGGCGGCCAGCGTGGTGGGGCAGTTCGTGTTCCTGCCGCTGCTGTCGTGGGTGATCGACGCGTGGGGGTGGCGGGCCGCCGCCTACGGCCTCGCGTTCGCCGCCGCGGGCGCGCTGCCCCTCGTCTACGCGGCCGTACGGGATCCGGAGGCCACGCCTCTGCACGACAACGTACGAATCAAGGGAGCCGTCAACTTCCTTCGTAGCGGCCCCTTTTGGCTGCTCGCCGGAACGTTCGCCGTCTGCGGCGCCTCCACCAACGGCGTCATGTGGACCCACTTCGCCCCCGCCGCGCACGACCACGGCATGCCGACGACCGTCGCCGCGTCGCTGCTCTCCCTCATCGGGATCTTCAACGTGGCCGGGACCGTCACATCCGGCTGGGCGACCGACCGCTACGACCCGCGGAGGCTGCTCGCCGCGTACTACGCGCTGCGCGGGGTCAGCCTGCTCGCCCTGCCCCTGCTGCTGAGCTCGACGGTCGACCCACCGCTCGTCGCGTTCACCGTCACCTTCGGCCTCCTCGACGTCGCCACGGTGCCGCCGACGATCGCCCTGTGCCGCGCGCACTACGGCACCGACGCCCCGGTCGTCTTCGGCTGGGTCAGCGCCGCACACCAGGTGGGCGCCGGCTCCGTGGCGTACGTCGGGGGCGCCGTGCGGGACGTCTTCGGCTCGTACGACCTGGTGTGGGTGGGGGCGGGGGTGCTGTGCGCCGTGGTCGCGCTGCTCGCGCTCGTCATTGAACGCGGGCAGCGTCAACCATGCTCGCCCGAGGCCCAGTTGACCGCCTAAGGCACGCGCTCTCCGGTGTGCTCCGCTACGCGCTCGGCGAGCGGCTACGCGATGCGCGTCAGAACGTTCGCCGCGTTGTTGCCGGTGCTCGACTCCTGGCTGCTCGTGGCGACGGTGTTCGCCAGGCGCACGGTGCCGCCGCCGTGGGAGGGGGCCTTGCCGACGATCTCGAGCCGGATCGTCTTGCCGGGGGCGAGATCGCCGACGTTCAGCGCGATGCGCCCGTCGCCGGTCAGGGTTTCGGTGGCGTGGCCCTGACTGATGCGGTGGGCGACGTACTTGATGCCATTGGGCATGGTGGTGCTGGACCGCACGTTCTTGGCGGTCGCCTTGCCGCCGTTGGTGATCTCGACGACCCAGCGCTGCTCCTGGTCGTGGTCCAGATGGGACGGACCGGTGGCGTCGACGCGGACGTCGGCGAGCTGCTGCTTCCCGGAGGTACCGCCACCCCAGGCCTTGCCGTGGTCCTTGTTGTAGGACTTGGTCCAGTTGTCGGCGTAGCCGCCGCCGTAGTTCTTGACCCACGCGTCGCCGTAGTTGCCGCCGGTGTCCGCGGAGGCGGCCCCGGTGGCGGTGAGGGACACACCGACGGCGCCGGCCATGGCGAGCAGGGCGACGGCGCCACGGCGCCGGAGGGAATGGCTGCGGGTGCGGACACGGACGGGGGCAGAACGGTGAGCCATGGGATCGGCCTTTCGTCTGAGGAGACCCGGCAACAACCGGAGCGAGGTCTCGGGAGCTGTGGTGGTCGCGCCGTTCTCGGTGCGACCACCCACCACCCTGCCGAGCCCGCGGCACCGCCGGAGCGAGCGGAGGTCCCGGGGCGGGGGCCTTTCGCCCCTGTCCCCTTCCCGCGCCCGCGCACCGTCCGGACCGGCCGCCCCGGTTCGCCCGTGGCCCGCCTTCGCTCCGCGGACGAGAGAACCGTCAGGACCTTCGACTCATGGGCCAGTGGCGCCAGTTACGACTCTTTGCCCTTGATTTACTCATCCGGCCGACCGGATCCGTAGGGGATGTAACGAAGCCCCAGCGGACGTGTCACGGCGAGAAGCGACCCCACGACGACCCCACGACGACCCCACGACGACGCCACGACCCCCGTACCTGAACTCAGCGCCTACACCTGCGACAGTGGCCGCGCGATGTCCTCGAGCGACCGCCGCTCCGCGCGCACCGCGAACGCCGCCGCCACCAGGCCCCCCAGACACATCAGCGTGGCGCCCACCGAGAACGCGAGCACCGTGTCGCCGACCTCGCCGCTCTTGGTGAGGCCGGCGAAGAGCAGCGGTCCGCTGATGCCGCCGGCCGCCGTTCCGACCGCGTAGAAGAAGGCGATCGCCATCGCGCGGGTCTCCATCGGGAAGATCTCCGAGACCGTCAGGTACGCACTGGACGCACCCGCCGACGCGAAGAACAGGACCACCGACCAGCAGGCCGTCAGCGTCGTCGCCGTCAGCGATCCGCGGTCGAAGAGCCAGGCCGTGCCGAAGAGCAGCAGACCGGAGAGCAGGTACGTGGACGAGATCATGATCCGGCGGCCGACCGTGTCGAAGAGCTTGCCGAGCAGCAGCGGGCCCATGAAGTTGCCTGCGGCGATGACCACGAAGTAGTAGCCGGTCGAGCCGGTCGGAACGTCGTAGAACGTGGTGAGGATCGCGCCGAAGCCGAACGTGACCGCGTTGTAGAGGAACGCCTGCCCGATGAAGAGGGCCAGGCCGAGCGTGGTGCGGCGCGGATAGTCACGGAAGACGGTGCGGGCGATCTCCCCGAAGCCGATGCTCTTGCGCTGCCGGATGGTGATCTCCCCTGCTGGGGGCGGGAGTTCACGTCCGTCCTGCTGCGCGCGCACTTTGTCCTCGACTTCCGTGACCAGTGATTCGGCCTCCTCTCCCCTGCCGTGGATGAACAGCCAGCGGGGGCTCTCCGGCACGTTGCGGCGCACGAGGAGGATCACCAGGCCGAGGACGACGCCGAGGGCGAAGGTGAGCCGCCAGCCGATGTTCTTCGGGAACAGGTCGGTGTCGAGCGCGACGATCGAAAGGAGCGAACCGCCGATCGCGCCGAGCCAGAAGCTGCCGTTGATGATCAGGTCGACGCGGCCGCGGAAGCGGGAGGGGATCAACTCGTCGATGGCCGAGTTGATGGCCGCGTACTCGCCGCCGATGCCGAAGCCGGTGAAGAAACGGAAGACGAAGAACCACCACGGGGAGAACGAGATCGCGGTGAGAGCCGTCGCCGCGAGGTAGACGGCCAGGGTCAGCAGGAAGAGTTTCTTGCGGCCGTACCGGTCGGTGAGCCAGCCGAAGAAGAGGGCTCCGACGCAGGCGCCCGCCACGTACAGCGCGGCGGCGATACCCGTGACCTGCGCGGATGAGATCGGCAGGCCGCTGCCCGGCTCGGACAGGCGCCCCGCGATGTTGCCGACGACCGTGACTTCGAGACCGTCCAGGATCCAGACGGTGCCGAGGCCGATGACCACCGTCCAGTGCCAGCGGGACCAGGGGAGGCGGTCCAGGCGGGCCGGCACGGAGGTGGTGATCGTGCCGGGGGCGGGCGGGCGGTGCTTCTCGTGCTCCAGGGACATGTACGCCCTCCTCGTTGAGGGAACTGACCCCGTACGTGTGCCCCGCCAGGGGCGCGGGGAACTGCGCGACCAGCCACGACACACCGGCACCCGGCCACGTTCCCCCGCATGGCAGACGCGACGCCCTGATCGCGGAGACCCACCGACCCGCTGATGCCCGGAGGGCTTACGCCCCGAACCCCCTCGACACCGCGTAGATCAGCAACCCTGCCAACGAACCGACCACCGTGCCGTTGATCCGGATGAACTGCAGGTCGCGGCCGATGTGCGCCTCGATCTTGCGGGACGTGTGCTCGGCGTCCCAGCCGGCGACGGTGTCCGTAATCAGGGACGTGATCTCGGCGCGGTACGTCGTCACGACGTACACCGCCGCGCCCTCCACCCAGCCGTCGACCTTGGCCTGCAGCTTGGCGTCGGTCGCCATCCGCTGCCCGAGCGAGAGCAGCGACGCCCGTACCCGCATCCGCAGTTCGCTGCGCTCGTCCTCGGCCGCCGCCACGATCATCGAGCGGACCGCGGACCAGGTCGAGGCGATCAGGTCCTGCACCTCGGAACGGCCGATCACCTCGGACTTCAGACGCTCCACCCGGGCCCGCGTGTCGGTGTCGGACTGGAGGTCGCCCGCGAAGTCCTTCAGGAAACGGTCGACGGCGCCGCGCGCCGGGTGCTCCGGCATGTCCCGCATCTCGGTGACGAAGCGCAGCAGTTCCTTGTAGACGCGCTCGCCGACCCGCTTGTCGACGAAGCGGGGCGTCCAGCCGGGGGCGCCGCCCTGCACCGCGTCCGTGATGGAGTCCGAGTGCAGGACCAGCCAGTCGTGGGCCCGCGTGCACACCAGGTCCACGACCCGCTTGTGGCCGCCGTCGGCGACGACCTTCTCCAGCATCTTTCCGATGCCGGGCGCGATCTCGGCGTTGTCGGCGCGGCGCGTGATGGCTTCGCCGACGACCGCCTGGACGTCGGAGTCGCGCAGGACGGTCAGCGCGCCTCTGAGCGCCGTCGCCAGCTCCGCCGTGACGCGGTCGGCGTGCTCGGGTTCGGCGAGCCAGGCGCCGAGCCGGGATCCGATGCCGACGGCGCGCAGCCGGTCGCGTACGACATCGCCCGACAGGAAGTTCTCCCCGACGAACTCGCCGAGCGAGACGCCCAGCTGGTCCTTCTTCGTGGGGATGATCGCCGTGTGCGGGATGGGCAGGCCGAGGGGGCGGCGGAACAGGGCCGTGACCGCGAACCAGTCCGCGAGCGCGCCGACCATGCCCGCCTCTGCGGCCGCCGCGACATAACCGGCCCAGGCGCCCGCGCCCGAGTGCCCCGCCCATGTCGCCAGTACGTAGATGAGCGCGACGAAGACCAGGAGACCGGTCGCCGTCAGCTTCATACGGCGCACCCCGCGCTGCTTCTCCTCGTCGGCGGCGCTGAACTCGCCGGTGAAGCGGCGGCCGGTGCGGGATGGGCCGGGGGCCGGGCGGGCAGACTCCCCTGCGCCCGCTTCACCCCTTTCACCCCTCGCGGCCCCGCCATCTTCCGCCAATCGGGGCGTACTCGGGTCCGCGACCCGGGATGCCTCTTCCTCGCCGACCCGGGACGCGCCCTCGTCGCCGACCCCAGACGCGCCCCCGTCGCCAACCCGGGATGCACCTTCACCCGCCCCTCGGGGCGCACCCGCGTCCGCCGCCGCATACACGGCAGGCCCCATCGGCACGGGCTTGCCGAGATCCGCTGCCTCGGGCCCGCCCGTCCCCTCCGGCACGGACCCGCCCGGCTCCGCCGCCACGGACCCGCCCGTCCCCTCCGGCACGGACCCGCCCGGCTCCGCCGCCACGGACTCGTCCGACTCACCCGTTCCGTTCCCTACGCCACCGGCCATCCGGCCCGCTCCGTCCACGTCATCGCCATCGCCTCTGTCATTCCCCTCACACATTGTCCCTTCCTGACCTACTCCCGGAACGAACCACAAGTTCCCGGCGTCTGAATGAACGGAGGGGGGCACTGTCGGCCTCGTCCCGCCCCATGACGCATCATGGGTTCATCACACCGGAGCCTCGGGCTCCCCCTGCCCGAGGAGACACACACCGCATGGCCAGGCGTCACGGTTATGCCTTGTTGGCCGCGCTCGTCGCGGTCGTCGTAGTGATCTCGGCCGCCATATACGTCGCTTTCTCCGGCGTCCTGCGCGGCGACGAAGGCTCCGTCCAGGCGGGCGGCGCCCATCCGCACGGATCGGCCGCGCCCGCGTCCACCGGCACCTGGGCGGGCAGCTGGTCCGCCTCGCCCGCGGGAGCCGAGCCCGGCACGGAGACGACTGGTTTCTTCGGCCGCTCCCTCCGCAACATCGTGCACACCAGCATCGGCGGCACCGGTGCCCGCATCACGCTCTCCAATCTGTACGGGCAGCAGCCCCTCAGCATCACGCACGCCTCCCTCGCCGTCGCCTCCGCGCCGAACAACCCGACGGCGCTGGCCGGGACGGTGCGCCGGCTGACGTTCTCCGGGAACACCTCGGTCGTCATCCCCGCCGGTGCGCAGGTCATGAGCGACGCCGCACGCCTTCAGGTGCCGCGCGACGCGGACATGCTCGTCACCACGTACTCACCGACGCCGTCCGGGCCGGTCACCTACCACCCGCAGGCACGGCAGATGTCCTACGTGGCCCAGGGCGACCGCACCGAGGACCCCAGCGGCGCGCTGTACACCGAACAGAGCCCGTACTGGCGCTACCTGACCGCGCTCGACGTGCTGAGCCATGAGGCGGAGGGCACCGTCGTCGTCGTCGGCGACTCGCTCACCGACGGCATCACCTCCACGATGGGCGCCAACGTCCGGTGGACGGACATCCTGGCCGACCGGCTTCGCACGGAGTCGGGTGCCCCGCGCTACGGCGTCGTGAACCAGGGAATCAGCGGCAACCGGGTGCTGTCCGACGGACTCGGCCGCCCCGCCAACAACCCGAGCGGCCTGTCCCGCTTCGACCGGGACGCGCTCAGCCGCACCGGCGTCCGGGCCGTCGTCATCGACCTCGGGATCAACGACATCCTGCGCAACCCGCAGCAGAACGACCCCGACCAGATCGTGGAAGGCCTGCAAGAGCTGGTCCGGCAGGCGCGCACGCGCGGGCTGCGCGTGATCGGGGCGACACTCATGCCGTTCCAGGGCCACCGGGGATACGAGCCGCACCTCGAAGCCGTCCGCGAGGGCGTGAACGCGGCGATCCGCAGCGGCAAGGTGTACGACAACTACGTCGACTTCGACAAGGCGCTCCGCGACCCGTACAACCCCCGCAAGCTGCTCCCGCGCTACGACTCGGGCGACCATCTGCACCCCAGCGACGCCGGGTACAAGCGGATGGCGGACCGGTTCGACCTCGCCGGCCTGAAGGGCTCCACCGGCGCGGAGCTCTAGTAGCACCCAGCCGCCCCGGGGTCAGTCCCGGTGGCGGCGGTCCCGGCGGTCCCGGCGTTCCTCCATGCGGTCGAGGTGGTCCTCCATCCGCTCCCGGTGCCGCTCGAACCGGTCGGCGTGCAGCTCGTGGTGGCGGTCGCGGCGGCCCTCCAGCTCTCCCCTGCGCTCGGCCCTGCGGTCCAGTTTGTCGCGGCGGCGCTCCTCCTTCAGGCGCAGCCGCTCCGCCCGCGTGACCTTGCGCTCCACACCGACGCCACCCCAGAACGCGAACCCGCTCACCACCACCCGCGGCGCCCCGGGATCCCCCGGCACGCCCTCCTCGCTCTGGTCGAAGCCGCCCATGATGCCGATCCCGCGCACCACGACCTCGACGCCGGGCGGCACCACCACGTTCATCCCGCCCATGATCGCGACGCAGTTGACGACGACCTCGCGGTCCTCGAAGTTCGCCTCGCGCAGGTCGATCTCGCCGCCGCCCCAGAACGCGAAGCAGTTGAACCGCCGCGGCGCCGTCCACCGCCCCTTGCGCTGGAACCCGGACAGGATCCCGATCCCCCACGTGGAGGTGGCCTCGCCGCCGATGCGCGGCGACCAGTCGACGGCGCCCTCGGGCAGCGGCGCCTTCACCAGGTTCACCGGGGCGCTCACCCCGGCGCCGGGCAGATCGCGGGTCAGCGGCGCCAACTCCCCGTACGTACGCGCCTTGTACGTCGCTTCGAGCCGCTCCTCGAACTCCTCCATGTCGAGCCGGCCCTCGGCGAGCCCGTCCCGCAGCCGCTCCGCGACCTGTTCGCGGTCGGCGTCGGAGGCTCGTAGATCGGGGGTGCCAGGCACCTCGGAGCGCTCGGGCAGCGGTTCATCCGTCATACAACTCAGCCTACGGGCGTCAGGGCGCGACGGAAGCGTCCCGGGCGTACATCCGAGCGATCACGGCTTCGATGTCGGGCTCCCGCACCGAGAGGTCGACCAGCGGGCAGCGCTCCGCGATCGCGGCGACGAGCGGCGCCGCCGACCTGTCCGCCGGGAACGCCAGCCACTGACGGGCCCCCTCCACTTTCACCACCCGCGCGAACTCCACTTCCAGCGGCGGCAGTTCACGCTCCAGGTCGACGACGAGCGTACGCTCGACGACACCGCCGCCCACCTGGTGCAGGCCCTCCAGTTCGCCGTCGTACATCAGCCGCCCGTGGTCGATGACCATCACGCGGCGGCACAACTGCTCGATGTCGGTCAGGTCGTGCGTCGTCAGCAGCACCGTCGTGCCCTTCTCCGCGTTCAAGTCCCGCAGGAACCCCCGCACTTTGACCTTCGACACGACGTCGAGGCCGATCGTGGGCTCGTCCAGGTACAGCACCTCGGGGTCGTGCAGCAGCGCCGCCGCGATGTCCCCGCGCATCCGCTGCCCGAGCGACAGCTGCCGGACGGGCACCTCCAACAGCTCGCCCAGTTCGAGGAGTTCGACGCATCGGGCGAGGTTCTCCTCGTAGCGCCCGTCGGGAATCCGGTACATGCGTCGCATCAGCCGGTACGAGTCGATGAGCGGCAGGTCCCACCAGAGCGTCGTCCGCTGCCCGAACACGACCCCGATCCGGTGCGCGAGCCGTGAGCGCTCGCGCGACGGGTCGATGCCGGCCACCCGCAGCCGCCCCGCGCTCGGCGTCAGAATCCCGGTGAGCATCTTGATCGTCGTCGACTTCCCGGCCCCGTTGGGCCCGATGTAACCGACCATCTCGCCGCGCGGCACCGTGAAGCTCAACGAGTCGACGGCCCGCACCTCGCGCCGTTCCCGCCGCATGAAGCCCACCTTGCGCCGCACGTCGAAGACCTTCTCGACGCCGTCCACCTCGATGAACGCCTCGTCCTCAACCACCCTGTCGTCCCTTCGTGTTCAGCTTCCGGTACTGCGATATGCGCGCAGCGCCGCCCGCCAGGCGAGGCCCGCCACGCCCAGGCAGGCGCCCGCCACCAGCGGCGGCGCGAACGCGACCCAGCTCGGCAGGTCGAGCGGGTAGGGGCGGCCGAGGATGTAGAGCGCGGGCAACCAGTTCACGAAGGCCAGCGGCAGTACGAAGGTCACGCCGCGCAGCAGGTTGTCGCCGAAGACGGTCGGCGGGTACGCGAGCATGGCATTGCCGCCGAACGTCGCCGCGTTCTGCACCTCGGCCGTGTCCTGCGCCACGATCTGGAAGGACGCGCCCGCCAAGAACACGGCCGTGAAGATCCCGGCGCCGCTCACCAGGAGCACCGGTACGAGCAGCGCTTTCAGCGGGGTCCACGCGATGTCGAGCGCGACCAGCGCCCACGCCATGACCAGCAGGCCCTGGGTGACCCGGCCGAGGCGGCGCAGCGCGAACCGGTCGGCGCCGACCTGCGCGAGGATCGGTGCGGGCCGTACCAGGAACGCGTCAAGGGTCCCGTCCCGCACCCGGTCCCCGAGCCGGCCCAGCGTTCCGGCGAACAGGTCCGCGAGTCCGAAGGCGGCGCCCGATGTCCCGTAGAGGAAGGCGATCTCGGGCAGCGTGTAGCCGCCGAGCCGGTCCACCTGCGAGAACATGAGCAGGATGCCGACGAACTCCAGGCCTGTCAGGGCGAAGTTGCCGAAGGCCGTCATCACGAAGGACGCGCGGTAGGCCAGCGTGGAGCGGATCCACATGGCGCTGATCAGGCGGAACGCGCGTGCGCCGCTGCGGATCTGGCCGAGGCGGTCGGCTACCCGGTCAGGAGCCCAGACAGGAGCCCTGCCAGGAGCCCGGTCGAAGATCCGTTCAGCCACCTTGCACCACCACCCGTCGCGTCGCCGTCGCCTGTGCGAGGCGGCCGACGACGAGCAGCCCGGCGGCCCACGCGGCCTGGAAGAGGTAGCTGCCCAGCACCCCGCGCCCGCCGTGCGTACCCATCAGGACGTCCGCGGGCACCTGCAGCAGCGCCGACCACGGCAGCATGCGGGCCACGTCACCGATGGCGCCGGGGAAGACGTTCAGCGGCAGCAGCATCCCGCAGAAGAACGTGGCCGTGATGCCGTACATCTGCGCGACACCGCTCACGTCCATGAGCCAGAACGCGGACAGCGCCACGAGATAGCGCAGCGCGAAGCTGACGAGCATCCCGAGGAACACCGAGACGAGGAAGGCGAGCCAGGTCAACAGGTCGGCGGGCAGCGCCAGTCGGAAGAGCAGCGCGCCGATCGCCATCGGCACGACTCCCCGCGCGAGCAGTTGGAAGACGGCCCGCCCCAGATCCTGCGCCAGCCACCAGTACTGGAGGTCGGCCGGACGGTACAGATCGACGGCGATGTCGCCGCTGCGGATCCGCCCCGCCAGCTCGGTCTCGAACCCGGAGGGCACACCGAGCATCATCACCGAGAACATCGCCTGCCCCACCCACACGAAGGTGAGCGCCTGCGCCTGGTCGTATCCGCCCAGGTGGGGCCGCTCGTCCCAGAGCGCGATGTACGTGCACGCGATGATCAGACCGAAGACGGTGTTGGTGAAGACGCCGGCGAAGGTCGCCCCGCGGTAAGTGGCGTAACGCCGGAAGGCCCCGGCGGCGACGGCCGCGTACAGCCGTACTACTTGCACGTACGCCCCCTCAATCGGCCGAAGCGCAGGAGCCTAGTCAGTGCGGGCTCCGCCTGCCACGCATTTTCAGGGTGATGTAGGAGGCTTATGTGTCATACGAGGCGTACGTGACGTACGACGCGAATCAGGAGTTTCACAGGACATGAGCAGCGACGAGCCGCCCCAACCTGCGCAGCCCGAACGCACGCCCGAGCCCGCGCCGGCGTCCGGGCCGGGTTCCCAGGCCAAGACCAAGCGGCCCAAGCGCCCCAAGCGCAAGGGCTGGCGGCGCCTGATCCCCACCTGGCGGATGCTGCTCGGCACGCTGCTCGGTTTCGTCCTGCTGTGCATCGGCCTGTTCGCGCTCGGCTACTTTCTCGTGCACATCCCGCCCGCCAACTCGGCGGCGACCGCGCAGTCCAACGTGTACCTGTACGCCGACGGCACGCAGATCGCCCGCGACGGCGAGGTCAACCGGGAGAACGTGCAGCTCGCCCAGATCCCCAAGGCCACCCAGCGCGCGGTGCTCGCCGCCGAGGACCGCGACTTCTACAGCGAGTCCGCGATCGACCCGAAGGCGATGCTCCGCGCGGCCTGGAACACGGTCACCGGCAAGGGCAGGCAGTCCGGCTCGACGATCACGCAGCAGTACGTGAAGAACTACTACCTGGGCCAGGAGCAGACGGTCACGCGGAAGGTGAAGGAGTTCTTCATCTCCATCAAGCTCGACCGGGAGGAATCCAAGGACGACATCCTGGAGGGGTATCTCAACACGAGCTACTTCGGGCGCAACGCGTACGGGCTCCAGGCCGCCGCCCAGGCGTACTACGGCGCCGACGTCGAGGAGCTGACGGTTGCTCAGAGCGCTTATCTGGCAGCCCTGTTGAACGCACCGAGCGCGTACGACGTGATCGCGCACCCGGAGAACAAGGGACGGGCCGTGGCCCGCTGGAACTACGTCCTGGACGGCATGGTCAAGGAGAAGTGGCTGAGCGCCGCCGACCGCGCCGCGACGACGTTCCCGGTGCCCGACGAGGCGAAGGGAACGGCCGGCCTCTCCGGCCAGCGCGGCTACATCCGCGACGCCGTGAAGGACTACATCACCGACAACAAGATCCTCGACGAGGACACCCTCGCCCTCGGCGGCTACCGCATCACCACCACCCTGCAGAAGAAAAAGCAGGACGCCTTCGTGGACGCCGTCGACGACCAGCTGATGTCGCAGATCGACAAGAGCGCCCGCAAGGCCGACCGCAACGTCCGCGCGGGCGGCACCGCCATCGACCCGGCCACCGGCAAGGTCCTCGCGATGTACGGCGGCATCGACTACACGAAGCAGTACGTCAACAACGCCACCCGCCGCGACTACCAGGTCGGCTCCACCTTCAAGCCGTTCGTGTTCACCTCCGCCGTGGAGAACGGCTCGACCACGCAGGACGGCCGCACCATCACCCCGAACACCGTCTACGACGGCACCAACAAGCGGCCCGTCCAAGGGTGGGACGGCGGCTACTACGCCCCCGAGAACGAGGACGACGTCTCGTACGGGCCCATCACCGTGCGCACCGCCACCGACAAGTCCGTGAACTCCGTGTACGCGCAGATGGCCGTCGACGTCGGCCCCGGCGAGGTCAAACAGACCGCGACCGACCTGGGCCTGCCGAGGACCACCCCCGACCTGACCGCGACCCCCTCGATCGCGCTCGGCCCGGCCACCGCCAGCGTCCTCGACATGACCGAGGCGTACGCCACGCTCGCCAACCACGGCAAGCACGGCACGTACACGATCGTCGCCGCCATCAGCAAGGACGGCACCGACGTCGACCTGCCCGAGCGGAACACCCGGCAGGCCGTCAGCCGCGAGTCCGCCGACACCACCACCTCGGTCCTGCAGTCCGTCGTGGAGGGCGGCACCGGTACCGCCGCGCAGGCCGCGGGCCGCCCCGCCGCCGGCAAGACCGGCACCGCGGAGGAGGACCAGGCGGCCTGGTTCGCGGGCTACACCCCGGACCTGGCGACCGTCGTCTCGGTCATGGGCCAGGACCCGGACACCGGCGCCCACACCTCGCTGTACGGCGCCGCGGGCCTGCCGCGCGTCAACGGCGGCGGATTCCCGGCGCAGATCTGGGCCCAGTTCACGAAAAACGCCCTGGCGAACAAGGAGGCCACCGACTTCGACCTCGAACTGGAGCAGGGCTCCGAAGACGTGCCGCCCCCCGCCACCACCGCACCCTCGGCCACCGGCTCCGGCTCCGCCTCCCCCGACGAGCCCAGCACCGGTGCACCCAGCGACGGCGGCACGGCGCCCACCGGCGGCACGGACGAGGGCCAGGACCAGGGCTCGACGCAAGGCGACACGGAAGGCGGGACGGACGGCGGCGGGTCGACGACCGACGGCGGCGCCACGGACGGCGGTGGCGCCGACGGCGGCACGGACACGGGCGGCGCCGACGTCGGCGGCCTCACGGGCGGCGACGGCGGCACCACCACAGGCCCGCTCAATGCCCTGACGTCGCCTTCAGGCCGACGATCGCCACCAACAGCAGAGCGATGAAGAACACGCGCGCGGCCGTCGCCGGCTCACCCAGCACCAACATGCCGACGATGGCCGCACCCGCGGCACCGATGCCCACCCATACGCCGTACGCGGTACCGATCGGCAGGGACTTGGCCGCGTAGGACAGCAACATCATGCTGGCGACGATCCCGGCGCCCGTGAACACGCTCGGCCACAGCCGGGTGAAACCCTCGGTGTATTTCATGCCGATCGACCAGGCGACCTCGAGAAGTCCGGCGATCACGATCAGGATCCAGGCCATGACTGGCACCTCCGTCAGTGGTTCTCAACAGGGGTGCGTCGTCTTTTCAGGTCCCGGTACGGCGCGTCTCGTCGGGGTCCATCCAACATAGCAAAGGGCAGACAGAAGGGGCTGGTGACCATGGTCACCAGCCCCTTCTCACCACATGTCGCAGCCGGTCGCGCTACAGGTACAGGCCCGTCGAGTCCTCGGAGCCCTCGAAACGGTCGGCGGCCACCGCGTGCAGATCCCGCTCGCGCATCAGCACGTAGGCGACTCCGCGCACCTCGACCTCCGCCCGGTCCTCCGGGTCGTACAGGACCCGGTCACCCGGCTCCACGGCCCGCACGTTCTGCCCGACCGCCACCACCGCCGCCCAGGCAAGGCGCCGGCCGACCGCCGCCGTCGCGGGGATCAGGATGCCGCCGCCGCTGCGCCGCTCGCCCTCCGCGGTGTCCTTCCGGACGAGCACGCGGTCGTGCAGCATGCGGATGGGCAACTTGTCGTCGTGATGGGTCTGCTGGCTCACGGCGACGAACCTACCTGCCCCACCACGATCCGTACGCCCCCGGGTCAGCGCTTACGACGCCGCGAGGTCACCGTGAGGAGCCCGACGACACCGACCACGACGAGCGCGGCCGGCACGATCCGCCCCAGGCGCGGCGCGCCCTCCTCCGAGACGAACTGCCCCTTCACGTCGGAGACGAGCCGGTTGGCACCGACGTACGCCCGACCGAGGGTGTGATCGACGTTCGACACGAGCTTGGCCTTGGCGTCGCCGACGATCGTCTTCGGGTGCACGCGCACCCCGATCTCGTCGAGCGTCTCGGCCAAGGTCTCGCGGCGGCGCTTGATGTCCGCCTCGATCTGCGCCGACGTCCGCGTATCCGGCGTATCCGACGTGCTGGACGTGTCCGACACCGCGCTGCCTCCGTGGTCGCTTCGTATCCGCTCGCTGTCCTGCGTTACGGCTGGGGGACAGTCTGTCAGCTCAGCGCCGTCACCACCCCACGGCACCCCTATTACGCTCGTCCGGAGTCACCCACCCGGTCACCCACCACGGTCACCCACCCGCGAGGAGATACGAGCGACATGAGCGAGCGACTGCAGCCCGGCGACACCGCCCCCGCCTTCACCCTGCCCGACGCCGACGGCAACGAGGTCTCCCTCGCCGAGCACAAGGGCCGCAAGACGATCGTCTACTTCTACCCGGCAGCGCTTACCCCCGGATGCACCAAGCAGGCCTGCGACTTCACCGACAACCTCGACCTGCTGGCCGGCGCCGGCTACGACGTCATCGGTGTCTCCCCCGACAAGCCGGAGAAGCTCGCCAAGTTCCGCGAGCAGGAGAACCTCAAGGTCACGCTGGTCGGCGACCCGGAGAAGAAGGTCCTCGAGGCGTACGGCGCCTTCGGCGAGAAGAAGCTGTACGGGAAGGTCGTCACCGGTGTCATCCGCTCCACGGTGGTCGTGGACGAGGACGGCAAGGTCGAGCACGCCTTCTACAACGTGAAGGCCACCGGACACGTAGCGAAGATCATCAAGGATCTCGGCATCTGAGAACCGCGGAAGCCCTGCGCGTCCGGACAACCCCGCCGGGTACCCACGCTGTGACGTAAGTCCCCTCTCCCGGGGACTTTCGTTTGCGCGCGCCATCACTGAGCAAGTGATCCCCTTGGAAGCGATGTATGTCCAGAGAAGGGATCGCCATGTCCACCGACACCGAGGAAGGGCCCCAGTCGCCCGACCCGGAGGCGGTCAAGCGTCACCGGGCGCTGTTCCGCGCCGTCAAGCGGCGCAAGAACCCGCCCCTGCGCCGCACCGACATCACCGTCACCGATGACACGGCGGTGAAAAGGGCGGTCAAGGCGGCCTCGCTCGGCAACGCCATGGAGTGGTTCGACTTCGGTATCTACTCCTACCTCGCGGTGACGATCGGACACGTCTTCTTCCCTTCCGGGAACGACACGGTCCAGCTGATCTCGTCGTTCGCGACCTTCGCCGTGTCCTTCCTCGTCCGGCCGATCGGCGGCATGGTCTTCGGCCCTATGGGTGACAAGATCGGCCGCAAGAAGGTCCTGGCGATGACCATGATCCTGATGGCGATCGGCACGTTCGCCATCGGTCTCATCCCGTCCTACTCCACGATCGGTTTCTGGGCGCCGGTCCTGCTGATCCTCTTCCGCCTGATCCAGGGCTTCTCCACCGGCGGCGAGTACGGCGGCGCGTCGACCTTCATCGCCGAGTACGCGCCCGACAAGCGGCGCGGTTACTTCGGCAGCTTCCTGGAGTTCGGCACGCTCGCCGGTTACGTCGGCGCGGCGGGCCTGGTCACGATCCTGACCTCGGTGCTCGGCAGCGACGGCATGGACTCGTGGGGCTGGCGCATCCCGTTCCTGGTGGCGGGCCCGATCGGCCTCGTCGGCCTCTACCTGCGACTGAAGCTGGACGAGACCCCGGCCTTCCAGAAGCTGGCGGACGAGTCGGCCCACAAGGCCTCGGAGGCGGCGTCCACGGTCGAGACGACGGCGAAGGGCGACCTCGCCAAGATCTTCCGCGACTACTGGCCGACGCTGATCCTCTGCATCTGCCTGGTCGGCGCGTACAACATCACCGACTACATGCTTCTCTCCTACATGCCGACCTACCTGTCGGACGAGATGGGCTACTCGGAGACCCACGGCCTCCTCATCCTCATCGCCACGATGATCGTCCTGATGTGCATCATCAGCCAGGTCGGCAAGCTCTCCGACCACTTCGGCCGCAAGCCGCTCCTGATGACGGGCATGCTCGGCTTCTTCATCACCTCGATCCCCTCGTTCCTCCTGGTGAAGAACGGCGCCCTGTGGGCGGTCTCGCTCGGCATGCTGATGCTGGGCCTGTCCCTGGTCTGCCTCCTCGGCACCATGTCGGCGGCGCTCCCGGCGCTCTTCCCGACGCAGGTCCGCTACGGCTCCCTCTCCGTCGGCTACAACCTCTCGGCATCGATCTTCGGCGGTACGACCCCGCTGGTGGTCACGGCCCTGATCTCGTGGACCGGCACCGACATGATGCCCGCGTACTACGCCATGGCCGCGGCTCTGGTCGGCGTCATCGCGGTCGCCTGCATGAAGGAGACGGCGCAGAAGCCACTGGCCGGCTCCCCGCCCTCGGTGGAGACGCAGGAGGAAGCAGCGGAGATGGTGGAGTCCCAGGCCCAGGCCCCGAGGTTCTGACCTCCCTACTCCGCAACCGCTCCACCGCTTCCCGGATCGGACCGTTCCGCATTTCGTGCGTGACGGTCCGATTTTCGGTTCGTTAGTCCGTACGAGAACGGAACTGGCGGTCGAGGGGGGCCCAATGGTGAGGCAGCGTTATACGCGGGAGCTGTTGGAAGAGGCGGCGCGGGAGTCTGCGTCGTGGGATGAGGCGGTGCGGTTCTGTGGGGGTGAGCCGACGCGGTACAGCAAGCGGTACCTGCGGGAGAAGATGCTGAAGGCGGGCATCGACGTCTCGCGGATCGCGACGCGGGCCGTGCGGCACACGGAGGAGGCGCTGCGGGAAGCCGTCGCCGAGTCCCGCAGCGTCAAAGACGTCGTGCGCCACTTGGGCATCAGCAATGTGGGCGGGAATCACACGCACATCAGTCGCCGCATCGCAGCGCTGGGCATCGACATCTCGCATTTCGTCAGCAAGCACGGCAAGGGTCCGGGAGCCCGCGGCGACGTGCTGGTCCTGCGGGAGCCCTGCGCCGGACGCACCCCCGGAGGCCGACTGCGCCGAGCCCTGCTTCAGGCCGGTACGCCAGAGGCATGCGCCGCCTGCGAGGCTGCCACATGGACCGGGCAACCGATCCCGCTGGAAGTCGACCACATCAACGGTGAATGGTGGGACAACCGGCCGGAGAACCTGCGGCTTCTGTGCCCCAACTGTCACGCGGTGACGGATACCTACCGAGGCCGAAAGCGAGGGGTGAAGTGAGCAAGTACCCACGTGACGTGCTCGCCCGAACGGCCAAGGAATCAACGAGTCTCGTAGACATGATGCGCAGACTCGGCGCGCCGCTCGGAAGCAAGCCCTACAGCTACTTGCGGCGCAGGCTCAGCCACTACGGGATCGACACCAGCCATTTTCAGGAGGAACCGCTCCCCGAGCGCCCGAAGCGGTCGTACTCCCGGGCGATCCTGGCGGAGGCCGCAGCTGACTCCAGCAGCATCCGTGAGATGTTCCTCCGTATGGGGATCCCTCCCGAGGACGGCCCGTACCAGCACGTCAAGCGAAGGCTCGCCCACTTCGGTATCGACACCAGCCACTTCCTGCCGTCACGCAGCCATCGCCGGTCAGGCCCCATCCCTCAGCAGGAACTCACCGTGGCCGTCGCAGCGGCCCACAGCCTGGCCGATCTCATGCGCCGCCTGGGGTACCCGCCGTTCAACGGGGCCGCACGGGCCAAGGCAGTACGCAGCATCGACGAGTACGGGTTGTCGACAGAGCACTTCACCGGACAAGGACACAACGCGGGGTGGCGTTCTCCGGCGCGCAGGAGCGCCGGAGACATCCTGATCCAGGCTCCCGCCGGCGCCCGCCGAACGCGCACAGCGCTCCTGCGCCGCGCCCTCGACGACACGGGAAGACCTCGCATGTGCGCCAGGTGCGGAGTGGGCGAAACGTGGCAGAAGAAACGACTGGTACTGGAGATCGACCACGTCAACGGCGACCCATTGGACAACCGGCAGACGAATTTGCGCTACCTGTGCCCGAACTGCCATGCACTGACCAGCACTTGGTGCCGCGGTGACAGGCACGCTCCCCCAGCGGGCGGCATCGCCGTACACTGACGAGGCGGATCACACCCGAAAGGCGTGATGTCCGTTTTATCGCGGTCGTGATGGAATGGTAGACATGTCGGGTTTAGGTCCCGGTGGGAGAAATCCCGTGAGGGTTCGAATCCCTCCGACCGCACGCGAAGGGGCGCTCCCGGCGGGAGCGCCCCTTGCCATATCCACTACTGGTCAGCCCACCAGCTCCCGCACCACCGGCACCAGCGCCCTGAACGCCTTCCCCCGGTGGGAGATCGCGTTCTTCTCGGCGGAGGTCAGCTCCGCGCACGTGCGCGTGTCCCCCTCCACCTGGAGGATCGGGTCGTAGCCGAAGCCGCCCGCGCCTGCCGGGGCGTGGCGCAGGGTGCCTCGGAGTTGGCCCTCGACCACGCGCTCCGTGCCGTCGGGGAGGGCGAGGGCCGCGGCGCAGGCGAAGTGGGCCGTGCGGTGGTGGTCCTCGTCGATGTCGCCGAGCTGGGCGAGGAGGAGGTCGAGGTTGGCCTTGTCGTCGCCGTGGCGGCCGGCCCAGCGCGCGGAGAAGATGCCGGGGGCGCCGCCGAGGACGTCGACGCAGAGGCCGGAGTCGTCGGCGACGGCGGGCAGGCCGGTGGCCTTCGCGAGGGCGTGGGCCTTGAGGAGGGCGTTCTCGGCGAAGGTGACGCCGGTCTCGCGGACGTCGGGGATCTCGGGGTACGCGTCGGCACCGACGAGTTCGTGGGGCAGGCCGGCGTCCGCGAGGATGGAGCGGAGTTCGACGATCTTGCCGTTGTTGCGGGTGGCGAGGATGAGGCGGGTCATGCCTCCAGTATTCACGCCCGCCCCGGCACCCGTTACGGCGTGCAGACCTTCGTCAGTTCGCCGGCCGCGTCTATGGCGGGGTCGACGTCGGGGGTCTCGTCGCCGTTCTTGATGGCGGTACGCACGTTGCCCACGGCCGTGTTGAGGTCGCCGACCGCCTTCGACACGTCGGCGTTGTCGGTCTTGTCGCCGATCTTGTCGAGGTTCTTGTCGATGGAGGCGAGCGCCTCGTCCGCCTGGCCCGGGTCGTTCGCCGCGCTGTCGACGGCCTGCTGGAGGTCGTTGACGCTGTCGGCGATGGCGTCGGCGGTCTGGACGCAGTCGAGTGCCTTGTCGACGGCGGAGCAGCCGACGGCGGCAGGCGCCACCATCAGTGCGGCGGCTGCCGCGAGTACGGCGATACGGCGGTGGCGGCGCGCGGACATGGAACGGTCCTCCCCTGAAGTACGGACGGGTGGACGGCGGTTGCTGGCGCGTGCCGTCCACTCATCCGTAGTGACGCAGTCGGCGGCCGAGTGGTTGCCGCTCTGCTTGGGGAGTTCTTTACCTAAGCGGTTTCTTTTCCGAGTGCGCCCTCAAGTGCCTTGCGCTGGGCGATGGCGAGCTCGTCGCAGCCCGAAACGGCAAGGTCCAGAATGGAGTTGAGTTCGTCGCGGGCGAACGGCTCGGCCTCGGCGGTGCCCTGGACCTCGACGAAGCGGCCGTCGCCGGTGCAGACCACGTTCATGTCGGTGTCGGCCCGCACGTCCTCCTCGTAGCAGAGGTCGAGGAGCGGTACGCCGCCGACGATGCCGACGGAGACGGCGCTGACCGTGCCGGTGAGGGGCTGACGGCCTGCCTTGATCAGCTTCTTGCCCTGGGCCCAGGCGACGGCGTCGGCCAGGGCCACGTAGGCGCCGGTGATGGCGGCGGTGCGGGTGCCGCCGTCGGCCTGAAGGACGTCGCAGTCCAGGACGATGGTGTTCTCGCCGAGCGCCTTGTAGTCGATGACGGCGCGCAGCGAGCGGCCGATGAGGCGGCTGATCTCGTGGGTGCGGCCGCCGATCTTGCCGCGGACGGATTCGCGGTCGCCGCGGGTGTTGGTGGAGCGGGGCAGCATCGAGTACTCGGCGGTGACCCAGCCCTCGCCGCTGCCCTTGCGCCAGCGGGGGACGCCCTCGGAGAAGGAGGCGGTGCAGAAGACCTTGGTATCGCCGAAGGAGACGAGGACGGAGCCTTCGGCGTGCTTGCTCCAGCCGCGTTCGATGGTGATCGGGCGGAGCTGTTCGGGCGTGCGGCCGTCGATGCGAGACATGTGATGAGCCTAGCGGGCACCGGCAGGGCGAAGGTCTTGAGGTGGTGGAGCGGCGGGGCGGGTGAGCCGGCTCCGGTGGAGCGGCCCGGACCGGCGTCGATGGGGGGAAACGGGAACGGCCGCCGCTCCCTGGTCGTGGGGGCGGCGGCCGTTCTCGCGGGGCCTGTTCAGTGACGAGGGGTCACATCATGTCTTCGATGTCGGCGGCGATCGGGTCCGCGTCGGTGCCGATGACGACCTGGATGGCGGTGCCCATCTTCACGACGCCGTGGGCGCCGGCGGCCTTGAGGGCGGCGTCGTCGACCAGCGACGGGTCCTTGACCTCGGTGCGCAGGCGGGTGATGCAGCCCTCGACCTCTTCGATGTTGTCGATGCCGCCGAGCCCGGCAACGATCTTCTCAGCCTTGCTGGCCATGTCGTTCTCCCTGTTGTTCCCTGGCCCCCCAGTGGGCCGCTTTGTCACGGTAACCCACGGTTGGCCCATCTTCGCGAGCGGTAGCACCGCCCGTGACGAAAGATGACGAGCACGTGGACCGACCCGCCCCGCGACTGGTCTACACCAGTAGCCAGAGTACCTAACGCCCGCCAGACGTGGCTTTCTACGGGAGGACGCCCATGAGCGCGAACGCCGCCGCAGCACCCCGGCCGAGCCCTTGGAGCAGCTTCTTCCAAGGGCTTCAGAAGATGGGGCGCAGCCTGCAGCTGCCCATCGCGGTGCTCCCCGCCGCGGGTATCGTCAACCGGCTCGGCCAGCCCGACGTCTTCGGGGACGACGGTCTCGGCTGGACCAATGTCGCCAAGGTCTTCGCGGGTGCGGGCGGCGCGCTGCTCGACGCCGACCTGGGCCTGCCGCTGCTGTTCTGCATCGGTGTCGCGATCGGCATGGCCAAGAAGGCGGACGGCTCCACCGCGCTGGCCGCGGTGGCGGGCTTCCTCGTCTACCGGGGCGTGCTGCACCAGTTCCCCATCGACTGTGCCGACGGGGCCAAGGCCGTACTGACGGGCTGTCAGGCGGCGGACAACACCGTCTCCGCCTTCCAGTTCCAGAACCCGGGTGTGTTCGGCGGCATCATCATGGGCTTCCTGGCGTCGTTCTTCTGGGTCCGCTACCACCGCACCAAGCTGGTGTCGTGGCTGGGCTTCTTCAACGGCCGCCGGCTCGTCCCGATCATCATGGCGTTCATCGGCATCATCTTCGCGGTGATCTGCCTGTGGATCTGGCCGCCGATCGGTGACGGCCTGGAGAGCTTCTCCAACTGGCTGCAGGACCTGGGTGCCATCGGATCGGGCATCTTCGGTGTCGCCAACCGCGCCCTGCTGGTGATCGGCCTGCACCAGTTCCTGAACGTGCCGCTGTGGTTCCAGTTCGGTTCGTTCACCAAGCCGGACGGTACGACCGTGCACGGCGACATCAACATGTTCCTCAGCGGGGACCCGAGCGCCGGCATCTACCAGACCGGCTTCTTCCCGATCATGATGTTCGCGCTGCCCGCGGCCTGTCTGGCGATGTACCACTGCGCGCGGCCGGAGCGGCGCAAGGCGGTCGGCGGCATGATGCTGTCGCTGGCGCTGACCTCGTTCGTCACCGGGATCACCGAGCCGATCGAGTACTCGTTCGTCTTCATCGCGCCGGTCCTTTACGCGGTGCACGCGGTGCTGACCGGTGTCTCGATGGCGGTGACGTGGGGCCTGGGCGTGCACGACGGCTTCAGCTTCTCCGCGGGTCTCATCGACTACGTCATCAACTGGGGCCTGGCGACGAAACCGTGGATGATCATTCCGATCGGTCTGTGTTTCGCGGTCGTCTATTACGCGATCTTCCGGTTCGCGATCACGAAGTTCGACCTCAAGACCCCTGGCCGGGAGCCCGAGGAAGAGGTCGAGGACGTCACCAAGGCGTAGCTGCCGCGACTCGCTCCCACGCGGCGCGAAGGGCCCTCGGACCACTGGTCCGGGGGCCCTTCGTCACGTCTGAGCCGAAGCGGACGCATATGTTCCAGACCACAGAATCAGCGGGTTCCTTATCTCACCTTCACCGTGCTACAACAGGTCTACACCACTGAGTGGTGTAGACCTTCTGGCTGCTGCCCACCCCCCTCTTTTCACCCCGTCCCCTGGCAGCACCCCAGCACATGGAGGAAGTTGATGAGCACCGCCAGCGCTACGGCGGCTCCCGCGAAGAAGCGGGGATCGGGCCTGTTCCAGGGCCTCCAGAAGGTGGGCCGCAGCCTGCAGCTGCCGATCGCGGTGCTGCCGGCCGCGGGCATCATGGTGCGCCTCGGCCAAGACGACATCTTCGGCAAGGACGGCTTCGGCTGGGACAAGGTCGCCGCGGTCTTCAACAACGCGGGCGGCGCCATCACCGGCAGCCTGCCGATCCTGTTCTGCATAGGCGTGGCCATCGGCTTCGCCAAGAAGGCCGATGGCTCGACGGCGCTCGCCGCGCTCGTCGGATTCCTCGTCTACAGCAAGGTCCTGCAGGCCTTCCCGGTGCACGAGGCCGTGGTCAACACGACGGCCAACAAGGGCGTCGACGTCGCTGCCGTCTACAACGACCCCGGTGTCCTCGGCGGCATCATCATGGGTCTGCTGGCCGCGGTCATGTGGAAGAGGTTCCACCGCACCAAGCTGGTCGACTGGCTCGGCTTCTTCAACGGCCGCCGTCTCGTCCCGATCCTCATGGCCTTCGTCGGCGTCATCGCCGGTGTCTTCTTCGGCCTGGTCTGGGAGCCCATCGGCAACGGCATCACGGACTTCGGCAACTGGATGACCAGCCTGGGCTCCGGCGGCGCCGCCCTGTTCGGCGGCGTCAACCGCGGGCTGATCCCGGTCGGCATGCACCAGTTCGTGAACACCGTCTCCTGGTTCCAGCTCGGCGACTTCACCGACTCCGCCGGCGCGGTCTGGCACGGCGACATCCCGCGCTTCATGCACGGCGACCCGACGGCCGGCATGTACCAGTCCGGCTTCTTCCCGATCATGATGTTCGGTCTCCCGGCCGCCGCGATCGCGATGGCGCACTGCGCCCGCCCCGAGCGCCGCAAGGCCGTGATGGGCATGATGGTCTCGCTCGCCCTGACATCCTTCGTGACCGGTGTGACCGAGCCGATCGAGTTCTCGTTCATGTTCATCGCGCCGATCCTCTACGTGCTCCACGCGCTGCTCACCGCGGCGTCCATGGCGATCACCTGGGGCCTGGGCGTGCACGACGGCTTCAACTTCTCCGCCGGCTTCATCGACTACGCGCTGAACTGGAACCTGGCCACCAAGCCATGGCTGATCATCCCGATCGGCCTGGTCTTCGCCGCCATCTACTACGTGGTGTTCCGCTTCGCGATCATCAAGTTCGACCTCAAGACCCCGGGCCGTGAGCCCGAGGAGGAGGTCGAGGACCTCACCAAGGCGTGAGTCCTCCCCCGTACCACGTCGAAGGCCCCGGAACCGATGCGGTTCCGGGGCCTTCGCCATGCCACATCAGAACGCTCAGAGCTCGTACGCCGCCCCGGCCACGGCCAGCTCCACCGGGCCGTCGAAGACATCCCGCGCGTCCGCCAGGTTCACCTGCGGGTCCGTCCACGGCGGGATGTGCGTGAGGACCAGCTTGCGGGCGCCGGCGCGCTGGGCCGAGTCGCCCGCCTCGCGGCCGTTCAGGTGCAGCGCCGGGATGTTCTCCTTGCCGTGCGTGAACGCGGCCTCGCACAGGAACAGGTCGCTGTCCGTGGCCAGTTCGTCGAGCGCGGCGCACGGCCCGGTGTCACCGGAGTACGTCAGGGAGCGGCCACCGTGCTCGATGCGGATCGCGTACGACTCGACCGGGTGGCAGACCTTCTCCATGCGTACGGAGAAGGGCCCGATGTCGTACGAGCCCGGCTTGACGGTGTGGAAGTCGAAGACCTCGCTGAAGGCGGAGGCCGAAGGGGTGTCGCCGTGCGCGGTGGTCAGGCGCTGCTCGGTGCCCTCGGGTCCGTAGACCGGGATGGGGTCGCAACGGCCGCCGTCGTGGCGGTAGTAGCGGACGACGAAGTACGCGCACATGTCGATGCAGTGATCCGCGTGCAGATGACTGAGGAAGATCGCGTCAAGGTCGTAGAGACCACTGTGGCGCTGCAGCTCGCCAAGGGCGCCATTGCCCATGTCGAGAAGCAGCCGGAAGCCGTCGGCCTCGACGAGGTAGCTCGAACAGGCCGAATCCGCGGACGGGAACGACCCCGAGCAGCCGACGACGGTGAGCTTCATATGAGCCGGAACCTCCGCGCTGGCGGTCGGGAAGCGGGTGTGGAACGGGACTGAGGGATTCGTCGAGCGTAAGGCGCGAAAGGGCGGGTAGCTCCTCCGTCGCGGGCCGTTGTGGGCGAACTCACCTGCGTTGTCACCGGTTCGGGGGGCGCTCACCCGGCGCGGCGCCCCGTGCGCCCCGCCCGGTACCGTCATGCCATGGACACGTCCTGGTGGCTCGCGCTCGTTGCCGTCGTACTGCTCGCGTTGGTGGCGACGCTCGTCGACGGTTGGGGCCGGGGTTCGCGCCGACGCCGACTGCGGACAGGCTCCGCCGCGGTCGCCGACGGGCCGCGCCCGGCCGAGATCTGGTGGGCGCTGGTGCCCTACGAGGACGGGCCCGGCGGAAAGGACCGGCCTTGTCTGGTGCTGGCGCTGCGCGGCGACTCGGCGCTGGTCGCGAAGATCACCAGTCGGCAGCACGAGGAGCGGCCCGGGGTGATCGCGTTGCCGCGGGGGGCGGTGGGCGATGCGCGGGGGCGGGCCAGTTTTCTGGAGACGGATGAGCTCCGCGAGGTGCCTGTGCGGGACTTTCGGCGGCGGGCGGGTGTGGTCGACCCGGGGCTGTGGGATCGGGTGCGGCACCTGGGGTGACCGGGCCGCCCGCAGACCGGCCGCCCACAGGTCCAACCCCACAGATCCAGCCCCGCCGGGCCGGCCCCGCCGGGCTCACCGCCTCGGGGCTCCGCCCCGGACCCCGCTCCTCAATCGCCGGAGGGGCTGGATATTTGCCGGGCGGGACTGGACTGTTGTCGGACGGGCTGGATTGTTGCCGGGCAGGGCTGGATATGTCAGGCCCAGAGCTGGCCGTGCAGGACCTCGATCGCCTCTTCCGTCGTTGCCGCCGTGTAGACGCCCGTCGACAGGTACTTCCAGCCGCCGTCCGCCACGACGAACACGATGTCCGCCGACTCGCCGGCCTTGAGCGCCTTCTTGCCGACGCCGATCGCGGCGTGCAGCGCGGCGCCCGTGGAGACGCCCGCGAAGATGCCCTCCTGCTGGAGGAGTTCACGGGTGCGGGTCACCGCGTCGGCCGATCCGACCGAGAAGCGGGTGGTCAGGACTGACGCGTCGTACAGCTCGGGGACGAATCCCTCGTCGAGGTTCCTGAGCCCGTACACCAGGTCGTCGTAGCGCGGCTCGGCCGCGACGATCTTGATGTCGGGCTTCTGCTCGCGCAGGAACCGGCCGACGCCCATGAGCGTGCCGGTGGTGCCGAGGCCCGCCACGAAGTGGGTGACCGAGGGGAGGTCCGCCAGGATCTCCGGGCCGGTCGTGGCGTAGTGCGCGCCCGCGTTGTCCGGGTTGCCGTACTGGTAGAGCATCACCCAGTCCGGGTGCTGCCCGGCCAGCTCCTTGGCCATCCGTACGGCCGTGTTGGAGCCGCCCGCGGCCGGGGACGGGATGATCTCCGCGCCCCACATGGCGAGCAGGTCGCGCCGTTCCTGTGAGGTGTTCTCCGGCATGACGCAGACGATGCGGTAGCCCTTGAGGCGGGCCGCCATGGCCAGCGAGATGCCGGTGTTGCCCGAGGTGGGTTCGAGGATGGTGCAGCCGGGGGTGAGCCGGCCGTCCTTCTCGGCCTGTTCGATCATGTGGAGCGCGGGGCGGTCCTTGACCGAGCCGGTCGGGTTGCGGTCTTCCAGCTTCGCCCAGATCCGTACGGAGTCGGAGGGCGAGAGCCGTGGCAGGCGCACCAGAGGGGTGTTGCCCACCGCGGCCAGCGGACTGTCGTAACGCATACGTCGCTACGTCCGGCTCAGCGCATGCCGCCGGCCACGGCCGGCAGGATCGTGACGTTGTCGCCGTCGGCGAGCTTGGTCTCGATACCGTCGAGGAAGCGGACGTCCTCGTCGTTCAGGTACACGTTCACGAAGCGGCGCAGCTTGTCCCCGTCCACGATGCGGGCGGAGATGCCCGCGTGCCGGGTGTCCAGGTCGGCGAAGAGCTCGGTGAGGTTCTCCCCGTTGCCCTCGACGGCCTTGGCGCCGTCGGTGTAGGTGCGGAGGATGGTCGGGATGCGGACCTCGATGGCCATGCTGGTGCTCCTGTCAGGGGTCGGAAGTCGTGTGGGAGAGCGCGCGGCGACGCCCTGTACCGGCGGTCGGCCGAGTGAAGGGGTGCGTTTCAGCGCGGACAGATGGCGCTGGCGAGGCGGCACAGGTCGACGTGCAGCCGCGCCACGAGCAGCATGCCCGGCGTCTTTTCGCTCACGTCGTGGGAAACCATGCGGTCATCGTATCGATTCCCGGTCGGGATCCCCGAGTGTGATCTCACCATGCGGTCGAAATCCGTCCGGTGAACGAGACGGGCTCCAGAACGCGCTCTGGATCACGGGGTGACCTCGACCTCTTCCTCCGTCACCTGGCCCTCGACGATGCGGTAGGAGCGGAACTGGAAGGGGCCCGCGTCGTCGGTGTCGGCGGTGGAGACCAGGACGTAGTGGGCGCCCGGCTCGTTGGCGTACGTGATGTCGGTGCGGGACGGGTACGCCTCGGTGGCCGTGTGCGAGTGGTAGACGATCACCGGCTCCTCGTCGCGGTCGTCCAGGTCGCGGTAGAGCTTGAGCAGGTCGCCGGAGTCGAACTCGTAGAACGTGGGCGAGCGGGCCGCGTTGAGCATCGGGACGAAGCGCTCGGGGCGGCCCTCGCCGGCCGGTCCCGCGACGATGCCGCAGGCCTCGTCGGGGTGGTCGGCGCGGGCGTGGGCCACGATCTGGTCGTACAGGGCCTGGGAAATCGTCAGCATGCCGCCAGGATAAACAGCTGGGCCGCCCCGTACCGGAGTGCGGTACGGGGCGGCCCAGCTGGTGAGACACGGGTCGACGCGGCGGCTACGAACGCTTGGCGAACGCGGTGCTCTGCGGGTTGCGCTTGCGCAGGACGAAGTACGAGACGCCCAGGATGACGCCCCACACCGGGGCCGCGTACAGGGAGACGCGGGCGTCCTTGTCGATGCCCATCATCACGATGACCATCGCGATGAACGCCAGCGAGAGGATGCTCGCCCAGATGCCGCCCGGCGCGCGGAACTCGGACTTGGGGAGATCGCCGCGGTCGGACTTGATCCGGTAGCGGATCTGGCAGATCAGGATGACGATCCAGGCCCACATGCCGGAGATGGTGGCGAAGGAGACGACGTAGTTGAACGCCTCGCCGGGCCACTGGTAGTTGATCCAGACGCCGACCAGCATCATCGCGGCGGAGACGGTCGTGCCGATCAGCGGGAGGCCGTTCTTCGTCAGCTTGGTGAAGAAGCCGGGGCCCTGGCCGTTGAGCGCGAGGTCGCGCAGCATGCGGCCGGTGGAGTACATGCCCGAGTTGCAGGACGACAGGGCGGCGGTGAGCACGACGAAGTTGACGATGCCCGCGCCCGCGGACAGGCCCATCTTCGAGAAGGCCTCGACGAAGGGGCTCTTGCCCGCCTCGAAGTTCGTCCACGGCACGACCGAGAGGATCATGATCAGGGCGCCGACGTAGAAGACGGCGATACGCCACGGCACGGTGTTGATGGCCTTCGGCAGGACCTTCCGCGGGTCCTTGGACTCGCCGGCGGTGACGCCGACCAGCTCGACGGCGAGGAAGGCGAACATGACCATCTGGAGGGTCATGAGGGTGTTGCCGATGCCGTTCGGGAAGAAGCCGCCCTGGTCCCACAGGTGGGCCACGGAGGCGGTGTCGCCGGCGTCGGAGAAGCCGAGGGTGAGGATGCCGGCGCAGATCAGGATCATGCCGACGATGGCGGTGACCTTGACCATGGAGAACCAGAACTCCAGCTCACCGAAGAGCTTCACGGAGATCAGGTTGGCGCCGTACAGGATGACGGTGAAGACGAGGGCGGACACCCATTGCGGGATGTTCCACCAGTACGTCATATAGGTGGCGGCGGCGGTGACCTCGGTCATGCCGGTGATGACCCAGAAGAGCCAGTACGTCCAGCCGGTCACGAAGCCCGCGAAGGGGCCGATGAACTCGCGCGCGTACTCCGAGAAGGAGCCGGAGACGGGGCGGTACATGAGGAGCTCGCCGAGCGCCCGCATGATGCAGAAGATGACGACGCCCGCGATGGCGTACGCCAGGATGAGGCTCGGGCCCGCCTTGGAGATGCCCTTGCCCGCGCCGAGGAAGAGGCCGGTCCCGATGGCGCCGCCGATGGCGATCATCTGGATCTGCCGGGAGCCGAGGCCCCGCTTGTAACCCTCGCCGCCCTCACCGGGGGCGGTGTCACTCACGGCCTCATTGCCGGCGTTGTGCTGGTCGACCTGCGCTGAGGTCATGGTGCTGCGCCTTTCTCCATGCCGATCCGTGCCATGGGCGGCTCGGATCGACTGTGACGATCCTTGGGGACCTGGTCCCTGGATGGATGGAGCTGTGCCTGCCGGCGGTCGGCCGACAAGGGCGCCCCCGGCGGACAGGGGTGGCGTCCGCCAGGTGGTCGTGAAGATTTATCACGGCGTTCACGGTGCCCGGTCGAGACGCTTGTGACGTGGGCCACTGGAAAAAGGGGACAAAAGTTGTTCGCAACCGCAATGAGGATCGACGCGGTGACGCGATCGTTATACGGATTTGAGTGCCCGCTGAGCGAACGCGGTCGGGGCGCCGCGCTCAGGGCATGAGGGTTTCGACCAGAGTCTCCTGCAGCCCGCCCAGCCACAGGTACGCCATCACCATGGGCTTGCGCGGATCCTCGTCGGGGAGCCGGTAGAGGAGGTCCGTGTCCTCCTCGTCGGTGATGTCGAGGCGGGTGCCGATGGCCAGGCGCAGGTCGTTGAGGGCCCGCATCCACTGGATCGACTCGTCCTGGGAGAGCTTCAGGACCGCGCCGCCGTCGCCACCGCCAGGGCTCAGCACGTCCAGCGTGCGGACCACCGCGAGGGCGTCCTCGCGTTTGCCGGCGCGCAGGTCGTTCTCGGTGAAGCGGCGGAACTCCGAGGAGTGGGCGCGCAGTTCGGCCTCGTCCTGGTCCGCCGGGCCGCCGGGCCCGCCGTACGCGTCCGGCAGGAGGCGGCGCAGTACCGCGTCGGTGGGCGGCTCACTGGGGCCCTCGGCGAAGAGTTCGGCGAGCGGGTCGTCGAAGGCCTCGCCGCCGGGGCCGGGACCGATCAGCTCGAGGAGCTGCACGGCGAGCGAGCGGATGATGGAGATCTCGACGTCGTCGAGGGCGACGGCCGCGCCGCCTCCGGGGATCGGTTCGAAGTGCCCGGGCATCAGAGCGCTGTACCCCTCATTTAATTCCGGTCGTGTTGCAGCGTGGCCCACAGGCCGTAGCCGTGCATGGCCTGGACGTCCCGCTCCATCTCCTCGCGGCTGCCGGAGGAGACCACCGCGCGGCCCTTGTGATGGACGTCCATCATCAGCTTCGTGGCCTTGTCCTTGGAGTACCCGAAGTAGCTCTGGAAGACGTACGCCACGTAACTCATCAGGTTGACCGGATCATTGTGGACGAGCGTGATCCAGGGGACGTCCGGCTCGGGGACCACGGAGAGATCCTCCGTCGTCTCGGGGCTTTCGATCTCAAGGGGTGCAGGAGCCGTCACACGGTCCATGCTGCCACCACCAGGCGTCAACCGCACAAACGGGCCGCTCGGGCCGTTGGCACAAACAGACCCCAGAAATCGTCACCTTGACGCTAATTGGGGGTAGCATCCAGCCCATGAACACAGCGGACCTTGGCCTGCCGGTGGACGTTCCGTCGACAGCGCTCTTCACCGATCACTACGAGCTGACGATGCTGCAGGCCGCCCTCCACGGGGGCGCGGCCGACCGCCGCTCGGTCTTCGAGGTCTTCACCCGGCGCCTGCCCGAGGGCCGCCGCTACGGCGTCGTCGCGGGCACCGGGCGCGTCCTGGACGCCGTGGAGAACTTCCGCTTCGACGCAGGAGTGCTCGGCTTCCTGCGCGAGCGGAACATCGTCGACGAGCCGACGCTGCAATGGCTCGCGCAGTACCGCTTCTCCGGCGACATCTGGGGCTACCCCGAGGGCGAGGTGTACTTCCCGGGCTCGCCGATCCTGCGGGTCGAGGGCTCGTTCGCCGAGTGCGTGCTCCTGGAGACGGTGATCCTCTCCATCCTCAACCACGATTCGGCGATCGCCGCGGCCGCCTCCCGGATGGCCTCGGCCGCCGCCGGCCGGCCGCTGATCGAGATGGGCGCGCGGCGCACGCACGAACTGGCCGCCGTCGCCGCCTCGCGCGCCGCGTACGTCGGCGGGTTCGCCACGACATCGGACCTGGCCGCCGGATTCCGGTACGGCATCCCGACCGTCGGCACCAGCGCCCACGCCTTCACGCTGCTGCACGACTCCGAGCGGGACGCCTTCCGCGCCCAGGTCGACTCCCTCGGTGGCGGGACGACGCTGCTCGTGGACACGTACGACGTGAAGGAAGCGGTGCGGACCGCGGTGGAGGTGGCCGGGCCCGAGCTCGGCGCCGTCCGGATCGACTCCGGCGACCTGCTGCTCGTCGCGCACCGGGTGCGCCAGCAGCTCGACGACCTCGGCGCGAAGGACACCAAGATCGTGGTCACCTCCGACCTCGACGAGTACGCCATCGCCTCGCTCGCGGCGGCGCCCGTGGACGCGTACGGCGTCGGTACGCAGCTGGTGACCGGCTCCGGCCACCCGACCTGCTCGATGGTCTACAAGCTGGTCGCGCGCGCCGAGTCCGCCGACCCCGAGGCGCCGCTGGTGCCGGTCGCGAAGAAGTCGGCGGGCGGGAAGACGTCCATCGGCGGCCGCAAGTGGGCCGCGCGCCGGCTCGACCGGGACGGTGCCGCGGAGGCCGAGGTCGTGGGCGTCGGCGCCGTGCCGGCCGACCTCGCCGACCGGCAGCTCCTCGTCGAGCTGGTCAAGGGCGGTTCGGTGGTCTCCCGCGAGCCGCTGGACGCGGTGCGCGAGCGGCACATCGCCGCCCGCGACGGGCTGCCCCTGTCGGCGACCCAGCTCTCCCGGGGCGAGGCCGTCATCCCCACCGAGTACGTGTGACCCCGGCGAGTCACCGGGCGCCCCGTATGCCCTCTCCCGCGAAGCACTTGAAGCTTCTACGCTCATAAGTCTCCACGCCCACCCGGGCAGACCTGAGTAAGGACACCGCCCATGCGCCGCGCCCTGATCGTCGTAGACGTGCAGAACGATTTCTGTGAGGGCGGCAGCCTCGCGGTGGCGGGAGGTGCCGATGTCGCCGCCGCGGTCACCGACCTGATCGGGCAGTCGGCCGGCAGCGGGTACCAGCATGTCGTCGCCACCCGCGATCACCACATCGCGCCCGGGAACCACTTCGCCGTGCCGCCGAAGACCCCCGACTATGTGCACAGCTGGCCCGTGCACTGCGTCGCCGGGACGGAGGGTGTGGGGTTCCATCCGAACTTCGCCCCCGCGGTGGCCTCCGGCGCGATCGACGCGGTGTTCGACAAGGGGGCGTACTCGGCCGCTTACAGCGGGTTCGAGGGGGCCGATGAGAACGGGGTGTCCTTGGCGGGGTGGCTCCGGGCCCGGGACATCTCCGAGGTGGACGTGGTCGGGATCGCCACGGATCACTGTGTGCGGGCCACCGCGCTGGATGCCGTCGGGGCCGGGTTTCTTACGCAGGTGTTGCTCGATCTGACCGCGGGGGTCGCTGCCGCTACGACCGAGGCGGCGTTGGAGGAGATGCGGGCCGCCGGAGTTGAGCTCAGCGGTAAGCCCGTCGTGGCCTGAGGTCACGGGGCTCCGCCCCGGACCCCGCTCCTCAAGCGCCGGAGGGGCTGGATTTTAAACGCCGGAGGGGCTGGATTTTATGCGCCGGAGGGGCTGATACGGAGCAGCGCTCTTATCGGGTGCCAGAGCTCGCCCGCCGTCGGGTCAGGGGCGTCGCGCCAGAGCAGGCCGTCCGGGTGGTGCAGGACGGCGGTGATCTCGTCCGGGGTCGGTGGCTGGGCGTTGCCGCGGAGGTAGACCGCTCGCAGGCCCAGGTTGCGCAGGCGGGTCAGGGCTCGGGCCCGGTTCGCGGCGTGCACGAGGATGCGGACCGCGCGCTCGCCGGAGCCCGGCGCGGGCAGGGTCAGAGCGACCACCACACTGCCGCCGGGCAGCTTGCAGAACCCTCCTGCGGACATGACTGTCACACCCCCGTGAGACGTAGTGTCAATAAGAAACTCACAGGACGCACTCAAACACGATCGGCCGCGACCCGCTAGACCCAGCTAGCACAGTCGCGGCCGATACGTTTCTGACCTGCGGTTTTACCGGCTACTTCGCCGAGGGGCCGACCTTGACCGTGATCGAGGAGCCGTCGAGCGGCTGACCCACGACCGAGATCCGGGTGTGGGTGTCAGTTGTCTTGACACTCCCGGTCGGGTTCTCCGCGTACCAGTACGTGCCCTTGTGGTCGTCGAAGACCGGGTTGCCGAACTGCGCCGGGATCTTCGTCTCGACGCCCAGCTTGTGGAGCTTCATGCCGGGCACCGGGTACCAGCCGAAGGCCGCGTCGTACGGCGTGATCTTGTTCGAGATCAGCTTGCCGTCCGACCACTTCAGCGGCTTCGCGTGCGCGTCGATCGGGAGGATCAGACCCTTGCCGGGGTGCTGGCCGACGTTGTTGTTGCGCTGCGAGGTGTCCCACTGCCAGACCATCAGTCCGGGCCGGTACTGGTAGTGCTCGACCCAGTCGTTCTTCGCGCCGCCGTCACGCCACCCGAAGTTGTACGGGCCGGCCTTCAGGGTCTTGTCGTAGCTGACGTACTGGCGGTTCTCGGCGATGTAGAACTGCGGGAAGTCGCCGCTGATCGAGGCGCCGACGCGGGAGAAGCCGCGTGCGGTCCAGCCGTTGTCGTCGCCCTCGGCGTTGTCCGTGAACAGCGCCGAACCGTCCGCCTTGACCGTGAGGTTGTCGGCGGTGAAGCCCATGCCGCCCGCGCCGCCGTCGGTCTTGTAGCGGAAGCGGATGCCGATCTTCTTGCCCGCGAACTCGTCGAGCGGGAAGAGGAGATGCTGGAACTTGGTGGAGTCGCCGGTCAGGGCGGGCTTGTCGCCGCCGTCCCGGGTGATGGTCCGGCCGTCGGCCGTGCCGTCGATCGAGTGCCAGCTCGCGCCGTCGTCCGTGGACACCTGCGTGTACAGGTAGTCGTAGTCCTTCTCGATGTTCCACCAGCCGTCGAGCTCCAGCGACGCCTTGGACCTGCCGGTCAGGTCGACCGTCCGCTCCAGGGTGTTGGAGAGATCGTCGCCGTAATCCGACCACCACTGCTTGGCGCCCTCGGTGGGCTGCACGATGTCCGTGGTGACGTTCTTCTTCGGCAACTCGACGACCAGCGCCTGCTTCAGCTTGGTGTTGTACTCCGAGACACCCAGCTTGTGCGTCGACCTGGTCGCCGCCTTCGCCTTGTCGTAGTTGAGCCAGCCCAGCTGCAGCTTGTCCCAGGCGGTCATGTCGCCCGGCATGTCACCGATGGAGTCCTTGCCGGTGCCGAGCCAGGAGCCCGCCGACATCAGCGACCAGAAACCGACCGAGTTCTCGGCCGCGTTCGAGGTGTCGTACAGGTCGGGCAGGCCCAGGTCGTGGGCGTACTCGTGGGCGAAGACGCCGAGGCCGCCGTTCTCCGGCTGCATCGTGTAGTCGCCGACCCAGATGCCGGTGTCGCCGACCGGGGTGCCGCCCGCCTTGAAACCGGACGGGCCGGTGTCGCCGTCGTCGCGGCTGTAGGCGTAACCGCGGTGCGCCCACAGGGAGTCGCCGCCCTGCGCGCCGCCGCCGGCCGACCCGTCCTCGCCCGCGTGGACGATCTGGAAGTGGTCGATGTAACCGTCGGGCTCGTTGAAGTTGCCGTCGTTGTCGTGGTCCGTACGGTCCCACTGGTCGTACTGGGCGAGGTCGGCCTTGATGTCGGCGTCGGACTTGCCGACCGCCTTCTGCTGCTCGACCCAGGCGGTGACACCGTCGCGGACCAGGTCCTCGACGTTCGGGCAGTTGTCGGCGCCGCAGTAGTTGGAGCCGTAACGGGCCTCGTTCCAGGGGACCTTCACCCAGTCGGAGACCTCGCCGTCGACCGAGTAGCGGCCCGAGGACGTCTTCTCGTAGTACGTCTTGAGAGAGTCGACTCCCTTGCCGGACCCGAAGTAGAGGTCCTTGTAGTGCTGGGAGTTGTAGTCCTTCTGCCAGGCCGTGCTGTTGTTCTTGGTGCGGTCGGGCTCGGCTATCGCGTTGTGCAACGGGCCGGGCGTGCCGCCGTACTTGGGCTTCAGGTCCGGGGTGTTGTCGTCCGCGCGGTCCACCAGAGTGGTGTCGTCGACCTTGTCGCCGAACTCGGTCAGGATCGTGAAGATCTTGTCCGTGCGCTCACGGCCCAGCTCGACGTACTTGCCCTTGCCGAGGTCGACGACCTTGGAGCCGTTGCGCTCCACGACCTTCGACGTGCCCTGCAGCACGTTCTGCAGGGCGGTCTGGCGCTGCTGCTCCTGCTGCTTGCTGAACGGGCCGTCCATGACGTGGCCCTTGCCTCCGTACGTCTTGCCGGAGGTCGTGCTCGTCGCGGCCGGTGCGTCGGCCTGGGCGGTCGTCGCCGCTATGGACCCGGTGGCCGCGGTGGCGGCCAGGGTCACGAGCACGGCGGCGGATCGCAACGCCCGTCTCTTGGTGGTCACTTGAGTGTTCCCCTCTTCCGTGACGCAATCGCCACGTGTCACAAGTGACGCCATTTGACCGGAGGTAGAGGAGAAATAACAGCCCTTGACTGTGACGTTTCCGTTGCACTATGCAGGGGGGCGGGTCCGCTATCCGGACAAGGAGGTAAATGCACAACGGGCGCGTCGGAACGTCCACTTCCTGGACCGGATGACTCCGTGCGCCCCCCATGCACCTGCACTGTGGGTAAGGTCATGCTTACCGGACGTTCCACTCGGGCACACGTCGGATTAGAGTCGGGCCTCAGGTGCGACCCACCTCGTTCGCCCTTCTCGCGCTCCCCCGATGTCACGAGGACGGATACCGCCATGCCTCGCCCGACTGTCGCACAGCTCCTCTACGGTTCGGCCACCGTCGTCTTCTCCACCCTCGCCATGCTGCTGCTCTCGCAGACGAGTTCGGGGCCCGGAGTGGCCGTGATCGCCGTGTCGGCGCTCGCCCTGGGGCTGCTCGTGGCGCTGTCCGTACCCGTGCGCAAGCAGGCGCCCGCGGAGGAGCAGGCGGAGCAACCCACCGAGGAGGGACGGGTGCCCGCGCAGCACGTCCCGGCTCCGGCGCGCGCGGCCAGGTCCCGGTCCGTGCGGCGCGAACGCGAGCCGGCGGGCCCGTGAGGCACGGACCCGCCGGATCTGTCGTACGTCGTCGCTGTCGCCGTCAGGCGCTGCTGACCACCACTGTCTTCGCGGCCTTGTCGTGCAGGCCCTGCTTGTAGGGCTTGTCGAAGAAGCTCCAACCGCCGCAGATCGCCGTCCAGATGCAGGCGCAGCAGAAGACGGCGGGGAGCCACAGGACGACCGCGCGGATCAGGTTGGTCTGCACGCTGGGCGTCGCCCCGTTGTCGAGACGGGCCAGGCGCAGCTTCATCAGCTTCTTGCCGAGAGTCTGGCCGGTCTTCGCCATCATGAACGTGTCGTAGCCGATGTACAGGACGGCAGCGAGCAGCGACTGCCCGAACTGCCGGCCGTATTCGATCTTGTCGGGGTCGGTCTCGTACTCGGAGGTCCCGAACGCCCAGGACAGCAGGCCCACGACGATCCCGACCAGGACCAGGTCGATGATGCGTGCCAGGACGCGTTTGCCGCTGTCGGCCAGCGGCGGCATCCCGGCGAGCGGGTCGGCGCCGCCGTAGCCGCCGGATCCGTACGGGTCACCGCCGTACGGAGGGGGTGTGCCGCCGCCGAACGGGGGCGGGGTGCCGTCGCCCGGCGGGGGCGTCGAGCCATAGGGATTCTGCGCGGAGTCGTACGGGTTCTGGCCCGCTGAGCCCTGAGGGTGCTGCGGACCGTCGTACGGGGAGCCGCCGCCCGGGGAGGCCGGGGGCGGCTTGCGGAACGGGTCGTCGTCCGGCGGCTCGCCGGATCCGCCCGGCGGCGGTTCGGTACTCATGGCCCGAGTGGACCGCGAAGACCGGCGGCACGCACCCGGCGGGCCGCCGTCCGGATGACCCGGGGGCCGCTATCCGGCCACTATCCCGATACGAACGTACGCGCCACCTTGTCGTGCAGACACTGGCGCCACGGCCGGTCGATGGCGCCCCACAGGACGCCGAGGATCCCGATGACGAGCACGCCGAGCACGCTGTAGGCGAGCCAGCGGCGCAGGGCCGCGCCGAACGTCGGGGAGTCGCTTCCCTCGATCTCCCGCACGCGCAGGCCCATCAGCTTCTTGCCGAGCGTGTGACCCCACTTGGCGGTCGGCAGCGCCTCGTAGACGACGCCGAAGAGGAGCAGCACGGCGAGCACGATGCCGAGGTACGTCGCGGTCGTGCCGTCGAGCAGCCAGACCGTGACCTGCCGGCCCGAGGCCTTCGCCGCGTCGATCTTGCCGTCGATGTGGTCGAGCGCGCGGGTGCCCAGCGGCACGGCGACCGCCGCGGTGACGGCACCCAGAACGAGTGTGTCGATGAGGCGTGCCACGAATCTCTTGCCGAGACCCGCCGGGCGCGCGGACGCCTGGGCCTGCGCGGCGGCGAGGAACGGGTCGTTCACCACCGGCTTGAACGGAGTGACCGGGCCCTCCGGCTCCGCCAGCTGGTGCACCTGCTGCGCCCAGGACGGCGAACCGCCGCCGGGGCCCTGGGTGACGGGCGTCGGCACGGCGGGCGCCGCCGACCGCTCGGGCCCCGGGTAGCCGTACGCGGGCGGGGTCGTGGGACCCGGCGCCTGCTGGGCGGGGCCCGGGTAGCCGTACGCGGGTGCGGCCGTGGGACCCGGCGCCGGCTGGGCGGGGGCCGGGTAGCCGTACGCGGGCGGCGGAGTCTGAGCGGGTGCCGGGGCCGGGGTGCTCGCCTGGGGCTGTGCGCCGCCGAGGCGGGGGTCCGCGGCGGGGGTACTGGGCGCGCGCTGCGGGTTGAGCCCCGCGCGGGACTGGGCCGGGGCCTGCGGCTGGGGTTGGGCTTGGGCTTGTGCCTGCGGTTGGGCCTGCGGCTGCGGTTGGGCAGGGGGCCGTGCCCCCTGCTGCGGGGAGCCTTGCTGCGGTACCGCCCGGATCGTCATCGTGCCGTCGGTGCGCGGGGACGTGCCCGCGCCGCCGGGCCGCACGGCGCGGATCGCGACAGTGCCGTCGGAGCGCTCGGGGGCCGGGGCCGCCGGGGCCTCAGGAGTGGCGGGGGCGGCCGGAGTCGCTGGGGTGGCTGGGGTGGCTGGGTTCTCGGCGTGTCCGGCGGGCTCGGTGTGCCCTTCCGCCTCACCGCCGGAGGCCTCGCCACCGGAAGCCTCGCCACCGGAGGCCTCGCCGCCCCAGGAGACCCGGCGGTCCTGCTCGCCGCCGAAGCCGGACTGGCGGGCGGTGTCGGCCGCCCAGGCGGAGGCGGGCTCGGGCGACACCGGTTCGTCGGGGCCCGTCTCCGTACGCACGGAGGGCTCCTCGTCGAGGAAGACCGGGCCGGTCTCCTCGACGGGGGCGGCCGCCGGGGCCGAACCCGCCGGAGTCGGCAGCGTCTCGCCCTCGGAAGGGGCGGGGCGGCTGGTGCCGGGGACCCAGGCGGCACCGTTCCAGTACCGGACATATCCGGGAATGGACGGGTCGGGGTAGTAGCCTTCGCGGGGCCGGTCGTCACCGGGGGCCGGGGTTGGGGCGCTCATGTCCGTCGTCCCGTATCTGCTCGGGGGTCTTGTTGTGGCCTCCACATCTATCAGACGGCCGCACCCGCCCGCGCCGGTCCGCCGGTACGCCCCACTTTCCGGGCACGGAAGCTGTACAAAAAAACTTTCCCGAACTCGCGTAATGCCGACGGGACATCGCGCTCTCCTCCTGCACGGGCCCGCTCCGGGGCCCGTACGGGACCTCGTACGAGATCTCGTACAGAGGGAAAGGAAGTGCACGCCATGCACACCGTGGTGGAACGCGAACTCGAGCTGAATCTGGTGTTGTCGCCCGAGCGGAGCATCCCCGTACCGGCCCGCCTCACCTATCGCTCCGACGACCCCTACGCCGTCCACGTCATGTTCCACATCGGTTCGGAACACCCCGTCAGCTGGACGTTCGCCCGCGAGCTGCTCGTCGAGGGGGTGTTCAGGCCGTGCGGGCACGGGGATGTGCGGGTGTGGCCGACCAAGGTGGACGGGCGCAGTGTGGTGCTGATGGCGCTGAGTTCGCCGGACGGCGACGCGCTCCTCGAAGCGCCCGCCGCGCCGGTCTCGGCCTGGCTGGAGCGGACGCTGCGGGTGGTCCCTCCGGGCTCTGAGGCCGAGCAGCTCGGAATCGACGACGGCCTCGCCGAGCTGCTGGCCCACACTCCGGCCGACGACCTCTACCTGCGCGACCCGTGGCCGTCGGACGAGTCGTCGTCCGACGACCGGTGAGGCGCCGGGCGGTGCGGCGGACGCGGCCGGGTCAGAACAGCTTGCCGGGGTTGAGGAGGCCCAGGGGGTCGAAGGTCGCCTTCACCGCCCGCTGTACGTCGACGCCGACCGGGCCGAGTTCGCGTGCGAGCCACTCCTTCTTCAGGACGCCGACGCCGTGCTCGCCGGTGATGGTGCCGCCGAGCTCAAGACCGAGCGCCATGATCTCGTCGAAGGACTCGCGGGCGCGCCGCCCCTCGTCGGCGTCCTGGGCGTCGAAGCAGACGGTGGGGTGGGTGTTGCCGTCGCCCGCGTGGCAGCAGACGCCGATGGTCAGGGAGTACTTGTCGGCGATGCGCTCGACGCCTTCGAGCATCGCGCCGAGCGCCGAGCGCGGTACGCACACGTCGTCGATCATCGTGGTGCCCTTGACCGCTTCGAGGGCGGTGAGGGACAACCGCCGCGCCTGGAGCAGCAGTTCGGACTCGGCGGCGTCCTCGGCGGGTACGACCTGGGTGGCGCCCGCGGCCTCGCACAGGGCACCGACCGCGGCGAGGTCGCGCGCCGGGTCCGGGGTGTCGAAGGCGGCGAGGAGCAGGGCCTCGGTCGTCTCGGGGAGACCCATGTGTGCCATGGCGTTGACGGCCTTGACGGTCGTACGGTCCATGAGTTCGAGGAGCGACGGGGTGTGACCGCCCTCCATGATCGTGCAGACGGCGTCGCAGGCCGCGGCGGCGGACGCGAACTCGGCTGCCAAAACGAGCTGTTGGGGCGGCTGCGGCTTCAGCGCGAGCGTCGCCCCGACGACGATGCCCAGGCTGCCCTCCGAGCCGACGAAGAGGCGGGTGAGGTCATAGCCGGCGACGCCCTTCGCGGTGCGCCGTCCGGTGGACAGCAGGCGGCCGTCGGCGAGGACGACGTCGAGCCCGAGCACGTACTCCGCGGTCACCCCGTACTTGACGCAGCACAGGCCGCCGGAGGCCGTGCCGATGTTGCCGCCGATGGTGCACATCTCCCAACTCGACGGGTCGGGCGGGTAGTACAGGCCCCGCTCGTTCACGGCGCGGGAGAGCGTGGCGTTGATGACGCCGGGCTCGACGACGGCGATCCGGTCGACCGGGTTGATCTCCAGGATGCGGTCCATCTTGACGAGCGAGAGCACGATGCAGCCGTCGGAGGCGTTGGCGGCGCCCGACAGTCCGGTGCGGGCGCCTTGGGGGACGACGGGGACGCGCAGGGCGGTGGCGGTGCGCATGACGTGCTGTACCTGTTCGACGGTGCGTGGCAGTACGACGACGGCGGGGGTGCCCGCGTCGCAGAAGCTCGCCATGTCGTGGGCGTACGAGGCGGTGACGTCGGGGTCGGTGACGAGCGCCTCGGGGGGCAGCCCGTCGCCCAGCAGTTCGATGAGGGTGCGGCTCATGATCACAGCCTGGCACTCGGGGCCATCGGTGTGAACCCGTATGCGGGGTGCATCCCGTGCCGGAATGGCGGCCGGGTGTGCTCTTCGTATTGACGCACAGTGTGCGCCATGGAGACCTCCACAAGATCCCCGGAAACGGAACCCCCGGAAGGTGATGTGGTGCCCGGCGCGCCGCGCCGCCCCTCCCCCGCGCTGAAGCGCGCGGTCCTCGCGTCCGTCGCCGGATGCGTGGTGCTCGGCGGTGTGCTCGTCCTGCTGCCGAAGGACGACGCGCCGAAGTCGTCCGCGCTGCCGGGGCCCGCCGGGCGGGCGGTGATCGCGGCCGCCGCCGGGGCGCCGGCGTCCCTGCCCGACCTGACCGCGCTGATCGTGCGGCACGAGGCCGAGCTGCGCAAGAACCCCCGGGACGACCGGACGTGGGCGGCGCTCGGGGCCGCCTATGTGGAGCGCGGTACGCGCACGGCCGACTCGGCGTTCTACCCCAAGGCGGAGCAGGCGCTGGGCAGTTCGCTGAAGGTGCGGCCCCGAGGGAACGTGGCGGCCGTCGACGGGCTCGCCGCGCTGGCCGCCGCGCGGGGCGACTGGCCGGGCGCCAAGAAGTGGGGCGAGGCCGCGACGAAGCTCGCGCCGAACCGCTGGCCGGCGTACTCCGCGCTGATCGACGCCTATCAGGGCGTCGGCGACTACAAGGCGGCAGAGAAGGCCCTGGAGAAGCTGGCCGGGCTCACGTCGGGCACGCCCGTGACGCTCGGCACCGCGACCGTGTACCGGGACAAGGGCTGGCGCGAGGACGCGGCGGCGCTGCTCACCGACGCCGCGGCCCGCGCCGGAACACCCACGGAGCAGGCCGCGCTGCTGCAGCGCGCCGGTGAACTGGCCTGGGAGCGGGGCGAACCCGCCGACGCGCTGCGGCACTTCGAGGCGGCGAGCGCGGCGGACCCGGACTTCCCTGCGGCGCTCGCGGGCCAGGCCCGTGCGCTCGCCTCACTGGGCCGTACGTCGGAGGCGCTGCGGGCGTACCAGCGGGCCATCGCCAAGCGGCCCGCACCCGAATACGCCCTGGAACTCGGTGAGTTGTACGAGTCTCTGCATCTGGGCGGGGCGGCTCGCGCCCAGTACGCCATGCTGCGGGCCCGCGCCGCGGCGCAGGGTGCGCACGGGGTGGACGACGCGCTCGTGCTCGGCCGGTTCGAGGCCGATCACGGGGATCCGGAGGCGGCGGTGGAGCGGCTGCGCGCGGAGTGGAAGCGGGCGCCGGGCGTCCAGGCCGCGGATGCGCTGGGCTGGGCGCTGCACCGGGCCGGCGAGGACGACGAGGCGATCGGGTTGTTGCGGCGGGCCACGGATCGGCAGAAGGGCGGATCGTTGCGCAGTGGCCTGATCATGTATCACCGGGGCGCGGTGGAGCGGGAGTTGGGTCTGTACGGGGCGGCCCGGCGGCACATCGGGGAGGCGCTGCGGATCAATCCGACGTTCTCCCCGCTGCTCGCTCCGCGGGCCCAGCAGGACCTGGCCGCACTCGGCGACCCGCCGACGGGCGGGCCCGAGCAGATGTGGGCCCCGCGGGGCACGGCTCCGCAGCGCCGTTGAGCGCTTCGCCGCCGACGGGGTGCGGCTCTCGTCGTGGCGGGTCGCGCAGTTCCCCGCGCCCCTGGTTTGTTCTTCGTGCTCAGCTCGGTGGGGACTTCTCGCGCAGTTCCCCGCGCCCCTGGAGCATGCGGCTTCGCCGCAGCCCCATGGGGCGCGTGATGCGCGCCGATGAAATGGCGCACGCAGTGCGCATTTCAGGGGCGCGGGGAACGGCGCGAGAAGTCCCCACCGGCCCGCGGGCAAGGTACTGCCCAGGGGCTCGGGGCCGTCACAACAGCGCCGTTCCGATCAACCCGTTCCGAGTGACCAACGCGGCAAGTTCCGGCTCGGGCAGGCCCTCCGTCCCACCGGGCCGCCGCGGCAGCACCATGTACCGCGTCTCCGCACTGGAGTCCCACACAGTGACCCGCACGCCCCGCGGAAGGGTCACCCCGAACTCGGCGAGCACCCCGCGAGGGTCCCGCACCACGCGCGAGCGGTACGCCTCGCTCTTGTACCAGCCGGGCGACGGGCCGAGCAGCCGCAGCGGGTAGCAGGAGCACAGGGTGCACACGATGACGTTGTGCACGGATTCGGTGTTCTCTGCGACGCGCAGGCGCTGATGCTGGACTCCGCCCGCGGCGAAGCCCAGCTCGCCGATGGCCGCCGCGCCGTCCGCGAGGAGCCGCTCCTTGAAGGCGGGGTCGGTCCAGGCGCGGGCCGCGACCTTCGCCCCGTTCACCGGGGAGGCGCCGGCCAGGAACCCGTCGATGACCTCGTCGACGGTGTCGCCGCCGACGATGCCCCGCTCCTCCAACAGGCTCTCCAGAAGCCGGACCTGGCGGGAGATCACCGCGTCGTCGTGGTCACCGGACATCCGTGGTGTCAGCCTTTCGCAAGTAGCTCTCCGACAGGTCGAGGACCACCTCGTGTTCGCCCTCGCCCCACAACTCCCGCGCGGCGAACCGCACCGCGTAGATCATTTCGACGGGGGCGTCGGCGCGGCCCTGCGCACGGGCGTCGGCGAGCGGTGCCGGGCCCTCCGGCTCGACGACGACGCCGAGCTTGCCGCGGGCGTAGCGCGGCAGTCGCGTGTGGTGCGGCGGGTCGTGGCGGTAGGTGCGCACCAAGTCGCCGGGTGTGTACGCGAGTTCAGGCATCGTTCAGAGCCCCCTGCGCGATCACGCCTTTGTGCTCCAGGAGCGTACGGATCGCGTGGAACCAGCGCTCGTAGTACGAGGCCGCCAGGTACTCGGCCGGCGGCATCGTCTCGATGGCGTCCCGGAACTCGTCGAGGTTGAAGACCTTCTTGACGAGCAGTGCGCGCTGGAGCGCGAAAACGCGCGCTTCCCAGTCCGCCTGGAAGGGTTCGGCGTCATCGCTGGTGTCGATGGCGCCGAACCCTGTCATGCCGCCTACGTCGTTCATCCTGGCCATGGGCCCACAGTAGGCGGCGGCCGGGCGCTCGCCTACAGGTTGCCGCGCTTCTCCTGCTCCCGCTCGATCGCCTCGAACAGGGCCTTGAAGTTGCCCTTGCCGAAGCCCATGGAGCCGTGCCGCTCGATCATCTCGAAGAAGACCGTCGGACGGTCCTGGACCGGCTTGGTGAAGATCTGCAGCAGGTAGCCGTCCTCGTCGCGGTCGACGAGGATCTTCTGCTCGCGCAGGGTCTCGACGGGGACGCGGGTCTCGCCCGCCCACTCGCCGAGCGTGTCGTAGTAGGAGTCCGGGGTGTCGAGGAACTGCACGCCGGCCGCGCGCATGGCCCGTACGGACGCGACGATGTCGTTCGTGGCGAGCGCGATGTGCTGGACGCCCGCGCCCCCGTAGAACTCCAGGTATTCGTCGATCTGGGACTTCTTCTTCGCGACGGCGGGCTCGTTGATCGGGAACTTGACCTTCAGCGTGCCGTCCGCGACGACCTTCGACATCAGCGCGCTGTACTCGGTCGCGATGTCGTCGCCCACGAACTCCTTCATGTTCGTGAAGCCCATGACCTTGTTGTAGAACGCGACCCATTCGTTCATGCGGCCGAGTTCGACGTTGCCGACGCAGTGGTCGATGGCCTGGAAGGTGCGCTTGGCGGGCGGCTCGACGATCGGAGCGGCCGGGGCGAAGCCGGGCAGGTAGGGGCCGTCGTAGCCGGAACGCTCCACCAGTGTGTGGCGGGTCTTGCCGTAGGTGGCGATGGCCGCGAGCACGACCGTGCCGTGGTCGTCCTTCACCTCGTACGGCTCCTGGAGGCCGCGGGCGCCGTGCTCGACGGCGTACGCGTACGCGGCGCGCGCGTCCGGCACCTCGATGGCGAGGTCGACGACGCCGTCACCGTGGGCGGCGACGTGCTCGTTCAGGAAGTGGCCCCACTCGGTGGACGCCTTGATGACGGAGGTGAACACGAAGCGGGCGGAGCCGTTGGTCAGGACGTACGAGGCGGTCTCGCGGCTGCCGTTCTCCGGTCCGGAGTAGGCGACGAGCTTCATGCCGAAGGCGGTGGAGTAGTAGTGCGCGGCCTGTTTGGCGTTGCCCACGGCGAAGACGACCGCGTCCATCCCCTTCACCGGGAAGGGGTCGGCCTGCCGGGCGGTGTCGGGGGCTGCTGCGGCGGACGAACCTGTGGTCTGCGTCATGTGTGGAGGCTCCCCCTGTTCCACAAGGTGCGCAATAGTTCGCGTATCCGCTGGGCAATCTGGCCAGTGGAACGCCCACTCCTACGGTCTTCTTGTACAGGGTGACCAGGGTGCCGGGGGTTGCCAGGTGACCGGGACGGCCGGGACCACTGCTTCTGGAGGTGCTCATGTCGATCGACCAGCTGGACGGGCGGCTGATCGTGCTGCTCGCGCGCGAGCCGCGGATCGGGGTCCTGGAGATGTCGCGGCGGCTCGGGGTCGCGCGCGGCACCGTGCAGGCCCGGCTCGACCGGCTTACCTCGAACGGAGTCATCCGCGGATTCGGCCCCGAGGTGGACCCGGCGGCGCTCGGCTATCCGGTCACGGCGTTCGCGACGCTGCAGATCCGGCAGGGTCAAGGAGCCGATGTCAGGGCCCATTTGGGGCGAGTCCCCGAGGTTCTCGAACTGCACACGACGACCGGCGGCGGCGACATGCTGTGCCGGCTCGTGGCCCGCTCGAACGCCGATCTTCAACGTGTGATCGACCTGGTTGTCGGTTTTGATGGCATCGTCCGGGCTTCCACGGCGATCGTCATGGAAAATCCCGTTCCGCTGCGCATCATCCCGCTGGTGGAACAGGCGTCGGGAGATTCCTGACACGGGGACCGGTTCGGAAGTGAGGTGCGATGAACTTCTGGGACTACCTCGGCAACCGGCACCAGCAGCTGCTCGCCGACTCGTATCAGCATGCCAGCGCCGTCTTCCAGTGCATGGTCGTCGCGACCCTCATCGGGATCGTCATCGCCGTCCTCACGTACCGCAGCGACTGGGCCGGGAACCTGGCGACCACCGCCACCTCCACGATCCTCACCATCCCCTCGCTCGCCATGATCGGCCTGCTGATCCCGATCGTGGGCCTCGGCGTCGCACCGACGGTGATCTCCCTGACCCTGTACGGGCTCCTGCCGATCGTGCGCAACGCCATCGTGGGCCTGCGCGGCGTCGACCCCACGCTGATCGACGCGGCGAAGGGCATCGGGATGTCCCGCGCCGCCCGGCTCTTCAAGGTGGAGCTGCCGCTGGCCTGGCCGCCGATCCTCACCGGGATCCGGGTCTCCACGCAGATGCTGATGGGCATCGCCGCGATCGCCGCGTACGCCTCCGGACCGGGTCTCGGCAACGAGATCTTCCGCGGCATCGCCTCCCTGGGCAGCGCCAACGCGCTCAACCAGGTGCTCGCGGGCACCCTCGGCATCATCGTTCTCGCCCTGCTCTTCGACGCCGCGTACGTCCTCATCGGACGGCTGACCATCCCGAGGGGGATCCGTGTCTGAGACCACCACGAGGCGCACGCCCGAACCGGGCCCCGAGCCGGGTCCCGTGCCCGTGGACGAGCGCAACACCGGCGCCACCATCGAGCTGGAGAACCTGACCAAACGCTATCCGGGCACCCACGACCCGGCCGTGGACAACGTCAACATGGAGATCAAGGCGGGCGAGCTCGTCATCTTCGTGGGCCCGTCCGGCTGTGGGAAGTCGACCACCCTGAAGATGATCAACCGGCTGATCGAGCCGACCGGCGGACGGATCCGCATCGGCGGCGAGGACGTCACCGACATGGACCCGGTGAAGCTGCGCCGCAAGGTCGGCTACGCGATCCAGTCCTCGGGTCTCTTCCCGCACATGACGGTGGCGCAGAACATCGCGCTCGTGCCGAAAATGGTCGGCTGGTCGAAGTCGCGGATCAAGTCGCGGGTCGAGGAGATGCTCGACCTGGTCGGGCTCGACCCCGGCGAGTTCCACGGCCGCTACCCGCGCCAGCTCTCCGGCGGACAGCAGCAACGCGTGGGCGTGGCACGGGCGTTGGCGGCCGACCCGCCGGTGCTGCTGATGGACGAGCCGTTCGGCGCCGTCGACCCGATCACCCGCGACCACCTCCAGGACGAGCTGATCCGGCTCCAGCACGAGCTGCACAAGACGATCGTCTTCGTCACGCACGACTTCGACGAGGCCATCAAGCTCGGCGACCGGATCGCGGTGCTGCGGGAGCACTCGCACATCGCGCAGTTCGACACCCCCGAGGCCATCCTCACCAATCCGGCCGACGACTTCGTGTCCGGGTTCGTGGGCGCGGGCGCGGCCCTCAAGCGGCTCAACCTCACCCGCGTACGCGACGTCGAGGTGACCGACTATCCGACGGTGGGCGTCGACGACCCGCTGCAGGACATCTTCAACAAGCTGCGGGCGGCCGGCACGAACGAGCTCCTGCTGCTCGACCGGCGCCGCCGCCCCTACAAGTGGCTGCGCCGCGGCGACCTGATGCGCGCCAAGGGCTCCCTTGCCCGCGCGGGCACCCTGGTCCACGACACCGTCACCTGGGACGCGACCCTGCGCGACGCGCTCGAAGCCGTCCTCACCGACAACGCGGGCCGGGTCGCGGTGACCGGGCGGCGCGGCGAGTACGAGGGCGTCGTCGACATGGAGACGCTGATGAACTCCGTGCACGAACTCCTGGAGGCCGACCGGCTCGAAGCGGTCGAGCACCAGCACGAGCTGGAGGAGCACAGGGCCCAGCAGACGCAGGCGGAGCAGGAGGGCGCGCAGGCCGGCGACGGGGAGGCGAAGGCGTGAGCACTCCCCTGAAGCAGGGCGACGGGCGGCCCGAGGGCGAGCACGAGGTCAAGGGCCTCGCGTTCCGCGACGAGGGCGAGGGCGAGCAGGAGGCGCCGCCGCGGTCCGCCGCACGGCAGGAGCGCCGCATCACCTGGCAGAAGGTGACGTTCCTGCCGGTCGTGCTCGTGGCGGTGCTCCTCGCCACCTGGCTCTGGTTCCGCAGCGCCGACCTCGACTCGATCTCCGAGAACGCGATCTCCGGCGGGCAGGTGTGGAAGGCGCTGCGCCAGCACGTCACCCTGACGGTGATCTCGACGTTCTTCGTGCTGATCATCGCGATCCCGCTGGGGATCCTGCTGACCCGCAAGACGTTCCGCAAGGCGACCCCGTTCGCGCTCACCCTCGCCAACATGGGACAGGCGACACCCGCGATCGGCCTCCTCGCCCTGCTCGTCATCTGGCTCGGCATCGGCCAGAAGACCGCCCTGATCGGCATCATCATCTACGCGATCCTGCCGGTGCTCTCCAACACGATCGCAGGGCTGAAGGCCAACGACCCGACGCTCCTGGAGGCCGCGCGCGGAATCGGCATGTCGCCGATGGGCGTGCTCAGGAAGGTCGAACTGCCCCTCGCCGTCCCGCTGATCCTCGCCGGGGTGCGCACCGCGCTCGTCCTCAACGTCGGTACCGCGACGCTCGCCACGTTCGGCGGCGGCGGCGGACTCGGCGTCCTGATCACCACCGGGATCACCAACCAGCGCATGCCGGTCCTGATGCTCGGCTCCATCCTGACCATCGCGCTCGCGCTGCTCGTCGACTGGCTGGCCTCGCTGGCCGAACTCCTGTTGCGGCCGCGCGGGCTGGAGGTGCGCACATGAGGTACCGGATGCGTCTGGCAGCGGCGGCGACGAGCGGTCTGGCGCTGCTCGCCGGCTGCGGGCTCACCAGCGGCAGCCCCCTGGTCGACGACGTACGGCCCGGCTCGGTCGGCAAGGGCGAGCCGCTCAAGGGCGCGAGCATCACCGTCACGTCGAAGGAGTTCACCGAGCAGCTGGTCCTCGGCGCGATGATGGGCATCGCGTTCAAGGCGGCCGGCGCGGACGTCCTGGACCGGACCGGCATCCAGGGTTCCGTCGGCGCCCGCGAGGCCATCAAGTCCGGTGACGCGGACGCCATGTACGAGTACACGGGCACGGCCTGGATCACGTACCTCGGCAACTCCGATCCGATCCCCGACCCGCAGAAGCAGTGGCAGGCGGTGCACGACGCCGACCTCAAGAACGGCATCACCTGGCTGCCGCCGTCCGCGCTCAACAACACGTACGCGCTCGCCATGAACCAGGCCAACTTCAAGAAGTACGGCACCAAGACGCTCTCCGACGTCGCCGCGCTCTCCAAGTCGAACCCGGGCGCCGTCACCCTGTGCGTGGAGAGCGAGTTCGCCAACCGTGCGGACGGGCTGCCCGGCATGGAGAAGGCGTACGGGATGAAGATCCCCGCCGGGAACATCACGCAGATGGACAGCGGCATCATCTACACGCAGGCGAACAAGGGCAGTTGCACGTTCGGCGAGGTGTACACGACCGACGGCCGCATCAAGGCGATGAACCTGAAGACCATGGCGGACGACCGGCATTTCTTCCCGAACTACAACGCGGCGCCCGAGATCAACACCAAGTCGCTGAAGAAGTACCCGAAGATGGCCGAGGTCCTGGACCCCATCACCAAGAAGCTCGACAACACCGTCGCGCAGGAACTCAACGCCAAGGTCGACGTCGACGGGCAGGACCCGCACGACGTGGCGAAGGACTGGCTGGTGAAGGAGGGCTTCGTCAAGGAGTGAGCCGCGCGTTACGGCGTGCGGCTCAGCACTTGGGGACGGAGCCGAAGTCCTTCTCCAGGTCCGTCAGAGCGGTGACCGCGCCCTTGAGCGTGCTCACCGGGATCAGCCGCATCGACTTCGGCGCCGACGCCTTCGCGTCCGCGCACTCCGCCTTCGGTACGAGGAAGACCGTGGCGCCGTCACGGTCGGCGGCCTGCACCTTCAGCGAGACCCCGCCGACCGCGCCCACCTTGCCGTCGTCGTCGATGGTGCCGGTGCCCGCGATCGACTTCCCGCCGGTCAGCTCGCCGCCGCTGCCGTCGCCGTCCAGCATGTCGATGATGCCGAGCGAGAAGAGCAGACCGGCGCTGGGGCCGCCGACGTCGCCGAGCTGAAGAGTGACCCGGACCTTGTCCGTGCCGTCCTGGCCCTCGTCGGCCAGGTAGGCCAGGGCGGCCTCGGTGGCGGCGTCCTGGGAGCCCTTCATCTCGTCCTTGTTGTGCGCCTCGATCTCCTTCGTGGAGTTCCCCGCCGGGTAGACGGAGTCCCGCGGCATGATCGCCTGATTCTCCGCGAACCAGCCGTCGAGCACGTCACCGAAATGCACCGACGCATCGGGCCCTGTCGCCACGATGGTCACCGCGCGCAGCGCTCCGCGGGTGTCCCGGGTGGGGGCGCCGGTGATCTTGATGACGGCCTTGCCGTCGTCCTCACCGAGCACGTTCGTCGTGGGCCCTGGCTGCGCCACCGAGAACGGCAGCGGGGCGAACCCGGCGACCGCGAGCAACGCGATGACCGGGAGCGCGCAGAGGGCTAGGGCAGCGGGGCGGCTGAGGCGGTTGAGCACGGGCCCAATCTAACGCGGCCGGGGTTTTGCGCGGGGGGCGCCTTCGCGTGGGCCAGGGTTTTGCGCGCGGGGCGGCTTCGCGTGGGCCAGGGTTTTGCGCGCGGGGCGGCTTCGCGTGGGCCGGGTTCGGTTGCGCTTGATCGTCGGGTGCGGGCCGGTGGGGACTTCTCGCGCAGTTCCCCGCGCCCCTGAGGCCTGCGGCTCCGCCCGCGGGCCGGTGGGGACTTCTCGCGCAGTTCCCCGCGCCCCTGGAGCATGCGGCTCCGCCGCAGCCCCATGGGGCGCACGCGCGTGCGCCCTCTGAGATGGCGCACGCAGTGCGCATCTCAGGGGCGCGGGGAACTGCGCGACCAGCCCCCACCGGCCCGCGGTCGCCACGCAACCGGACGGACTACGGCGCGACGTACAGACTCAGCCGCGCAGTGGTGAACCGGCGCAACACATCCGGCAGCGGGGCGACCCCGATGCCGGGCCCCGAAGGCACGGGCAGATGGCCGTCCGCCAGGACGAACGGCTCCGTGATGTCCTCGGCGAAATACCGGCTGGAAGCAGACGTGTCGCCGGGCAGCGTAAAACCGGGCAACGCGGCAAGCGCCAGGTTCGGGGCCCGCCCGATCCCGGTCTCCAGCATCCCCCCGCACCAGGCGGCCACGCCATGCGCGGAGGCGACATCGTGGACGCGGCGCGCCTCCAGATATCCGCCGACCCGGGCGGGCTTGACGTTGACGACCCGGCACGCGTCCATGGCGATGGCGGACGCCGTGTCGCGGGCGTTGTGCAGCGACTCGTCGAGGCAGACGGGGGTGGCGATGCGCTGCTGGAGGAGGGCGTGGGCGTGCAGGTTGTTCTCTTCGAGGGGCTCCTCGATGAGCAGCAGCCCGAACGCGTCGAGCCGCCGCAGATGCTCGGCGTCGGCGAGCGTGTAGGCCGTGTTGGCGTCGACCTGGAGGGGGAGGTCCGCCCCGAACCGTTCGCGTACGGCCGCTACGGGCGCCACGTCCCAGCCGGGTTCGATCTTCAGCTTGATCCGGATGTACCCCTCGGCGAGATAGCGCTCGACGTCGTCGAGGAGCTCGGGGACCGAGTCCTTGATGCCGACGGAGACCCCGGCGGGCACCCGGTCGCGTACGGCACCGAGGTAGGTGGCCAGCGACATGCGGTGGGCGCGCAGCTCGGCGTCGAGGACAGCCGTCTCCAGCGCGGCCTTGGCCAGCTCGTGCCCCTTGATCTTGGCCATCGCGGGCGCGAGCGCCGCCGTCGTCAGTTCGGGCAGGGCGGCGACGCGCGGCAGCAGGAAGTCGCGGATCACGGTCTCGGCGCCGGAGACGAACTCGGAGCAGTACAGCGGCTCCGGGTCGGCGGCGAACTCCGACCAGCCCTCCGCCTCGTCGGTGACGACGTGCAGCAGGAAGGTGTCCTTGGTCGTCATCGTGCCGAACGACGTACGGAACGGGGTGACCAGCGGGATGGCGACATGCAGCAGTTCTACGTGGTCGAGCCTCATGCCTGCTTCTCCTCGGTCAGGGTGTACCAGCCGTCGCGGGACATGGCGGTGGCGGCGTACCCGTCGGCGAAGGCGTCCGTGAACACGGAGCGGACGGCGTGGCGCCAGCGCAGCGCGAGCGCGGGGTCGGCGGCGCGCAGCCGCACGATGTCGCCGGGGACGCGGCAGTGCAGGACACCGTCCGCACCGAGCACGAGCGGGTCGCCGTCGGGGGCGGTTTCGAGAACGGTGCCGGCGGGGACGGCGGGCTCTGCCGTGCGGTCGTCGCGGGCCAGGTCCCAGGTGACGGTGAGCCGGTCGCTCTCGTCGCCGTCGTTCACTCCGTCGGCCATGGGCCCGTAGAAGTCGACGAGGTACTCGGTGCCGGTGGCGCCCAGCTTGACCAGGTTGAAGCGGGCGTTGCGGCCGACCAGCGGGTCGAACGTCCAGCGCATGGTGCGCGCCCCGCGTTCCAGCGCCCACACCCGCTGGCCCTGCTTCACGGCGAGCCCGACGCCCCGGTCGCTGGTACCGGCGGCGGCCACGAACGAGTACACGTCGGATGCCGCGGGCTGACCGAACACAGCGGCGGCCGCCCCGCGCAGCTCGCCCGCGTCCGTGTACGCGGCGTGCACGGCGCCGCCCGCGTGCACCAGGCTGTGCAGCACCTCGGCCGGGTAGGGCGGGGTGCTGCGCGGGGTCTGCCAGACGTCGCTGAAGAAGTCGGCGACGGCCGCGATGCCGGACACGTCGTGGGCGGTGCGGACGGTGACGCCGGCCGCGTGCGCGGCCGCGGCGGCACGATCACGTACTGCGGGTGCTGCGAGTACTTCAGGTGCTGCGGGTGCTGCGGGTGCTCCGGTCATGCCTTGAGTCTCGGCGGGCGGGCAGGGGCCCGGGTTGTCCGTCGGCACAACAGGTACTTAAGGTCGTTTGGCGATCGGCCAAACGGAGGCTGCTCCCCGCCGGAAAGGCCCCCCATGGACAGCCCTCACCTCAGCCACCACCCCGCTCCCACCCTCAGTGATCTGCTCGATGTGCTCGGCGGCTCGTCCGTGCGGGCCATCGTCGCGCCCGCCGGGCTCGCCGTGTCGGTCGGTGAGGTGCTGCTGTACGACGCCGAGGCCCCGCTGCCCCAGGCGCCCGGCGCCGTCCTCCTCGCGGTCGGTGTCCGCGCCGAGGCCGCGGCCCCGCTGGTGCACGCCGCCGCCGACGCGGGCATGGCGGCCGTGGTCGTGCGGGGCGGCGCCGAGCGGCACCACCCCGTGGCGGCGGCCGAGCGGGCCGGGATCGCGCTGCTCGCGGTCGACGACGACGCCGCCTGGCACCGCGTGCACCTGCTGCTGTCCTCCGCGGCCGGCGCCGGGACCGCGCCCACCGCGTCCGGCGACCTGTTCGCGCTGGCCGACGCGATCGCCGCGGCGGTCGGCGGGGCCACCGCCGTCGAGGACCCGCGCCAGCGCATCCTCGCCTACTCGACCGTGCCGGGGCAGATCGTCGACGAGGACCGCCGCCAGGGCATCCTCGGCCTCCAGGTGCCCGACAGTCCCGAGAACGCGGAGCAGTACCGCACCCTGTTCGCCGCAAAGGCGCCGCTGCGGCTGCCCGCGCTCGACGCCGAGAACCTGCCCCGGCTCGCCGTCGCCGTGCGCGCGGGCGGCGAGACGCTCGGCTCGCTGTGGGTCGTCGACGAAGGCACCCTCGCCGCCGATGCCGAGCGGGCCCTGACCCAGGGCGCCTCCACCGCCGCGCTGTTGCTGCTGCGGGCCCGCGCCGCGCAGGAACTGGCCCGCCACCTCGGCGGCGACCTGCTGCGCCGCGTCCTGGACGGCACCGCCGACGCGGCCGGCGCCGCCCACCGCCTGGGCCTCGGCGCCGGTACGGACCCGGTGCGGGTCGCGGCGTTCGCCCCGGCCGGGCCGAGCGCGGCGCCCGACGTGGAGCGCACGGCACTGCGCCTCCTTGACCTCGTACGCCTGCAGTGCGAGGCCCGCTACGGGCGGCACGCCTGCGTCCTCGTCGACGGCGTCGTGTACGCGCTGCTCCCGGCGACCGGTGAACGCGGCGCGGCCCGCCACAAGCGGCTGGCCCAGGACATCGTGGAGCGGGCCGGGCACGCCCTGCGCGTCCCCGTGCGCGCCGGGCTCGGGGTGCTGGTACCGGGCCTGGCGCGGGCCACGGACTCGCGGGACGACGCCGATCTGGTGCTCAGGTGCCTCGACGAGGAACGCCCCGTCGCGGTCGTGGACGACGTACGGGCCCGGGTCACCCTGCTGCGGCTCGACGAACTCGTGGGCGCGCGAAGGGAGTTGACGTCGGACGGGACGTGGGTGCGGGTGCTGGCGTACGACGCCGCGCACGGTACGGAGTACGCGCGTACGGTGCTGGCGTGGCTGGATGCCGGGTGCGACATGGCGGGCGCGGCGAAGAATCTCGCCGTCCATCCGAACACGTGCCGGTACCGCCTTCGGCAGGCGCGGGAACAGGTGGGCCTGGATCTCGACGACCCGGACGAGCGGTTGGTGTTGTGGCTGGAGGCGCGGCTTGCTGGGGCGGGATCCGCCTAGGGCCCTTCTGACGGGTGCCTGTTCGGTGGGCGGCTGCGGACCGGTGGTCCTGCTGCGCGCAGTTCCTCGCGCCCCTGAAGGCGAGCGGCTTCGCCGCTCAGCCTTCATCGGGGAAATGCGGCGCGAAGCGCCTGCATTTCAGGGGCGCGGGGAACTGCGCGACCAGCCACGACGCAACCCGCAGCCGCCCACCGAACAGGCACTCCGCAGACGGTTCAGCGTAGCCAGGCCACCAACTTGCGCTCACATTCCACCAGTTGACCTACCGGCACATACTCCCCGGCCGTGTGCGCGAGCGCCGGATCCCCGGGTCCGAAATTCAGCGCGGGCACCCCGAGCTCGGTGAAGCGGGCGACATCCGTCCAGCCCAGTTTCGGGCGCGGCTCGGCGCCGAGGAAGCGGACCAGGGAGGCGACGGCGGGCCGGTCGAGGCCGGGCAGGGCGCCGGGCACGACCTCCGTCACCTCGAACTCGTACTCGCACGCGTTCTCATGGGATTCCGCGGAGAAGAGCCCTCGGACGTAACTCTCGGCCTGGGCCGCCGAACGGCTGGGCGCGAAGCGGGCGTTGAGGGAGATGACACAGGTGTCGGGGACGACGTTCCCGGCGACCCCGGCGCGTACGGCGACGGCGCTGAGCCCTTCCCGGTACTCGAGCCCGTCGATAACCACCCGCTCCGGGACGTGCTCGTCGAGCAGCCGCAGCACCGCCGCGGCGCGGTGCGCGGCGTTGACGCCCATCCAGGCGCGGGCGGTGTGCGCGCGGGCGCCGCGCACGGTGATGTCGGCGCTGAGTACGCCCTGGCAGCCCGCCTCCACTCCCGCGCCGGACGGCTCCATGAGGATCGCGAGGTCGGCGGCGAGCAGTTCGGGCCGCTCCGCCGCGATGCGGTGCAGGCCGTTGCGGTCGCCCTCGACCTCCTCGCACTCGTAGAAGACGTACGTGATGTCGCGGGCGGACGGTGCGGTGAGCGTGGCGGCCAGGCGCAGGGCGACGGCGACGCCGCCCTTCATGTCGCAGGCGCCGAGCCCGTGGAGGAGTCCGCCGTCGAGGCGCGCGGGCAGGTTGGCCGCGGCGGGCACGGTGTCGAGGTGTCCCGCGATGATCACGCGCTCGGGGCGGCCGAGGGTGGTGCGGGCGACGACGGAGTTGCCGACGCGGTCGACGCTCAGGTGGGGCAGGGCGGCGAGGGCCGTCTCGACGGCGTCGGCGAGGGGTCCCTCGGCGCCGCTCTCGGAGGGGATGTCGACGAGCGCGCGGGCGAGTTCGACGACGTCGGCGGTGAGGTCGAGGGCGGCGGTGAGGTCGAGGGCGGCGGCGTTCACGAAGGCCTGCCTTCCGGGTTGTTGAGCTTCGAGTGCTTGATTCCGTACAGCCGGTAGAGGACGAGCCCGGCCGCCATCCACGCGCCGAACGCCACCCAGGTGTCCGTACCGAGGCTGAACAGCATGTACACGCAGCACGCCACACCGAGCAGCGGCACCACCGGCGACCACGGCACCCGGAAGCTGCGGGGCGCGTCGGGGTTGCGGCGGCGCAGCAGGATCACCGCGATGTTGACGAGGGCGAACGCGAACAGCGTGCCGATACTGGTGGCGTCGGCCAGGCTGCCCAGCGGCACGAGGGCGGCGAGCACGGCGATGAACGACGAGACGATGACCGTGTTCACGCGCGGCACCCCGCTCTTGGCGTGCACCCGCGAGAAGACGGGCGGCACCAGTCCGTCCCGCGACATCGCGAACAGGATGCGGATCTGCCCGTACTGCACGGTGAGGACGACGCTCGTCGTCGCGACGACCGCGCCGACCGACAGCAGGATCGGCCAGAGGCTGCCGCCGCCGACGGCCCGTACGAGAACCTGGCTCAGTGTCGCCTCCGTCCCCGCGAAGTCGTGCCACGGCATCGCGCCGAGCGCCGCCACCGCCACGAGCACGTACAACGCCGTGACCAGGACGAGGGAGAGGATGATCGCGCGCGGCAGGTCGCGCTGCGGGTTCTTCGCCTCCTCGCCTGCCGTGGAGGCGGCGTCGAAGCCGATGTAGGAGAAGAAGAGCGAGGCCGCGCCCGCGCTCATCCCGGCGGCGCCGAGCGGGAACAGCGGCCGGAAGTTGCCCGCGCGGAACGCGGTGAAGGCGACCGCGCAGAACATCACCAGGGCGGCGACCTTGATCGCGACCATGACGACGTTGGCGACGGCGCTCTCCTTCGCCCCGCGCAGCAGCACCACCATGGCGAGGACGACGATCGCGGCGGCCGGAATGTTGAGGACACCGCCGGCGCCGGGCGGCGCGCTGAACGTGTCCGGCAGGGTGACGCCCACGGTCAGGTCGAGCAGCTCGTTGACGTACTGGCCCCAACCGACCGCGACGGCGGCGACCGACACCCCGTACTCCAGGATCAGACACCAGCCGCACACCCAGGCGACGAGTTCGCCGAGTGTCGCGTACGCGTAGCTGTACGAGGATCCGGAGCCGGGGATCATGCCCGCGAGCTCGGCGTACGACAGCGCCGAGAAGAGGGCGGTCACTCCGGCGAGAACGAAGGAGACGACGATCGCGGGCCCGGCCTCGGGCACCGCCTCGCCGAGGACGACGAAGATGCCGGTGCCGAGGGTGGCGCCGACCGACAGCAGGGCCAGCTGCCACATGCCCATGGTGCGCCGCAGCGCGCTGCCCGCGGCCGCGGCGGCCGCCACGTCCTGGCGCCTGGTCAGTCTCTGCACGTCCAAGGCAACGCTCTCCTCACCCCTGCACCGGTTGTCGCCCCGATGATGCTGAGCGCGGGCAGGGCGGGGGTGGGGAGATCCGCCAGAAAGCGGGCGGGCGCTTTGGCCAACCGGCCAAAACGCCCGCTCACATGGATTTCCCGCAGGTCAGCGCAGCGCGTCCGCCACTTCCCGGGCGGCATCCATGACCCGCGGCCCGACCCGTTCGGGCACGGCGTCCGCCAGCATCACCACGCCGACGCTGCCCTCCAGACCGGTCACCCCGAGGAGAGGAGCCGCGGCGCCGCTCGCGCCCGCCTCCAGTTCGCCGTGGGTGAGGGTGTAACCGGGTTCGGGCAGCAGGCCCCGCCGGGAGGCGAGGATCGCGCGGCCCGCGGCGCCCTTGTCCAGCGGATGCCGGAACCCGGTCCGGTACGCCACGTGGTAGTCGGTCCAGGTCGGTTCGACGACGGCCACGGCCAGCGCCTCCGACCCGTCGACCAGCGTCAGGTGCGCCGTCGCCCCTATGTCCTCGGCCAGCGAGCGCAGCGCCGGCAGCGCGGCCTCGCGTACCAGCGGATGGACCTGGCGGCCCAGGCGCAGCACACCGAGGCCGACCCGGGCGCGGCCGCCCAGGTCGCGGCGGACGAGGGCGTGCTGCTCCAGGGTGGCGAGCAGACGGTAGACGACAGTGCGGTTGACGCCGAGTTTGTTGGACAGCTCGGTCACGGTCAGCCCGTGGTCGGTGTCGGCGAGCAGTTTGAGGACGCGCAGTCCCCGGTCGAGCGTCTGGGAGGTCTCCGCGGTCACGACGCCCACTCCTTAGTGGTGAGGGTCGACGGTCTCCTACGCGGCGGTTGTCGCCGCCTGTCCCTTGGGCGACGCGCGTCAGAGCCGCCGGTCGGTGATCAGGCGCTGGGCTGCATACAGCTGCAACATCTGCCAACAGCTGCATTCGGCTGTCTTCGTGCGTACCGGCTGCGCTCCGCGGCGGCTCTGCCACGGGGCGTGTGCGTTGCCGGGAATGTAGCGAGGTCGTCCCGCTGAGCGGAAGACTCCGTCCAGAATCCGGTCAGTCGGTGGCCGGAGTTATGGGCGATTGCCCGCACTTGGTACCCATGTCACTTCATGCGGGTCGCCGGTACGCCGTGACTTCATGCGCGTGGCCGTCACTTCATGCGCGTGGCCCACTCCTGGACCTTCGCGATGCGCTGCCGCAGTTGCCCGCCGGTCGCCTCGGCGCTCGGCGGCCCGCCGCAGACCCGCCGCAACTCGGTGTGGATCACTCCGTGCGGCTTGCCGCTCTGATGGACGTACGCGCCGACGATCGTGTTGAGCTGCTTGCGCAGCTCCATCATCTCCTTGTGGGAGACGACGGGCCGCCGCTCGGCGGGCAGTTCGAGCAGATCGGCCTCACTGTCGGGCTTCTTCTTGCTGTGCGCGATCTGCCGGGCCTGGCGCTTCTGGAGGAGCAACTGCACCTGGTCGGGTTCGAGGAGCCCCGGGATACCGAGGTAGTCCTGCTCCTCCTCGCTGCCGGGACGGGCCTGCATACCGAACTCGGCACCGTCGTAGAGGACCCGGTCGAAGACGGCCTCGGACTCCAGCGCCTCGAAGGAGAACTGCTCCTGCTCGCCGGTGTCCTCGTCCTCCTGCTTGTTCGCCTCGTCCATCTCCTTCTCGGACTCGGCGTAGGGGTCCTCCTCCCCTTCCTTCTTCGGCTTGTCGAGTACGTGGTCGCGCTCGACCTCCATCTCGTTGGCGAAGCCGAGCAGGTCGGGGACGGTGGGCAGGAAGACGGACGCGGTCTCGCCGCGCCGCCTGGACCGCACGAAACGCCCCACGGCCTGCGCGAAGAACAGCGGGGTCGAGATGGTGGTGGCATACACGCCGACCGCAAGGCGGGGCACGTCGACACCCTCGGAGACCATCCGCACGGCGACCATCCACCGGTCCTCGCTCGCCGCGAAATCGTCGATCCGCTTCGAGGCGCCGGTGTCGTCGGAGAGCACGACGGTCGCCTTGCTACCGGTGATGTCCTTGATCAGCTTCGCGTACGCGCGCGCCGACTCCTGGTCGGTGGCGATGACGAGGGCGCCTGCGTCCGGGATGCCCTTCCTGACCTCGGTGAGCCGGGCGTCGGCGGCGCGCAGCACGCTCGGCATCCACTCGCCGCGCGGGTCGAGAGCAGTGCGCCAGGCCTGACTGACGGCGTCCTTGGTCATGGGTTCGCCGAGCCGCGCGGCGATCTCGTCACCGGCCTTGGTGCGCCAGCGCATGTTGCCGCTGTAGGAGAGGAAGATGACGGGCCGCACGACGCCGTCGCCGAGCGCGCTCCCATAGCCGTACGTGTAGTCGGCCGAGGACCGCCGGATGCCGTCCCTGCCCTCCTCGTACTGGACGAAGGGGATGGGGTTGGTGTCGGAGCGGAACGGCGTACCGGTCAGCGCGAGGCGGCGGGTGGCCGGCTCGAACGCCTCCAGACAGGCCTCGCCCCAGGACTTGCTGTCACCGGCATGGTGGATCTCATCAAGGATCACGAGGGTCTTGCGCTGCTCGCACCGGTTGCGGTGCAGCATGGGCCGCACGCCGACACCGGCGTACGTCACGGCGACGCCCTGGTACTCCTTGCTGAGCGGGCCCGCGCTGTACTCCGGGTCCAGCTTGATCCCTATCCGCGCGGCGGCCTCGGCCCACTGCTTCTTCAGGTGCTCGGTCGGCGCGACCACGGTCACCTGCTGCACGACGTGATGGTGCAGCAGCCATGACGCGAGGGTCAGCGCGAACGTCGTCTTCCCGGCCCCCGGGGTGGCGACGGCGAGGAAGTCACGCGGCTGCTCCTGGATGTACCTCTCCATGGCCCCCTGCTGCCAGGCGCGCAGCTTGTTGGCGGTGCCCCAGGGGGCGCGGCCGGGGAAGGCGGGCGAGAGGTGGTGGGACGAGGAGTTGGTGGCGGTGGTAGTCACGGTCTCCGATAACTCAAGGCTGGACGGCACGGCACGGCACGGCTACGTATGACAACCGGGCCACCCTACCGGTGACGGAGTTGACGGGGACGGTGGACAAGGCCGGGTGGACGGTGGGTGGGACGCGCATCACAGATCAACTGGCCTGCGCTCACGGGGAGTCGCGGGGGTGTCACCGGGGCGGGGGCGGGGGCGTCACGGGGGGCGACTCCCGGGGGGGGCACATGCGGCGGGGGTGGCGGGGGTGGCGATGGGTGCGGATGGGTGCGGATGGGGTCGGCTCGGCGGGGAGCGCGGCGGGGATCGGCCCGGCTCGGCTCGGCTCGGCGGGCAGCGTGGCGGGGCTGGGTCCGGCTCGGCGAGGAGGCGCGGCTGGGATCGGCCTCGGCAAGAAGCGCAGCCGCGCTCGGCCCGGCGTGAAGGCGCGGCTGAGCTCGGCCCGGCGAGAAGGCACGGCTGGGCTGGGTCCGGTGGCAGCGCGGCTGAGCTCGGCCCGACGAGAGGCACGGCTGAGCCCGGCCCGGCAAGAAGCGCGGGCGCGCTCGGCCCGGCGAGAAGGCACGGCTGAGCCCGGCCCGGCGAGAAGGCACGGCTGGGCTGGGTCCGGTGGCAGCGCGGCTGAGCCCGGCCCGGCAAGAAGCGCAGCTGCGCTCGGCCCGGCGAGAAACGCGGCCGCACCCGACCCACCGCACCGCCACCGAAGCGGCCCCCTCCCCCCTCTCTCTACCTCTCCCTACCTCTCCCGCAACCGCGTCCCCACCCACGCCCCCACGAGCGCCACGCCCGCCATCGGCAGGAACACGGCGACGAACGCGGCCGGGTGCGAGCCGCCCGCACCGTCCGCCACCCCGTGTCCGGCGGCGCCGACCGCTCCCCCGCCGAGCGCGGCGAACGCGGCGCCGCCGGCGGCGAGCAGCACCACGTTGGCGAGCCCGTCGGAGATCTGCAGGGCGGCGGAGTTCGTCCCGGCTTCCTTCGGCGCGGACAGTTGGAGCAGCAGCACGCTGGTGGAGGAGATGACGAGCCCCATCCCCAGGCACCCGAACCCCCACGCGATGGCCACGGTCCACACCGGCACGGCCGCGATCAGCACGCTCGGCGCGGCCGCGATGGCGGCGGCGACGAGCACCATGCCCCCGGCGACGAGCCGCTCCCGGTACGGCTCGAACCGGGACCGCGACTGCACCCAGGACCCCAGCGCCCAGGTCGCCCCACCCCCCGCCAGTGAGAACCCGGCGAGCGTCGGCGACAGCCCCCGCTGGGTGACCAGCATCAGCGGCACGAACGACTCCGCCGCGATGAACGACCCCGCCGCGACCCCGCGCAGCAGCACCACCGACGGCAGCCCGCGCACGGCCCGGTACGTGCCGCGGGGCAGCAGCCCGAGCACGGACGGCACGAGGAGTACGGCGCCGACGACGCCGGGGACCACAGCAAGCGGCCGCAGGTCCTGCGCGGCGTACTGGATGAGCCCGGCCCCCACCGAGATCCCGAACGCGAGCCGGATCCGGCGCCGGTCGAAGGCTGTGGGGACGGTTCCTTCGGGCGCGCCGCCGGCCCGCCGCCGTATCTGCGGCAGCGCCAGCCCGAGCGGCAACAACACAAGCACCGGAATCCCCAGGAACACCCACCTCCACCCCAGCTGCTCGGTCACAGCCCCGGCCGCCAACGGCCCCACGATCGACGGCACGACCCAGCTCGCCGCGAACGCCGCCATGATCGCGGGCCGCAACCGCGACGGGTAGGCCCGGCTGACGACGACGTACAGCGCGACGATGACGAGCCCGCCACCAAGCCCCTGCACGGCCCGCCCGGCCACGAACACCCACATGCTCCCCGCGGTCCCGGCGATCACAAGACCCGCGGCGAACGCACCGATCCCGACCGCCAGCGGCCCGAGCGGCCCCCGCCGATCGGCCCACTGCCCGGCGGCCACCATCCCGAAGAGGCTGGTGGTGAAGTACCCGGAAAAAGCGAAGGCGTACAACGACACCCCATCCAACTCCCGCGCGGCAACGGGCATGGCGGTCCCCACAGCCGTCGCCTCGAAGGCAATAAGCAGAACAACGGTGACGATGCCGACACTCAAAGCCCGATAGGTACGCCCGAGAACACCCTCGATCTCAACGAGCGCGGCAGGCCCTGCCCCGGCAACAACACCCAGCCCGGCTTCCATGCCATCTACGTCGTCCATACGGATCACCGTAAGGGCCGTAATGCCATCTGACCCCTGTCGGGAGGCGGGGACCGACTGGTCCCTTGGTCGTACGTCCATGAACGGCGTATGGCAGTCGCGTTGCGGCACCCCGGAAACCCTTGAGCCACCGACAGCAGGCCCCTACGGTCGTCACAACAAGCAAGAAACGAGCTTGGCCGTGTGCCCGAGTGGTTTAGGGATTCGCCTGCAAAGCGAAGCACACCGGTTCGATTCCGGTCACGGCCTCTCACGCAGCTCAACGGCGCTGAGCTGCGCGAATCTGAAGGGGCGTCCCGCTACGGCGGGGCGCCCCTTCGACGTCATCACCCGCCGGCGACCAGAATGACACCCCCGCCGACCACGATCACGGCGAAGACGACGAACGCGAACACAAAGAGCAGCAGCTTCCCGGCGGAAGGCGCGGGCTGATAAGCGCGGGGCGGCGAGGCGAACTCGCCCCGGTCGCCCGCATCCCCGGTTTCACGCCCTTCGGCGGCAGCTCCAGATGTACCCACGTGCGGTTCCTCTCGGGTTCTCTCGCATAACGGCAAATGCCTCATCACCGTACGTCTCACACCTAGCGGCGATCCGGCGGGGCCCCACCGATGATTCCGTCCACCGACGAAGGTCCGCCTATCGCGCGCGAGTTCCGCACCCAGCCACAATCGGTCCTGCCGTCGGGCTGGACACCACTGGGCCTCGTGCGCCATCTCGCCGACGCGGAACACCGCTGGTTCCAGGAGGTGGCCCTGGGCAAAACATCCACCCCGCCCGGTCCGCCGAACTCACCACTGCGGGCCCCGCAGAGGTGATGGCCTTCTACCGCGCGCAGTGCGAACTGTCCGACACCTTCCTGACGTCAACGCTTCTGGACGCACGCCCCTTGGGCCGGCACGGCGAGGACATCGAAGACGACATCACGGACCTGCGCTGGATCGTCCTGCACATGATCGAAGAGACAGCCCGCCACCTCGGCCACCTCGACGCGGCCCGAGAACTCCTGGACGGCCACACGGGCCTGGCCCCACGCTGACCCACCCGTACCGCCCAGGCCCCGTCAACGCCCCGTCCGGCCGCGACGCCCGCCACGCCCCCTCACCCCACTCGCCACGAAACCCGCGCTTCCGTCCGGAATCTGCCGTGGCAGCTGTCTGTGAGATCGCCACCTCACTCTGTGATCTTGATAAGTGAATTGCTAACTTAACCGGAGCTACCGCATCGGAAAGTCGCGAAAGCAACCGAACACACGGGGACACACGGGGGAAGGTACCGCCCATGGCATGGGACGAATGGGAGCAGCTCAAGACGGACGCCGCCGAGCGGCAGTCAACGCACATGAGGCTGAACCAGGTTGACGGTGGAGGGGGCGCCGCTCCGCCACTCCCCGGCAAGACGGGTGACCTCACGGTCAAGGATGCCGACCTGACCAAGATCGGCAGTCATGCAAAGACCCTCTACGACGACTTGTGGGACAAAGCCCGAGTCGCCGACTCCAGCAGCTGCAAAGCCGCCCCCAGCAGGGTTTCTCACTGGGTTCCGGCCTGCAGCACGTGGCGGACCGATGGGAAGTGCAGCTGAAGTCCCTCATGGACGCCTGCGCCCACATCTCGAACCACATGCAGGTCACGAAGAAGGTGCACGCCGGGGACGAGCACTACATCCAGCGGCAGATGAGCAGCATCGACACGCTCGACAAGGGCTTCGACGAACGCGTCGGTAAGCCCGGCGATCCGAATCCCGCGTACTACGGCAAGCCGGACGAGAAGAAGAAGGACAAATAGTGAACTTCGACGATCTCCTCGGCGCCGATTTCAAGCCGCTCGACGACGCCGTCGAAGACTGGCGCACTCTCGTCGACAACTTGGCGAAGCTCAAGAAGCAAGCCGAAGACGGACTGCACAAGGCTGCGAACAAGGCCGACTGGACCGGCATGAACTCCCAGGTGACCAAGGAGTTCATCGGCAAGACCGCCGGCGAGTTCAGCGACGCCCACACTCAGTCCAAGACCATCCACAGCATCCTCGACGACACCCGAGGCGAGCTGAAGGGCTACCAGAAACAGCTCACGGAGGCCGTGGGCCGTGGCCGCAAGAAGAACATCAAGGTCATCGGGTACGAAGGCGGCTTCACGGTCACCACGGATATCCCGCCGGAGGCCCGTGCCCACGCGGACAAGGACAACCAGGACGACATCAACGCGCTGCGCGACGACATCCAGAAGATCCTGGAAAAGGCAGCCGAAAGCGACAGCTCCGCGAGCAAGGTTCTCAAGGCGCTTGCCGACCAGACCGAGATCGGCTTCTCGGACGCGAGCTACAAGAACCGGGACGACGCGGCTGAGGCGATCAAGGAAGCCGAGGCCCTGGCCAAGCTCGCCAAGAAGGACCCCGAGGACCTCACGGTCAAGGACTTCGACCGCATCAACGCCGGGCTGAAGAAGTACAAGAACGACGACCTCTTCTCGGAACGGTTCGCCACCACGCTCGGCCCGAAGAAGACCATGGAGTTCTGGGCCGGAATCAACAACCCAGGCATGAACTGGGACATCGGCCACGATCGCCGCGACCAACTCGACGACCTGCAGCGCAACTTGGGTATGACGCTCGCCAACGCCTCCCAGAGCGACTCGACCGCGATGGACAACTGGCGTCGCAACGTCATCAACCTTGGCGACAAGCCCATTTACGGCGACAAGGGCGGCCCCATGGGCTTCCAGGTCATGAGCAACCTGATGCGAACCGGCGACTACGAAGACCAGTTCATGAAGGACTACGGCACCAAGCTCATGGCCACCGAACGCGACCTCACCGGCAAGGGCGAGCACGCCAACATGGCTTGGCAGCACCTGGGTTCGGACCAAATCCTCAACCGAATCGGCGAGGACAGCGGAAGCGACCCGCTCACGGGTTACCTCAAGGGCATTTCCAACAGCCCTGACGCAGCCACGAGCTTCTTTAATCAGGAGTTCATTTCGAAGGACGAATCCCCCTTCGAGCGAGACTCGGACGATGAAAACGACTATAAGGGGAAGGTAGCTCTGACCAATTTCCAGTACCTCTTCGAGGAACGAGAATGGCCAGAGGAGACCAACTTCCACGGCGATGAGGACAACACTGGGAGGAACAACCTGGCGCTGGCACTGGAGGCCGCAACTACAGGTCACCCAGCGGGGGAACTGCCGACGCTGGACACTGCTCCCCACACGGCCGCACAAGCCAAACTGTTCAGCGCCATCGTTTCCTCGGTCGGAGACACCCCGGAACGCCTCACCGACCACGGATACATGTCGGACAGTATCGGCCAAATCGCTTCCGAGTATCTACCTGACATCAATCGCGCAGAAAGCGGGGTTAACCCCGAGCTCGATCCGAAATCCTGGAAGGAAATCGAAAAGCTCTATCCCGCTAATGGATCCGCCGCCGATCTCGACCCTCGGGACACCAGCAAACTGTTGTTCGCTGTGGGACAGAACCCTGAAGGCTACGCAGCGGTCGAAGTCGCCCAAAAAGATTACCTGTCCCGACTGATGGATTATCACCTCAACCCAGATCTCCCAGAGAACCTTCGCTACTCTGACCATTACGAGATGACCGTCAGGCAGATCTCTCAAAGCTCCGGTGAAATTTCTGGAGTCCTCGGAATCGGCCGACAAGAAGAAGTGGAGGGGCCAGCCGCTACGAAGAACTCCGACTACGACAAATCGATTGCACAGTACAAAAACTTTATCTCTGGTACTGCCGGCACGGTTACGGGCGTGGGCACCTCGTTCATTGCGACTCCATGGGCCGGAGCTCTCGTAGGAGGTGCCGTCGGCACCGCGACCGGCGGCGTGCTCGAAAGTGTCTTCGCAGACGCTCAGGGCCATGTCGACAAAAACGACGATGCGGGGAATCGCTGGCAGACGGGTATGGAGGAAAACAACGCCAGGACAAGTCAGGCCGCTCGATTGGCCGCCGAAAGGTACGGAAAGATCGATGTCGAAGAAGCGGCTAAGTGGGCCAGCCAGTCAGCAAAACAAGGTTACGTTAACGCCCGCCCGATCCTGCAGGGTCAAGACCCAGGCGCCGTCACGAACCCTTGATGCCACAGTTTTTTGAATGGATCTGACGTATGCTCCCTAAGTACAAGTTCCATCCGGCGATTTTCGCCAAATTTGCCTTCATCGGGTACCTGGCGGTGACACTCACAGCTTGTTCCACGGATAGCTCTGATCGCGAGTACTCCACGCCTCAGTCATTGTGCGGTACGAAGATTGAAGCAAGTCGACTCAGAGACTTCCTTCCTTCCGGGCAAAAAATCACAGTCGAACGCAGGGCGGGGGATTCGGATACCGACCATTGCGACGTACACGTGGATTCGAAGCTTATTTTCGTGACCACACAGTCGTGGTGGGAAGACGGTTCTACGACCGCGAGGTTCGCATCTGGCCAAACACTTGACGATCCGGATCAATCCTCGAAAGAGGGGGACTACCTTTACTCCGACTACCAGGCGTTCGGCAAAGTCAAGGACTGTGAGAACTCCAGGCATAAAGACCAAGACCTGTTCACCGGCCTGCAGGCGTATGGTTCGAAACATCGCGACGCTGATGCCATGCGCCGAATGATCACGTCTTACACTCACGCAGTTCAAACATCGCATCAGTGTCAATAGAGCGGATACTTTTACGCTTCCAATCACTCCCTAACAAGGCGGCACCCGACAGTGCGCACCCTGAAACCGCCGAATTATGCGGCCAACCTGTGGCGCCGCAGCAGCTGACGTACGGACCACCGTCGTTTCACTGAAGCGGTCATGAAATCGATAAGAACGACTACCGTGGGCGCCACGTACGAGAAGTGAGCAAGGGCTGAGGATGCATCGGATCTCTGTGATCAATGTCGGTCGGCGCACGATCTGCGCTGCGGTCCTGGCCGTTGTCGCCTGTGGTTGCAGCGACTCATCGGCGAAGGACGAGGGCGACGGCGTGCAGGCGAGCAAAATGTGCGCAGGCGCACTCGACGCACCCGCCGCGACCGCTCTTGAGCGCATATCGGGCACCGACCGCTTCGAGGAACTCACTGGCACGAACGACTCGGGGGAACCCAACCGATTCTCAGTGTCACGGACGGTCAAACACCTTCATGACGAGTTGACCTCGCGCAGTTCGTGCTCGGTTTACAAGGCGGGTGACAACAGCGGAAAGCCGGTCCTGGACATCGATTTCTCCGCTTCCCAGAGCCACCCCGAGGGCACCGAATCGCCCAAATCTGTTAAGGCCACGGTTACTTACCCGCTAGGCGTCTACGCAGTCACCACCGCCAATGGAGCACAGCTGTTCTTCCGTTGCACGACTAAGGCGTCCTCCGCCGATGCCTATGTCGGTGACGCCAAGTACGTGATGGCGGAGATGTACTCGATGACGGGAGATGTCCGGGGTGGCGACGAAAGCAAGGACCGAATGACCGTACTCAATTCCGTGGCGAGGGCCGTCGCAAAGGAGGCCGGCTGCACAAGGGAAGCCGCCTTGCCCAACACCGTGCCCGCACCCGCCCGCTGAGCAGAGGAACAGCGAACCGCTGCCGCCATGGCAGTGCGCGTACATCGCCAGTTGCTGCACGCACCGCTGCGCCCCGAATGAGGGACGGCGGCCCGCGACCACCTCTGCACCCGCGCTCTCCCCCTCGTTCTTCCCGCCCGCATCCCTGCGTGCGTGGTCAGGCCCTCCCTGCCCCGCTGCCCGCCTCTCTAGTAGTCTCCCGGCACAGCCGTTACTGGGTCGGGGGAAGCAGTCGGTATGGGAACTCCACGAACGGGCCGGAGCACGGACGCGGGCCACGCCGAATTGGGCTCAGGACGCCTCGGCCCGTACATCCGACTCATTCAGCTCGACAACCAGCATTCCGCGGCCACCCTTCCCGAGGCCCGTCATATTGCCCGCACCGCGGATGGCACTCGCACCGTCCTGGTGAGCACTCCTCGTGCCGGCTCCGACGTCCAGCGGTTCATGGTCGAAGCCCACGCCGCCCGGCAACTGCCCGGCCCCTGGGGGTTTCCACCCACGGATCTCGCCGAGCACGGTGAAGACGGGTGGTGTGCACGGCCCTATCTGCCAGTGTTGCCGTTGCCCACAGCACTGGCTGTTCACGGCGGCCCGCTGCCCGAGCACACCGTCCGTGCCGTGGGAACAGCCCTTGCCGAGACTCTGCTTCTCGCCCACGCTGCGAATCTGACCTGGGCCGGGCTGTCCCCGACCGCAGTGCTCCTCGCAGTTGACGGCCCTCGTCTGACCGGCTTCGGCGCCGTACGGGCAGCAGCGCCTGACGGCGCAGGCCGTTCAGGCCTTCCAGGTCTGGATCCCGGCAGCCTGCCACCGGAGCAGGCCGCCGGCGGTCGTCCACGGCCCATGGGCGACATGTACGCGTTCGGGGCCACGATCGCGTATGCCGCCACCGGTACGACCACCCCTGAGCGGCATGAACTGCCCCGGGACATCGGCTCGGTCATCGCCCGATGTCTCGCCCATGATCCCGCCGAGCGGCCCCACCCGGCAGAGGTGCTCGAGACGCTGGCTCCGACGTCCACATCGCCGGTGGTCACGCACGCGGCTTCCAGGGCCACTGCGCTGCTAGGACCGGGCTGGCTCCCGCCGTCGGTCGTCGCAGCACTGGCGCATCAGTCGGCTGCCGTACTCAGAGCCGAAGTACCCCCGCAAGCGGCCCCGTTGCCTTCCGCCCCTTCCCGGAACTGACAGAACACCAGATGCTCTCCGCTCTCGCTTACGACGACCCAGTCTCCATCGGCCCCTATTGGCTAACCGCTCGCCTGGGCAGCGGTGGAATGGGCACGGTCTACCTCGGCCGCACGTCCGGGGGCCGCATGGTCGCACTGAAGACCATGCACGCTCGTATCGCAGCTGATCCTGACGCTCGCACCCGCTTCCGACTCGAAGTGGATGCCGCTCGTGTCATCGGCGGCCGGTACGGTGCGCCAGTCGTGGATGCGGACCCATTCGCCGAGACACCCTGGCTCGCCACGGAGTACGTACTGGGGCCGCCACTCGACGACGCGGTCCACCAAGGCGGCCCCTTCCCGGAGAGGTCCGTTCGGGTCCTGGGAGCGGCCTTGTGCGGGGCCCTGCGGCAGTTGCACCTCTCCGATGTCGTGCACCGCGATCTCAAACCGTCCAACATCATGGTCACGGCCTATGGCCCGAAGGTCATCGACTTCGGGATCGCCCGCGCCATGGGTGACTACCATCAGCTGACCCGGGCCGGGGCCGCGGTGGGGACCCCCGCGTTCATGTCTCCGGAACAGGCAACAGGACAGCACCATGGCGCTGCCGGAGATGTGTTCGCCCTAGCGGGTGTGCTGGTGTTCGCGGCCACAGGACGCGGGGCGTTCGGAGAGGGGCAGGCCGCGGATCTTCTGTACCGGGTGCGTTACGGACAGCCCGATCTCACGGACGTGCCCGTCGGCCTCGTTTCCGTCCTCGGCCGCTGTCTGGGGAAGGACCCGGGGGTCCGGCCCTCGACCGACGAGCTGGCACATGCCCTCCACGACGGCACAGGTGAATTCTCGGCGCATCTCCCGAATACGCTGCTCGCTGAGATCGGCCGCCGGGCAACCGAGGTCTGGCAGGTCGCGCCTCAACGATTGCCCACGCCCGCAGGCGTTCAGGAAATCGCTGCTCCTCCTGCCCGCCGGACCCGATCGCGGCGCCGGTTCCTGGCCGCCGGGGGCCTGACAGCTGGTGTCGCCACCACAGCGGGCACGGTCTGGTGGTGGCGCGCCACCCCCAGTTCGCGAACTTCCAAGCAGTCCGGGCGGTCCGGAGCGGCAGCGAACCAGCAGAACAGCACGGGGCTTTCCCCCCTGTGGAAGAGCACCGACAGCCATGGTCGTGACCTCGACCTCGCTCCCCTCGTGCCTCGTACGGTCAAGGGTCTGATTCTGCTGTGTGAGGGACTCACCTTCGCGGTGGACCCGCGCAGTGGCGAGGAGGTATGGCAGGCGTTCGGCGGCACGGACAGCTGGCAATGCTCCGTGGACGCCGGCAAGGCGTACCGACTCTTCGCGCCGGACGACGCCACCGGCGAAGAGTCGGACTCCGCCCCGGCACTCTCGGTACGCACAGTCGACGCGGACGATGCGTCAGGAGGATCGACCGTCGCCAAATTCGCCGACGTCAATGGCCGGCTCAGGGGGCACCAACTTCTCTGTGTCGCCGCAGGCGTTCTGTATGTGGCGGTCGGGCAGGGCCCCGACGCAGCGAGCGGTTCCGGAGAATTCCTGGAGCGTCAGAAGTGGACGCTGCGCGCCGTGGACGCCAGGTCCGGCAGAACTCTGTGGACCCAGCCGCTGCCGTCGCGTCCCGACAAGAGCAAGCGACTCCACTTCCTCGCTGCCAAAGTTGTCGGCGCTCGTCTCGTGACGTTCCAGGAGCCCGAGGAGCAGAGCGTCCGGATCGTCGTACGCGACACCCGTACAGGCGAGATCCACTGGCAGAAGCCGTACACGGTTGAGGACCCGGACACCCTTTGCGAAGGGGTGACGGCGGATGACGCCCATCTCTACGTGAGCACGGGCCAGTTGCGTGCTCTGCGGTTGAGTGACGGTGGGCAGGTGTGGACGTCTCAGCCGGCCAAGGGGCACGGACCCGTCTATGGGTTGCCTGCTCTCAAGGACGGCGTCCTGTATGCGGTCGCCCGGGCCGACGGAATGGTGGCGCTGGATCCACACAGCGGTCGGCGCAGATGGGTGGAGAAGGCATTCTCCGTCGGCGATCCGCATCTCACCTGCCGACCAGTCTGCGGCGACGACCACGTGTACTACCGGAACGGGGTGATGCTCAGAGCGGTGAAACTGTCCACCCGGGAGGCGGAGCAGACGTACGTCACGACGGGGTCCCAGTTCTTCGGCGACAAGCAGAACGGCGTACTCCTCGCTGTCGACTCCCGAACGGTCGCTGCGTTCCCCTTCAGCTGACGCGCCCGCCGCTTCCTCCGGTCCCCACGTAGAAAGACGACTTCATGAAGCCCCTAGGTACCGGCGATCCGATCCGACTCGGCCCCTACCGGATCCTGAGCCTTCTGGGCGAAGGCGGCATGGGCAAGGTCTACGTCGGTCAGGAGGACGCAGGCACTCTGGCGGCCGTCAAGGTGCTGCATCCCGACCTCGCACATGACAGTCACCTCGCCCGGCGTTTCCTGCGCGAGGCACTGGCCGCACAAGCCGTGACCAGTCCGGGGATCGCCGCCGTCGTCGGTGCGCACACCGAGGGGGGACGCCCGTGGATCGCGACGGAGTTCCTCGCCGGGCCGACCTTGGACCAGGCCGTCGAGGAGCACGGTCCGTTCGACGAGCCCGCGCTGCGCACCCTCGGGTCAACTCTGGCCCGCACTCTCGCGGACATCCATGCCGCAGGATTTATCCATCGTGATCTGAAACCACAGAACATCGTGCTGACCTCCGGCGGTCCGCGCATCATCGACTTCGGCATCGCCAGGCCAGAACACGGCCTCACGCTCACCGCTACAGGGCAAGTCCCGGTCACTCCTGGCTACGGTGCGCCGGAACAGGTCCTCGGGTTGCGTGTCACCCCGGCCGCCGACGTCTTCTCGCTGGGCGCGGTCCTGGTCTACGCCGCCAGGGGTCAACGGGCTTTCAGTGGCGGGCATGTGGCCGCCGTGCAGTACGAAGTAGTGCACGGCACACCCCGACTTGACTCCGTACCGCCGCAATTCCGGGCTCTGCTGATGCCGTGCCTTGCCAAGGACCCCGCCTGGCGCCCGTCTCCGGCGCAGATCATCCAAGCGTTCGGAACGCCTCAAAGGGCCCGCCGGGTATGGAAATCCGGGGCCGTGGCGCAGGACATCAAAGAACGTGAGCGCATCGCACACCGGTTGACGACGCAGATCACGGCAGTCGCCGCGCCCGGAGTCACACGGAGACGACTCATCACAGGCGTCGCCGTCGGCGGTTCCCTCCTCGTGGCGGGTGGCGGCACGGCCTGGTGGCTGACCGCGCGCCAAGCGGACGAGCGGGAACAGCAGGCAGACCCCTTCTACGCCCCACCAGCGGTCGACACGCCGCAGGCACGGCTCGCCACCGGTGCGGGCGACAGCCCCGCCGCTCTGTGGAAGGTGAGCAATGTGGCGGACGCCAGCGGATCAGGGCTCCTGCCCGTGCGCGATGTCGTGGTCTTCGCGGCTCTGTCGGGAGGGATCGTCGCCCTGGACGTGACCAACGGCAAGCGGCGGTGGGGCGCTCGCAGCGCGGAGGCCAAGGCCGGATTCCTCTCTCTGTCCGACCAGTTGATCGCCACTGGGGACTCGAGCGGTGCGCTGCACACGTTTGTCGCCTCCACCGGCCGGTCCAAGTGGACCTGCGCGGCCGCACAAGCGGTGTCGCTGCTCGCGGCGGACGACGACGCCGTCTACGTGGTCACCAAGGACAAACGCATCCGTGCCATCGGCCGTTTCGACGCGAAGATCCGCTGGACGGTCCGGCCGCCTGCCGGGTACCGGAGCACCGTGCAACGCCCCGCCGCCCTGGGGAAAGACCTTCTGGTGCTGGCTCTGGAAGGTGGCGCGCTACTGACCCTTTCCACGGCCGACGGGCATCCGGTGTGGGGCTTTCCGCAGAAGACGCAGCTCGCCCAGTATCCGGTCGTCGACAACGGTGTGCTCTACGTTGGCGGCCCGACCCTGTCCGCCCGCCGGGTGGGCGACGGCAAGGAGTTGTGGACCATCGATCACGAGACGTACCACTTGGGGGCGAGGGCTTGGGGGCCGCCGTCGGTGTCCGGAGACTCGCTCTTTGTCCAATCTGGCGACCGGACGGTCTGCCTGCGCACGAAGGACGGCAAGGAGATCTGGTCCGCGGCGGGCGGGGGCAGCTACTACAGCCCGACGCTGCGACAGGGGGGCGGCGTCTGGGCGTATACGAGCCAGGTCAATTCGGCGGCGCGTCAAGGCACCGTACGAACAATGCGCGCGGACAACGGCGACGAGGCCTGGTCGTACAACCTCCCCAAGAGCGATTACTACGCGCTCGCGGCGGACAGCAACCGCGTCTTCGTGCTCAGCGACAGCCTCGTGACGGCCCTCCCTGTGTTCTGACAGGGGTTCAGGGTCTGCGCCCGTCGCCGTCGGCCCGAGCATGAGGGTGAGGAGCGTAGGGCGGCAGCAGGGGCGTAGGGCAGCGACGCTTACGGGAACGAACAGCCGGAATAGCGATCCCCGCACCTGCCAGGACCCCGGCGACACCGACACCGGCCCAGAGCAGCACCTGCCCGGAGTCACGTGTCGATCCGTCGGCTGCCGCAGGACCACCGCTCTCGGTCTGCGGGGTAGCGGGTGAGGGAAAGTGGGTCACTTCGGCGACCGGATAGTCGCCCAACGGGTAAGTGTCCGCCGGACCGGGATTACCAGGGTTTTTCAACGCGATACGCGGGCGGACGGCACCATAGCCGATCCACTCGCTGCGCTCGACGCCGTTCGACGGCCCGCTGATGGTGTTCAGGACGACCTGAAGGACCTGGTCGTTGGTCCAGTCCTTGTGCTTCGCCCAGATCAAAGCGGCGCCGGCTGCTGCCAGAGCGGAGGCATCCTGCGTGCCATGCGTTTTGCAGAGTCCGCTCTTCCCCCCACAAGCGTGCACCATGTCCTTGCCCGGTGCCACGACGTCGACCTGATCGCCGTGGGCGGACTCACCGGTGACGTGCCCGTCCTTGTCCACGGCACCCACGCCTACAACGCCGGGGGTTGCCGCAGGGTAGGTCAGCTCGTTACCGAGGCTCCCGTCGTTGCCGACGGGTGCGAAGACCAGAGCTCCCTTTTTGAGGGCGTAGTCGACCGCGTCCGTGAGCTGGTCGGAGCCTTTGTAGGCCCACTGGTCGACGTCGATGACCTTGGCCCCATGATCGGCCGCGTACCGGATCCCCTTCGGGGCTACTTTGAGCATCTGGGCGTCGACATCGCCCTGCATGTTCGCCTTGCGCGGGTCCGGCAACCGAACCGGAAGGATCTTGGCTCCCGGAGCGAGGCCGAAAGCACCCTGTCCACCGCCGTACGCTCCGGTCGCCGCGATCAGCCCGGCAGCGCCCGTCCCACTGCCGTCGTAATCGCTGTGCTCGTCCCCGGATACACCGTCGGCCAGGTCCAAGCCGTCGAGGACACGTCCTCGCAGGTCAGGATTGGCAGCGGCGACTCCGGACCCGATGACAGCCACCGTGACGCCGATGCCTTTGGACGTGCGCCACATCTCCTCTGCCTTCATCGCTGTGAGATGCCATTGCTGATCACGAGTGGATGCCGCTTGCGCGGGCGTGTGAACGAAGCTCCACAGCATCACGCCGAGCACTGCCGCCACAGCCACCCTGCGCCCTCGGCCGTGCTCAGTCGCCATGGCGCGGCGGCTGATTCTGGTCATGCCTGGGCGGAGGGCCGTACGCCTGCGGTCCGGTGAACTGTTGCGGTGCGCTGTACGGCCGGCCGTACGGGCTCTGGCCATAGGGCGCATCCATGGGCGAGGGGGGCATGACCCGCCGTCGCTTGCGCACCACCGCGACAGCCACGCCTGCGGCGACGAGAACGGCGACACCCGCGCCGATGCCGATCCACAATCCTGTGTTGTCACTGTCCGGCTGCACCCCGTCGGCGCCCTTGTCCTCAGGCACCTGTGCGCCAGTCGCCTCCGAGGCATCGGACGACGGTGACCCGGCCCCCACCGGATAGTCCGGCAGTGGGTACTCGTTCGCCGGGCCCGGGTCGCCGGGGGACTTCAGTGCAACCCTGGGACGGACGATGCCGTACCCGATGGCGTCGTTGCGCTTGGCTCCGTCGGTCGGGGCACCGATCGTGTTGAGCATGACTCGCAGGACCTGGTTGTTGGTCCAGTTCGGGTGCTCGGACCAGATCAGGGCCGCGCTGGCCGAGGCGACCGCCGTGGCATCACTGGTCCCGTGACCGGTGCAGAGCCCCGTGCCACTGCTCTTGCTGCCGCAGGCGTGCACCATCTCATCGCCCGGAGCCGCGATGTCCACCTCGGGACCGGAAGTGGACTCGGCGGTCTTGCGCAGATCCTTGCCCACAGCGCCTACCCCGACTACACCCGGCGTGGCGGCGGGAAACTCGACAGGCTTCCCCTCCTTGCCGCTGTTACCGGTTGCGGCAAAAACCAGTGCGTCGTTCTTCAACGCATAGTCCACCGCTTCCGTCAGCCGAGTCGATCCCTCCAGGAGTCCCAGGGAAATATTGATGATCTTCGCTCCATGGTCCACCGCGTAACGGATCCCATCGGAGCCGGCCTTGCCGAACTGCGCGGAGGACTGGAACTGGTTATTCGCCTTCCCTCCGTCGGGAATGCGGATCGGGAGAATCCTGGCTCCCGGCGCCAGTCCGAAAGCTCCGCGGTCGGGACCGGCCGCGCCGGTCGCGGCGATCAGACCCGCCATGCTCGTGCCGTGTCCGTTGTAGTCGGTGTGCTCGTCCCCCGCTTCCTCGGGAGCGAGATCCAACCCGTCCAGCACTCGGCCCTGCAAGTCGGGGTTACCCGTCTCGACGCCGCTGTCCAGCACCGCGACAGTGACGCCCTGGCCCTTGCTGGTCCGCCACATGTTTTCCGCTTGCATGGCCGTGAGATACCACTGCGCATCGCGCGTCGATCCGGCCAGTGCGGGGGCGCTGCCCAGACCCACCAGCAGCAGGCCGAGAGCCGCTGAGGCCACTGCGGCACGGCCGTGTCGATTCCTGCTGGCGGGCATCCGACTACCTCTCGCTGTTTTTGGAAGCGTTGTCGACGTTCTCAGAAGCGTTGTCGACGACGGACGGTACATTGCGCCCGTCGTCCGGCTGCCAGGTCGCCTCGTCCTCGACGACGTAATCGGGACGTTCAGTGCCCGACTCGTCCCGCTCCTTACCAGGGCGGGAGCCGACCGGCGCACCACCGCCACGTCCGGCCTGGCCTGTGCCGTGCGAAGTCTCGGACGACGATCCGGCACCGCCCTGACCTCGCACCAGCCCCGAACCGCCAGGGCTGAACGATCGGGCGTTCGCACGGCCGCTCTGCGTGGATCGGCCGCCGACCACACCGCCCTTGCCGCTCGGCGCCCCAGTAGCCCGTCCGGTCGATGCCCCGCGCGCGCCCGTGCCAGACGGGTTTGATCCGCCGACGGTCGTCCCGCGTCCACCGGTCGCGCCTTCGCCACCCATGACAGTTCCGCGCGGAATGCCGGTAGCGGGCCTGCCCGAATTGGGCTGAGGACGCCCGCCTGCCACGCCTCCGCTGGTCGGCGCACGGCCGGAGGATCCACCCGTCACCGATCGTCCGGCTCCCCCACCGTTCGGCCCGCTCGTCATGGGTCCGCGCGCCCCTACGGGAGACGGGCGCCCGGTGGTACCCGCCGCAGACGGGCTGCCGGGCCGGGCCGTCCCCGTGGTGCCACCCGCGGGCGATGTCCCGCGCGCGACCGGCCCTGCCCCCGTGGCGCGGCCGGGCTGCGTCGTACCCGTCCGAGTGCCGAAGACCGGCGGAACCGTACCCACAGTGGAGGGAGGCGCGGTGCCTGTGCCCCCGCCCGTCGGCCCATTCTGCGTCTGGCCACCGGTCGGTGCTGGCGACTGCGTCGCTTCGGGGAGCGTTCCTACCGTGTCGATGCCCAAGTGGGTGGGTGCTTCGTCGACGGTCGGCCCCGGGCGGTTCGGATTGATCGTGTCGTGGCGCTGCACAGGCCCGTCCGCCGTGGCGTCTACGCCGGGTGCCCGCGGTGGCATCGCCTGTGGGCCCACCGAGTCAGGAGATGTCCGCGCTGTGGCTGACGGCCCCGATCCAGGGCTGCCGTCTCCATAGCTGCTGTCGCCACCGCGCTGGATGTCCTCGGGTACGAAAGGCGTGGGCGGCGGGAACTTCGGCTTGCTCTGCGCCAGTTGGTCCATCTGTCCCGAGGAGAGCGAGAAGGCCTGACCCAGCTTGTCCATGTGGCCGGCCGCTTCGAGACGCACCTTCTCCTTGTCGGCAGCTATCGCCGCGAGTTCACCCGACGACTTGGAGGCAACGGACCGTGCGTCCGGATCGTTGTGTGCCGACGTCGCCGCGTCCAGGTTGGCCTGAGCCGACTTCTTGTCTCTCGGAATGGACGCCTGGGCTGTGGAGATGGCGTTGGCGGCCTCGCCCATCCACTTGGCGGACCCTTCGCTGAAGTCGCCGAGACCGAGCGTCGCGTTGGCCAGCTTGCCCGCCCACTCCCGGAAGGAGTCTGCCCCCTCACCCTTCCAAGTGACCCATTGAGGACGGACTTTGAGCTCAGCCGCGATCTTATGGATCTCCTTGGCAGCCGCAGTGAGATTGTCGGCCGCGGCCTGAATTTCGCCACTGCTCGCCTGGTCGAGCCACTCCAGCATCTGCTCGTGGCTCATGCTCGTGAACTGCGTGCCCCCGCCGCTGCCGCCGTCGATCGGTGCTTCTGCCATTTAGATCGCTCCCCCCGAAGCCTCGTCCGAAGGCTGACTCGCCCCGCCACCATGGCCGTCAGCGCCACCGTCCTGCTTGGTCACCTTGCGGCTGTCCGGCACGTAAGGGCCGCCGTAGTGCTCGGTTGTCTCCGCACGGATCCGCTGCACCCGACGCTTGACGTCCTCGTCGAGATTCTCGTAACCCTGATGCGAGATCATGACCGCGATGCCCATGCCCTCGATGGAGTCGGACAGCAACTTGGACAGGTTCTCCAGGTCGGTGATGACCGTCTGGTACGACGTGTAGAGACCGGACGCCTCTTTGAACGCCCCCTCGCCGCCACCGAACTGCGCCCGGGCCAAGGGCTCGTTCCCCAGCTTCTTCGAATCCGCCGGTGACCCCTTGAGGTCCTTGACCAGCTGATCCACCCGCTGCTGGAACTTGGTGAAAGATTCCAGCTCCGTGACGATGTCCCCGGCCGCGTCCTTCGCGGCCTCGACCGCGTGGAACACCAAGCCTCCCAGGCCGCCGCCCTTGTCGTCCGCCATCGCGTACGTACCTCCCCGTTCCCCCGTGCTTCCCCGTGCCTCGCGCGCAGTCAACGTCGAGGCCAAAGTCTGGGATCAACTTTAGCCAGAGACACTGACAGTTCACAGGCGTCACGATGCAGAGGCAACGCACATCACGTCACAGAACGATACGACCGGTAACAGGAAGCGGTGGCAACCCCCGAGGGCGTCAGGCAGTTGACTCCACGCCGCTGCTGATGCCGGACGGCGACGCCTCCGTCACCACCGCCGCCTGCGGCCGGATCGGCAAGCGGTTTACCGGGCGGCCTGTTGCCGCACGGACCGCCGAGGCCACCGCCGCCGGGGACGCGACCACCGGGACCGCGCTGGCCGCCTTGGCTCCGAAGGGGGCTACTACGTCCCGCTCCTCGACCAGTTTCACGATGCGGATGTCCGGTGCGTCGAGCGCCGTGGGCAGGGCGTAGCCGGTGAGGTCCGGGCGGCGGACCACGCCCTTCGGGGTGCGGAGGTTCTCCGTGAGGGCCGCGCCGACGCCCTGGGTGACGCCTGCCTCGATGCGGGCCGCCAGTTGGCCGGGGTTGAGGATCCGGCCGACGTCCTGCGCCACCGCGAGTTCCACCACGCGGACCGAGCCGATTTCGATGTCGACGTCTACTACGGCGCGGATCGCGCAGAAGGCGAGGCCTACGAAGGCGTCGCCCTGGCCCGCGGCGTCGAGGGGCTCCGTGGGGTGCGGGCGGCATTGCGCCGTGGCCCACAACTCCTTGCCGTCCATGGCCTCTTCGACCGTCGTCGAGAGGACTCCGTCGTACGAGGTGATCTTGCCGTCGGCGATCTGGAGGAGCTCTGTGGACATGCCGAACTTGTGGGCCAGCGGCTGGAGCAGTTGCGTGCGGACCATCTTCGCCGCTCGTTCGACCGCACCGCCGGAGACCCATGTGTGGCGGCCTCGGCAACCCGGGCCAGCCGGTGGCTGGTCCGTGTCGACGGGGGCGACGTGGACCTCGTCGATACCCAGCGTCTCCTGGACGATCTGGCGGGCGAGGGTGGTGAAGCCCTGGCCGGTCTCCACCGCGGCGCAGATGACCGTGGCCACGCCGTTCTGGACCTTGACCGTGGCTGTCGAGACCTCGTCGGCGCCTTCCGCGCCCAGCATGTGCACCATGCCGATGCCGTAGCCGACGCCGCGGCGGACCGCCCCGGGCTCGCCAGCGCCCTCGGGGCCGCCGGGCAGCAGCCAGTCCTCCTCCGGGGTGTCCTTGGGGAGTGCGGGGAGGGGGAAGTCCCGTACCGCGTCCAGGAGTTCGGCCACCGGAGCGGGGCATGTCACCGTCTGGCCGGTGGGGAGTACGTCGCCGGTCGCGAGGACGTTGCGCATGCGCAGGTCCGCCGGGTCGACGCCCAACTTCTTTGCCAGCTTGTCCATTTGGGCTTCGTAGGCGGCGCAGACCTGCAGTGCGCCCTCGCCTCGTACGTGACCGGAGGGCGGGTTGTTCGTGCGCACCGCCCAGCCTTCGATCGAGGCGTGGGGGACGACGTAGGGGCCGCAGGCGAAGGCGACCGCTGCCGCGAGCGCGTCCGATGACGTGTCGGCGTAGGCGCCCGAGTCGAGGAGGATCTGGGCCTCCACCTTCACCAACTTGCCGTCCGCGTCCGCGTGGTGGCGGTAGCGCAGGAGGGTGGGATGGCGGTGCGGGTGGCCCAGGAAGGACTCCTCGCGGGTCGCCGTCAGCTTGACCGGGCAACCGGTGTGCAGCGCCAGCAGGCCGAGCGGGAGGTGGAAGCTCTGGTCCTCTCGGTCCGCCGTCGCGCCCGGGACTCCGGTGACCACGACCTTCACCCGGTCCGGGTCGAGGCCGTAACGGGCCGCAGCCGCGTCGCGGTCGCCGTGCGGGTCGGTCGACGCGATGTACAGCTCCACGCCGCCGTCGGGGCGGGGTACCGCCAGGCCCGCTTCGGCGCCGATGGGGGCCGGGTCCTGGCGGCCGATGCGGTAGAGGCCCTCGACCACGATGTCGCCGGTCGCCTCCGTGTCGCCGTGCCGGAGCGGGATGTGGCGGATCAGGTTGCCGTCGGGGTGCAGGGGTTCGGCCGCGAAGGCCTTCTCCGGGTCGGTGACCGGGTCGAGGATCTCGTACTCGACGATGATCGCCGCGGCCGCCATGCGGGCCGTGTCCGGGTGGTCGGCGGCGACCGCGGCGAGGGGCTCGCCGTGGTGGCGTACGACCTCGGAGGCGAACACCGGACGGTCGGCCGTGCGGTGGCCGGAGAGCGGGCCGCCGGGGACGTCCTCGTGCGTGACGACGGCGCGGACGCCCGGCATGTCGCGCGCGTGGGTGGTGTCGATGGAGACCACGCGTGCGTGCGCGTGCGGTGAGCGCAGGATCGCCGCCCAGAGGAGGCCTTCGGCCCACAGATCGGAGGCGTAGGGGAACGTGCCCTCCGCCTTGGCGCGTGCTTCCACCGCGGGCAGGGTCGTGCCGAGTCCGTGCGGGATCTCTTCCGCTTCGGGGGTCGCGGGAGCCTCCGTCGTCTCACTGCTCACGCCCGGCCTCCGTCCCGAGTGTCGCGAATATCGTGAATATCGTGAACGCCCTGAGCACCCTGGATGTCCTGGATGTCCTGGATGTCCTGAACATTCTGCGTGTGCTGCGTGTGCTGCGTGTTCTGGAAGTTCTGGATGTTCTGGATGGCTTCGTGGGTGGCCGGGCCTCCCTGGTGCGGGATGCGCGGCCTGTCCTCGGCGGTCGCGTCCGCCGTCTCCACCGATGTCTGCCGTTCGTCGGCGACCTGTCGTACCGCGTCGAGCACGCCGCGGTAGCCGGAGCAACGGCACAGGTTGCCGCACAGTGCCTGGCGGGCTTCGAGGTCGGTGGGGCTCGGGTTGCCTTCGAGGAGGTCGTGGACCGTCATCGCCATGCCGGGAACGCAGAAGCCGCACTGGACCGCGCCGCAGGCAGCCAGCGCGCGCTGCACATCGGAGGCCCCGCCCTCGTCGGCGAGGCCCTCCACCGTGCGGACCTCGCTGCCCGCCGTGGTCGCCGCGGGCACCAGGCAGGAGGCGACGAGACGGCCGTCCACCTGGACGTTGCACGCGCCGCACTCGCCCTGCGAGCAGCCGTCCTTGGCGCCGGCGAGGCCGAGGCGCTCGCGCAGCACGTAGAGAAGCGACTCGCCGATCCAGGCGTCGGTGACGGGGCGGTCGGTGCCGTTGACCCGGAGGACGTAGCTGGCCACCGGGTGGTCGTCGTGGAGGGGGGAGGTGGTCGGGGGGGCGGCTCCCTCGTCCGCCTCCTCCGGTTCCGGCGCCGACGCGCCATCCGGCGCCAGTGCCGCATCCGGTTCCGGTGCCGGTTCCACATCCGGTGCCGGTTCCGGTGCCGCGTCCGGCGCGAACTCCTGCTCCGGACCCGCCTCGGCTTCGGCCCCGGCTTCGGAGGCGGCTTCCGCCTCGGCCTCCGCGGCTCCAGCCACCGCTCCTGCTTCTACGTCGGCTTCCGGCTCCGGCGCGGGCTCGGGCTCGGGCTCGGGCTCGGGCTCGGGCTCGGGCTCAGGCGGAAGCGCAACAGGCTCCTCGGCCTCCTCCACCACGAACTCCGGCTCGGGCTCCGGCTCGGGCTCCACCACGGGCTCCGGCGCCTCGTCCGGCTGCGCCCACGGTTCCGACGCCCAGGGGGCCGCCGCACCGCCCGGCAGCGTCGCGGGAGGCATCCGGTCGCCCCACTGGGTGGCCAGCGAGGAAGTGGTGAACTCCCCTGATTCCTCCGGGAGTTCGCCGGTCGCGACCGGGATGGACCACTGTCCCGTATCGGCCTGCGCGAGGCCGTACGACTGTGGCTGCGAGTGGGGCTGTGAGTCGGGTTGCGAGTGGGGCTGCGACTGCGGCTCCGAGTGCGGCACATCCCGAAGGGGGTGCGGATACGGCTCAGAAGGATGCTGGTGCTGCGCCTCCGTGCCCGGCCCGGGATGCGCCGCGGGCCAGCTCACCTGATGGCCCGCGGGGCCGGAAGGCTGCTGCCCCCCGCCGTCACCCGCACCCGCACCCATCCCCGTCAGCTCGGGCGGCAGTACCCACACGCCGGTCGCGCCGGGGTCGGTCGCGGCGGCACCCGTGGCCGGGCTCACCGTTATCTGCGGCGGCACGTAGCCGTGGCCGGGCGCGGCGAGCGGTGCGGCGCCCGGGAAGCCGTCGGGGGGCAGTTGCACGAAGGCCGTGGCGTCGGAGTCGTACTCGTTCTGGGGCAGCGGCTGCCAGCCGTCCACGTCCGGTGCGGCGCCCGAATCGGGTCCGTTGTACTCGTTCGTCACGACAGCGCCCTCCCAAGTGCACGTCGGGCCAGCGCGGCGACGGTGCGCCGCAGATGCAGTACGGCGGCCGGCAGCGTCTCCTGCGTGCCGTCCGGAGCGGGGGCCGGGTCGGGGATGCAGGCCGCGGCGACGTACTCGCCGAACGCCTGCACGGCCTCGGGCACGAGCGCTCCGCGGTCGCCGTCCCAGTCGATGAGCGAGGCCACCCACTGCTCGGCCTCCAGCGGGCGCAGCGGCATCGGCGCGATGGCCCCGACGGCGCAGCGCACGGCGCGCCGGGCGGGTTCGAGGACCAGCGCGACGGACGCGGTGGCCCGGCCGGGTCCGGTGCGGCCCGTCGCCTTGAGGAAGACCTGCGGGGCGTGCAGCAGCGGTACGCGCACGAAGCCGATGAGTTCGCCCGGGCGCAGCATCTCCATGCCGGCCAGCAGGTGCGAGACGGGGACCTCGCGGCGCGCTCCCTGCGGCCCCGCGATGATCAACGTGGCTTCCAGGGCGGCCAGTACGGGCAGCGTGTCGTTGGTCGGGGCGGCCGACGCGATGTTGCCGCCGAGTGTGCCGGCGTTACGGATCTGGGGCGGGCCCGCGGCGCGCGCGGAGGCGGCCATGGCGGGCATGAGCGCGGCGAAGTCGGGGCGGCCCATGCGGGCGTGGGTGAGGCCGGCGCCGAGGAGGGCGTGGCCGTCCTGGTACTGCCAGCCGCGGATCTCGCTGATCCGGCCGAGGCCGACGAGGGCCGCGGGGCGGAGTTGACCCGCGTTGACCTGGGCCATGAGGTCGGTGCCGCCGGCCACGGGCACGGCGGCGGGCATGGCCGCGAGCGCCGCGACGGCCTCGTCCAGCGAACTCGGAAGTACCGCGGCCTGTGTCGCCTGCGGTGCGTGAGTGGTCAAACCGGCTGCCCCTTCCCGATGTCCGGCCGTGCGCCCGGCAGCTTCGGTGGTCCCCGCGTGGAGTGGTGCGTGACCGCCGTTCCCGCCGTTACGCCTGTTCCGCCGTACGGTACGTGCTGACAGGCCGGACGTGGCAACTCTGGCACATCTTCCCCGGCACCCGGAGAGGGGGTCCGGTAGGAGGCATTCGCCCCTTCCACCTGGGAGATGACCGATATGACAGCCGATCACCGGCAAGGGCGAATTGACACTCTTCGGTGACGTATGAGGCGGCCGAGGTGACCGGGGCCGCGGCGCGGCCGATCACGCGCGGCCCCGCCAGAAGGGGCGCGGCCGCGGACCGCGCCCCCTGAACACGCCGCCCGAGGGCGGGCCTCACACGTTCGGAGGTGTCCCTTCCTTCGGGCGTCCGAGCACACCGGGGCGACGCTGCCACGGCAACGGGCCGCCCGGCGGCCGGTAGTCGACACCCAGCGCGTCAAGGCGCAGGTAGTGGGCGGTCATTCGGCGCTCGAAGTCCGCGTAGTCGCGCTCGGCGGGGGCGGGCAGCTCGCTCCACGCCACTTCTGAGAACGCGGACAGGCGCGGGAACGCCTGGTAGTCGACGCGCCGTTGGTTCTCCATCACCTCGGTCCACAGGTTGGCCTGGGTGCCGAGCACGTGCCGCGCCTCGTCCTCGGTCAGCTGCGCCGGAACCGGTTCGAAGCGGTAGACGTCCTCCAGGGTGCGGACGAAGCCGATCGGGACCGGCTCGTCCTCACCGGGCGCCTGCCGGTGGTCCAGGTAGACCTGCTGCTCCGGGCACATGACGACGTCGTGGCCCGCCTTGGCGGCGGTGATGCCGCCGCCGTAGCCGCGCCAGGACGAGACCGCCGCGCCGGGCGCGAGACCGCCTTCGAGGATCTCGTCCCAGCCGATGAGACGCCGGCCGCGCTCGCTCAGCCAGGTGTCGAAGTGCCGGATGAACCAGGACTGCAGTTCGTCCTCGTCCTTGAGGCCCAGTTCCTTGATGCGGGCCTGCGCCGTCGGCGACTGCCTCCACTGGTCCTTGGGGCACTCGTCGCCGCCTACGTGGATGAACGTCGACGGGAAGAGGTCGAGCAGTTCCTCGAAGACGCCCTCGTAGAAGCGGACGGTGCTGTCAGTGGGGGCGAGTACGTTCGGATTGACGCCCCAGGTGTCCCAGACGGGGAGGGAGGACGTGTCGACGACATCGCTGTTGCCGAGTTCCGGATACGCGTGGATGGCGGCCTGCGAGTGGCCCGGCAGGTCGATCTCGGGGACGACCGCGATATGCCGTGCGTCGGCGTAGGCGACGATCTCGCGGATGTCGTCCTGGGTGTAGAAGCCGCCGTGCGGTGTGTCGTCCCAGAGTTCGGAGGCGCGGTGGCCCCATTTCGTCCGCTTGCGCCAGGAGCCGGCTTCCGTGAGTTTCGGATAGCGCTTGATCTCGACGCGCCAGCCCTGGTCGTCGCTGAGGTGGAAGTGGAAGACGTTGAGTTTGTGGGCGGCCAGCAGGTCGAGGTGGCGCAGTACGCCGTCCTTCGGCATGAAGTGCCGGGCGACGTCGAGCATGTTGCCGCGCCAGGCGAAGCGGGGGCTGTCCTCGACGCTGACGTGCGGCACGGTCCACTGCCGGTCGCGGGTGAGCGGGGCCCTGCGGAAGGCGTCGGGGCCGAGGAGTTGGCGCAGCGTCTGGGCGCCCCAGAAGACACCGGCCGCGGCGCCGCCCTCGATGGTGACGCCCGCGTCCGTGACGCGCAGCCGGTAGCTCTCCGGCTCCAGGGCCGCATCGAGCGACAGGCGTATGCCGTCACCCGCGTCCGTCGGGGGAAGCGCGAGCCCGGTGACGGCGCCGAGCGTGGCGCGCAGCCAGCGCGCGGTGTCCTCGGTCCCCTCCCCCGCCGCTATCCCCGTACCGCTGTCGAACACATAGGAGCCGTCGCCGTCCCGCGTCTGTCGGCGGGGCGCCGGAATGAGATCCAGGGGAACGTCAGACACTTCAGTCCTTAACCGCGCCGCCGAGCCCGGACACCAGGCGCCGCTGTACGAGTACGAAGAAAACCAGTACCGGAATGGTCATCACTGTCGAGGCTGCCATGATTCCGCCCCAGTCGTTCTCGTCGGGTTTGAAGAAGACGAGCAGGGCCATCGGCAGCGTCGACTGGGACGTGTCGCTGATGATGAACGACTTCGCGAACAGGAAGTCGTTCCAGGTGGAGATGAAGGAGAAGACGCTCGTCGCCACCAGGCCGGGGAAGACGAGCGGGAAAAGGATCTGCCACAGGAAGCGGGCGCGGCTCGCGCCGTCGAGGTAGGCCGCTTCCTCCAGTGCTTCCGGAACGGCTTTCACGAAGCCGCGCAGCATCCAGATCGCGAACGGCAGCGAGAAGGCGAGATGCGGCAGGATCAGCGAGCCGAGCGTGTTGAGCTGTCCGAAGTCGCGCATCAGGAAGAACAGCGGGATGGTGAGCGCCTCCACGGGCACCATCTGCGCGACGAGGAACATGATGAGCAGCGTCGTACGGAACCGGAAACGGAAGCGGGTCACGGCCGTCGCCGCGAGAAACGCGACCAGTGCCGAGACGATCACGACGGTGCCCGCCACGATGACGCTGTTGAGGAAGTACCGGCCGAATTCCTGTTGTTGGAACACGCGCCGGAAGGAGTCGAGCGACGGCGAAAGGGTCCATGGCCGTGGCTCGGTCGATTCGATCTCGCCCGCCGGTTTGAAGGCGCTGAGCACCATCCAATAGAGGGGAAAGGCGACCGCCAGGGCGATCAGCAGCGCGGACGCCTCGGCGGCGAGTCGCCAGGGCCGCCGGATACGCAGGGCACGCACCGCTCTTGTACTGGAAAAGCTCACAGCTCCCTCCCCTCTCTGCGCATCAGCCGCAGATAGACGAGCGTGACGGCGAGCAGGATGACGAGCATCACGACGCCGATCGCCGAGCCGAGGCTGTATTCGCTGCCTGCGAAAGCCTTTTGGTAGGCGTACACGTTCAGGACGAGGTTCTGTCCGGCGATGCCGCCGCCGTTCGTCATGACGTAGATCTGCGTGAAGACCTTGAAGTCCCAGATGATCGACTGGATGGTGACGACGACGAGGATCGGCCGCAGCATCGGCGCCATGACCGAGCGCCAGGTCCGCCACTGCGAGGCCCCGTCGAGGGAGGCCGCTTCGAGCACTTCGACCGGGATCGCGCGGATGCCCGCGTACACGGTGACCATCACGAACGGGAAGGAGCACCAGACCACTTCGAGCAGGACGAGCGCGAAGGCGCTGAACCTCCCGTACGTCCACGAGAAGTCGCCGAGTCCGAGCACCTTGTTCACCGGGCCGAAGTCCGGGTCGAAGAGGAACACCCAGACGGTGGACCCGGTGATCGCCGGGGTGGCCCAGGCGCCGAGCGCGGCGAGCATCAGCGCGAGGCGTGGCAGGGACCGTACGCGGGTGAGGAGCACGGCGAGCGCGCAGCCGAGGAGCAGGGTGCAGACGACGCAGGCCGCCGCGAACAGCACGGTGGAGAGCAGCACCTGCCAGAACTGGCTGTCGGCGAAGAGGTGTTGGTAGTTGCCGAAGCCTTCGAAGGTGGTCGGTTCGCCGCCGCTGACCTGGGCCTGGGTGTACTCCAGGAAGGAGATCAGGCCGAGTTGGTAGATCGGGTAGACGAGCAGGCCGCCGAGGAGGACGAGGGCGGGGGCGAGGTAGAGCCAGGGAGCCCATCCCCCGCCCCGCGCCCGCACGGAGCTCACCCGGCGGCCCCGAACGCGTCGTCCATCTTCTTCGCGGCGTCACCGGAGGCCGCTGCCACGTCCTTACGGCCGCTGACGACCTCCTGGAACATGGTCGGCAGGACGAGCGAGGCGTCGATCTTCGCCCAGGCGGGCGACGCGGGCACGAACTTGGCTCCGGCGCCGAGCGTCTTCACGAAGGGCGCGACGAACGGCTCCTGCTTGGCGACGTCCGCGCGGACGTCGGTGTAGGTCGGCAGGAAGCCCATCCCGGAGAAGAGGGCGCGCTGTGCGCTCTTGCCGGCGAGCTGTTCCATCAGGTCCACGGCCAGCGTGCGGTGCGCGGTGCTCTTGAGTACGCCGATGTTGTTGCCCCCGGCGAACGCGGGCGCGATCTCGCCGGCCTTGACGCCCGGCAGCGGTACGACGGCGTACTTCCCCTTCACCGCGCCGTCCTCCATGGCCTGGTGGCTGAAGTCGCCGCCGATCGCCATGGCGGCCTTGCCGGAGGCGAAGGCGGTGACGGTGTCGTTGCCGCCCATGCCGGCGCACTTGGCGGCGGGACAGTTGGTGTCGCCGAAGAGCGAGGTGTAGGCCTTGATGCCCTTGCGGGCGGCGGGGCTGTCGAGGGCGGAGACGTACGACTCGCCCTTCTTCTCGGCGAGTTCACCGCCGTTGGCCCAGATGAACGGCATGGCGCCGTAGGTGTACGCGCCGCCGACGGCGAGGCCGTACAGCTCGGGCCTGGCCTTGTGGATCTTTTTGGCGGTGGCGGCGAGTTCGGCCTGCGTCTTGGGTACGCCGACGCCCAACTCCTTGAACACATCGGTCCGGTAGTAGAGCGCGCGGACGCCGACGAAGTACGGGGCGCCGTAGATCTTCCCGTCGACCGTCACGGACTCCTTGGCGGTCGGGTCGGTGTCCTTGGCGTCGGCCCACGTGCCGAACTCCTGGGTCACGTCGGCGAGTCCACCGTCCTTGACGTATCCGGCGGTGTCGGTGTTGCCGTACTCGATGACGTCGGGCGCGCTCTTCGGGTCGTTGAACGCGGCCTTGATCTTCTCGGCGCGGGTCTCGACGGGGATGTACTCGACCTGGACCTTCGCGCCCTTGTGCGCTCTTTGGAAGGTGTCGACCGTGGCGTCGACGACCTTCTTCTTGGGCGTGTTGTTGACCTCCTGGAAGAGCCAGACGCGCAGCGTGCCGCTCTTCTCGTCCTTGGACGAGCCGCTGGTGTCGGAGGTGCCGGGGGCGCAGGCGGTGGCCGCGAGAACAAGTGCCGTGAGGGGAACGGCAGTTCGAACTGAGAGCTTCACAGGGAGCTTCATCGGAAACGCCTCCGGAGTGTCGTTGCAACATACGCAATGGGTGTTTCGCTGTGCACAACAGGATGGAGGCTAGAAGGACTGGACCAGTGAGCGCAATGGTTTACGTGAGACCAAAGACGCGGGCGCGCATCCGAAGACACCTGCCGACGCACAGAGGCCCCTGCTGTGCGTCACCGCACACCAGGGGCCTCGTGGAAGAGAAAGAGGGGCGCCTACTTGCCGCCCTTGCCGCCGTCCTTGCCCTTGTCGTTGTCGCCGCCCGCGCCCATGGACTCGTAGATCTCCTTGCACATGGGACACACGGGATACTTCTTCGGGTCACGGCCCGGCACCCACACCTTGCCGCAGAGCGCGACGACCGGAGTGCCGTCGAGCGCGCTCGCCATGATCTTGTCCTTCTGGACATAGTGGGCGAAGCGCTCGTGGTCGCCGTCGCCGTGCGACGTCTGCGGCGTCGGCTCTACGAGGGTCCCCGTACCTGTCCCGCGCTCGGGCTCAAGAGTGCTCATAAGGGCCAAGGGTACTGAAGCCCGCCCGCAGCGCGAAGGGCCACCGGCGCCGTCAGTTGAGCGAGGGATCGTCGGGGTACGTCGCCACCATCGCCAGCTCGCCGCGCTGACGGCGCAGCACCGCGCGCCACAGCCCCTCGGGCCGGGTCGCGGACACGTCCCCCGGCTCCGACTCGACGACGTACCAGGCGCCGTCGCTCAGCTCACCCTCCAGCTGACCCGGGCCCCAGCCGGAGTAGCCGGCGAAGATCCGCAGCGAGCCGAGCGCCGCCGCGAGCAGTTCCGGCGGCGCCTCCAGATCGACGAGCCCGATCGCGCCGTGCACCCGGCGCCAGCCGAGCGGGCCCTCCTCGCCGGGGATCACGGCGACGCCGAGCGCCGAGTCGAGCGAGACCGGGCCGCCCTGGAAGACGACACCCGGCTCACCGGCCAGGTCGCCCCAGCCCTCCAGGATGTCGCCGACGTCCACCGGGGTCGGCCGGTTGAGGACAACACCGAGCGAGCCCCCCTTGTCGTGGTCGAGGAGCAGGACGACCGCACGGTCGAAATTCGGGTCCGCGAGGGCGGGTGTGGCCACGAGCAGTCGCCCTGTGAGCGAGGACACCTCGGTCATGCCAGACATGATCCCGCACATTGCCCGCGCGCGGGGAGGCAAGCGCAAGACCCGCATGCGCGCAGCTCAGCGCGGATCGAAGCGCACGGGGCGCACGCGACACGCCCCGTCACCCCATGTGTCCGGTTCGCAACGGTTCGTGTTGTAGCGAAGTCATGACGGTTCCAGGCGTCCTTGGGCTTCCAAGCACACGGCTCCGCGCCCTTACCCTTATCCCTTGGCCCCCTGCCCACCTCATCGGAACGCGAGATTCATGACCGTCACCGACGATGTACTGCTTGTCCACGGCGGAACCCCGCTGGAGGGCGAGATCCGTGTCCGCGGCGCGAAGAACCTGGTGCCCAAGGCCATGGTCGCCGCGCTGCTCGGCAGTGCTCCGAGCCGACTGCGCAATGTCCCGGACATCCGCGACGTCCGGGTCGTACGCGGCCTGCTGCAGCTGCACGGCGTGACGGTCCGCCCCGGTGAGGAACCGGGCGAACTGGTGATGGATCCCTCGCACGTGGAGTCGGCGAACGTCGCCGACATCGACGCGCACGCGGGCTCCTCCCGGATCCCGATCCTGCTCTGCGGACCGCTCCTGCACCGCCTCGGCCACGCGTTCATTCCGGGGCTCGGCGGCTGCGACATCGGCGGCCGGCCGATCGACTTCCACTTCGAGGTGCTCCGGCAGTTCGGCGCGACGATCGAGAAGCGCGCGGACGGCCAGTACCTGGAGGCCCCGCAGCGCCTGCGCGGCACCAAGATCCAGCTGCCCTACCCCTCGGTCGGCGCCACCGAGCAGGTGCTGCTGACCGCGGTGCTCGCCGAGGGCGTCACGGAGCTCTCGAACGCGGCCGTGGAGCCGGAGATCGAGGACCTGATCTGCGTCCTGCAGAAAATGGGCGCGATCATCGCGATGGACACCGACCGCACCATCCGCATCACGGGTGTCGACACGCTCGGCGGGTACACCCACCGCGCGCTCTCCGACCGCCTGGAGGCGGCGTCCTGGGCGTCGGCGGCGCTCGCCACCGAGGGCAACATCTACGTGCGCGGCGCCCAGCAGCGTTCGATGATGACGTTCCTCAACACGTACCGGAAGGTCGGCGGCGCCTTCGAGATCGACGACGAGGGCATCCGCTTCTGGCACCCCGGTGGCCAGTTGAAGTCCATCGCGCTGGAGACGGACGTCCACCCGGGCTTCCAGACCGACTGGCAGCAGCCGCTGGTCGTGGCCCTGACGCAGGCCACGGGCCTGTCGATCGTGCACGAGACGGTGTACGAGTCGCGCCTCGGCTTCACGTCCGCGCTGAACCAGATGGGCGCGCACATCCAGCTCTACCGCGAGTGCCTGGGCAGTTCCGACTGCCGCTTCGGCCAGCGCAACTTCCTGCACTCCGCGGTCGTTTCGGGCCCGACCAAGCTGGAGGGCGCCGACCTGGTCATCCCCGACCTGCGCGGCGGCTTCTCGTACCTGATCGCGGCGCTCGCCGCGCAGGGCACGTCCCGGGTGCACGGCATCGACCTGATCAACCGCGGTTACGAGAACTTCATGGAGAAGCTCGTCGAGCTCGGCGCGAAGGTCGAGCTGCCGGGGAAGGCCCTGGGCTAGTCGTGCGCCAGCAGCCGTCCTGATCTTGTACGTCGATGGGGGCCGTCCGGATGTCCGGGCGGCCCCCATCGGCGTACCCGCAGCTGGGGGCAGGTCCGGCGGCCGCTCAGGCGCCCGGTACGGGCCGCGCGGCATGACCGCCGACCAAGTGAGCCCGGCAGGCGTCGCGGCCGCTCTCGCGGCGGGCTGACGCCTTCTCACAGCGCCTTCTCACGGCGCTTCCTCACCGGCTTTCGCCGACGGCCGCACGAGACACGCCGAAGGGCGGTCACCCGCACTCGGGTGACCGCCCTTCCGCTGCCAGAGCAGGGCTGAGAAGGCTGAGACCTACCAGCCCCTGCGACTTACTTGCCCTTGGCGGCTTCCTTGAGCTTGGAGCCCGCGGAGACCTTCACGCTGTAACCGGCCGGGATGTTGATCGGCTCGCCGGTCTGCGGGTTACGAGCGGTGCGAGCGGCACGGTGGGTGCGCTCGAAGGTCAGGAAGCCGGGGATCGTGACCTTCTCGTCGCCCTTGGCAACGATCTCGCCGACCGTCTCGGCGAACGCGGCCAGCACGGCGTCGGCGTCCTTGCGGGTCACCTCGGCGCGGTCGGCCAGGGCGGCCACCAGCTCACTGCGGTTCATTTTTGTACTCCCGTGTTCTTCTTGCCGTTGAGGCGTGCCATACGGACGAGCCGCATGTTGGGCAACAGCGAAGCCGATGCTGCCAGGGTCTCGGTCAGGCCCAGGACCCGGGTCCGTTGTCCGGACCCTCGCGCCCGAAGACGCATCCTGCCCCCACCAGCGGCGGTAAAGCCAATCCGGCACCCGTGGGGGGCACGCGGAAAGCCTCATCACCCTGGGACTGGGCGGGTCAGGGGGCCTGCTTCCCGGCCACCCTAGAGGGCCCGACCAGCCCCGCATTCCACGACGCGCCGGGCCTCAAACGGTCGTGGTACCCGTCACAACCACTCCGGCGGCCTTCGCGGCGGTGCGCACAGCGCCTGCGACGGCGCCCGCGACCTTGTCGTTGAAGACGCTCGGAATGATGTAGTTCGGGTTGAGTTCGTCCTCGGTGACCACGTCGGCCAGGGCCGTCGCGGCCGCCAGCATCATCTCCGTGTTGACCGTACGCGACTGGGCGTCGAGCAGGCCGCGGAAGACGCCGGGGAAGACCAGGACGTTGTTGATCTGGTTGGGGAAGTCGGAGCGGCCCGTGGCGACAACTGCCGCCGTCTCGCGGGCGATCGCCGGGTCGACCTCGGGGTCCGGGTTCGCGAGCGCGAACACGATGGCCCCTTCGGCCATGGCCGAGACGTCCGCGCCGTCCAGGACGTTCGGCGCGGAGACGCCGATGAAGACGTCGGCGCCGACGACCGCTTCCTTCAGCGTGCCGGTCAGGCCCTCGGGGTTGGTGTTGTCGGCGATCCAGCGCAGCGGCGAGTCACTCTTGGCGTCCTTCAGGTCCTCGCGGTCCGCGTGCACGACGCCGTGGATGTCGGCGACGACCGCGTTCTTGACGCCGGCCGCGAGGAGGAGCTTGAGGATGGCGGTGCCGGCCGCGCCCGCACCGGACATGACGACGCGGATGTCGCCGATCGCCTTGTTCGCCACGCGCAGCGCGTTGGTCAGGGCGGCGAGGACCACGATCGCGGTGCCGTGCTGGTCGTCGTGGAAGACGGGGATGTCCAGGGCCTCTCGCAGCCGGGCCTCGATCTCGAAGCAGCGGGGTGCGGAGAT
>NZ_JBIWKA010000021.1:86369-168334 GCF_044765445.1 Streptomyces sp. NPDC102467 | reverse complement strand
CGGCGGGAAGCCGGGTGTCACACCCCAGCCACGACGCGCTCGCACTCGGCATCGAAAACCCGGCCCCCACGGCGGGAAGCCGGGTGTCACACCCCAGCCACGACGCGCTCGCACTCGGCATCGAAAACCCGGCCCCCACGGCGGGAAGCCGGGTGTCACACCCCAGCCACGACGCGCTCGCACTCGGCATCGAAAACCCGGCCCCCACGGCGGGAAGCCGGGTGTCACACCCCGGCCCCGACGCGCTCAAGCTCCGGCTCCCGCGCGGCAGCGCCCGGCAAAATCCGGGCCAGCCAAGACGACCGCCCAGCCGCCAGAGGCCCAAGCACGGCAAGCACCAGCACATACCCCGCGATGAACGGCGAGAGCCGCTCGTCCAGGCCCGCGCCCGCGGCCATCGTGGCCAGGATCAACGCGAACTCCCCCCGAGCCAACAGCGTCGTAGAGATATTCGCGGCGGGCCCGGCCCCGAACCCGTAGACCCGGGCGGCGCCCAACCCGGCCAGCACATTCATCACCAGCGTCACCGCGACAGCGGCAAGCACGGGCCACACCACACTCGGCAGGTCCCCGGGATCGATGGACAGCCCGAACGCGAAGAAGAAGATGGCGCCGAAGGCATCCCGCAACGGATGGACGAGCTTGCGGATCCGCTCGCCGGACGTGGTCGAGCCGAGCATCAGACCGACCATGAACGCACCGATCGCGTCCGCGACGCCGAACCACTCCGAGACTCCGGCCACGAACACGGCCGCACCGAGGAACGAGATCACCAGTAGCTCGTCGTCCTTGGTGTTGAACAGCTTGCCGACGACCTTCGTACCGAACCGGGCCGCGAGCGCGAGCAGCAGCAGGAACCCGAACGCCTTGCCGCCGTCCATGACCGCGGCGGCCAGTGAGTCGGCGCCGGACAGGATCGGCTGCAGTGCCGCCAGGTACAGCGCGAGGAAGATGTCCTCGACCACGATGATGCCCAGGATCGGCTTGGTCTCGGGGTTGCCGAGCCGCCCGGTGTCCACGAGCACCTTGGTGACGATGGCGGACGAGGAGATCCCGAGCACCCCGGCGAGGACCAGAGCTTCGGAGGTGCCCCAGCCGAGGGCGAATCCGAAACCGAGGCCGGCGCCGACGTTCAGGACGAGGTAGGTCGCTCCGGCGACGGCCATCCTGCGGCCGCCCGCCTTGAGGTCGTCGAGATGGAATTCGAGGCCGAGGTAGAAGAGCAGCAGCACCAGGCCGAGCGCGGAGAGCATCTCCAGGTCGTGCGGGTCGGCGACGAGCACGATGCCGGGGGTGTGCGGGCCGAGGAGGATCCCGGCCAGGATGAACAGGGGGATGGTGGGGAGTCCGATGCGTCCGCCGAGGCGGGCGAGGACGGCGGCGGCGAGAAAGGCGCCACCCATGGCGATCAAGGTGTCTGCGTGTCCGATGGGCCCGTTCCTCCTTGGTAAAGGGATCGTCAAGAACGCGTCAATACTTAGATTACCAAACGATTGCTGGTGGTCTCCCGGGAGCACGGACCGGGGGTTCTCCCCACCCCCGATCCGCCAGCCGCCCTCATGGCTGCGACCGGCCCCGGATCCGTACGTTCGAGACATCACATCGAAGACGTACGAGAGGGCGACCATGGGCCTGCGCAAGAAGCGGCAGCACGACCGGCGCGAGGGACCCGTCGCCGCGCCCGCCGGGAACTGGGCCGTCGAACTGCGCGGGGTACGCCGCCAGTACGGCCGCGGAAGCTCCGCCGTGCACGCCCTGCGCGGCATCGAACTGGCCCTGCCCAGCGGCACGTTCACCGCCGTGATGGGCCCATCCGGCTCCGGCAAGTCCACGTTCCTGCAGTGCGCGGCCGGGCTCGACCGGCCCACCGACGGCACCGTCGCCCTCGGCGGCACCACCATCACGGGGATGAGCGAGAACAAGCTCACGGCCCTGCGCCGCACCCGCCTCGGTTTCGTCTTCCAGGCCTTCAACCTGCTGCCCTCGCTCACCGTCGAGCAGAACGTGCTGCTCCCGATGCGCCTGGCCGGCACGCGCCCGGACAAGCGCCGCGCCGCGGACGTGCTCGCGCAGGTCGGCCTCGCCGACAAGGCGCGGCGCCGGCCCGGCCAGCTCTCCGGCGGCCAGCAGCAGCGCGTCGCCATCGCCCGCGCCCTGGTCACCAGCCCCGACGTGATCTTCGCGGACGAGCCGACCGGCGCCCTCGACACCACGACCGCCGCCGAGATCCTGGGACTGCTGCGCTCCGCCGTCGACCGGATGGGCGCCACCGTCGTCATGGTCACGCACGACCCGGCCGCCGCCGCCCACGCGGACCGTGTCCTGTTCCTCGCCGACGGCGCGCTCGTCGACCAACTGGAGGGCGCCGGAGCGGACCGCATCGCCGCCCGCATGCGCACCCTGTCCGCGCGCACACCGGCAGGGGCGGCCGCCTGATGTTCCGCCCCAACGGCCTGGCCCGCGCGGCCCTCCGCTTCAAGCCCGCGGCGTTCGCCGGCACGTTCGTCGCCCTGATGATGTCCGCCCTGATCGTCGCGGCCTGCGGCATCCTCCTGGAGACGGGCCTGCGCGCCTCGGTCCCGGCCGAGCGGTACGCGGGCGCCCCCGTCGTGGTCTCCGCCGACCAGCGCGCCCACTACGTCACCGGCTCGGGCGAGGACCGCGAGGACGAGGCGGTGCCGCTGCCGGACCGCGCCCGAATCGCCAACTCCCTTGTGGAAAAGGCTGCTTCGGCCCCCGGAGCGCGTACGGCGATCGCCGACATCAGCTTCCCCGTGCAGCGCGAAGGCGCTTCCGTCACGGCCCACAACTGGGGTTCCACCGCCTTCACCGGCGAGAAACTGTCAGCAGGCCGGGCCCCGGGCGCCGGCGAGGTGGTCCTCTCCGGCGCCCGGGTCGGCGACCGCGTCACGCTCAATACGCCCGAGGGCCCGCACACGTACCGCGTCTCGGGCACCACCGAGGCACCCGCCGTCTGGTTCGCGGACTCCGAGGCATTCCACACCTCCGGCCACCCGGGCCGCGTCGACGCGATCGCCGTTCTCCCGAAGAACGGCATCACCGCCGCCACCCTCAAGTCCCAGGTGACGCACGCCCTTTCGGGCGCCGCGCAGTCGGCCCAGGTGCACACGGGCGACGACCGCGGCGCCGCCGAGAACGGCGCTCTCGCCTACGCCAAGGAGAACCTGACCGGCCTCGGCGGCTCGTTCGGCGGCATCGCCACCGCGGTCGCCGTGTTCACCGCGGCCGGCACCGTCGCCCTCTCCGTCGGCCAACGCGCCCGCGAATACGCCCTGTTGCGCGCCATCGGCACCACCCCGCGCCAGATCCGCCGCACCATCGCCACCGAGACCCTCCTGGTCGCCCCGCTCGCGGGCGCCCTCGGCTGCCTGCCCGGCATCGCACTCGCCCGCTGGTGGTTCGGCCAGCTCCAGGCCAAGGGCGCGGTCCCCGAGGCCGTCCACCTCTCGGTCTCCTACGTACCTCTGCTCACCGCCGTCGGCACGGCGATCCTCACCGGCCTCCTCGCCGGGTACGCGGCGGCCCGCCGCCCCTCCCGCATCAAGCCGGGCCAGGCCCTCACCGAGGCGTCCGTCGAGCGGCTGCGCCCCGGCTGGATCCGTACACCGCTGGGCGTCGCGGCCGCCGTGGGCGGGACCTTCCTCGCGGTCCTCGCCGCCACCCAGAGCGGCGACGACGCGGCCAACGCGGCACTCGGCGTCGTCATGTGCTTCATGCTCGCCGTCGCGCTGCTCGGCCCGCTCGTGGCCCGGCTGTGCGCCGCGCTCTTCGGCCTCCCGCTGCGCGGCGCGGGCGCGTCCGCCTCGCTCGCGGCCGCCAACTCCCGTACCAACGCCCGCCGCCTCGCCTCCGCGATCACCCCGATCGTCCTCGCGATGGCGTTCTCCTCGGTGCTGGTCTTCATGCACACCAGCGAGGACCACGTCGCGGCGGACCAGCAGAAGGCGGGCATCACGGCCGACCACATCGTCACGGCGCACGCGGGCCTCGCGCCCGGCTCGGTGGCCAGGGCAGGGCGGACGTCCGGAGTCACCGCATCCGTGGGCCTGCTCAAGACCTCGGTCCTCGTCCCGGCGGGCTCCGGCGGCGACCGCTGGCTGGAGTCGGCGTCGGCGCAGGCCGTCACCGGCACGGCGAAGGACCTCGCCCGCGTGCAGGACCTGTTGGTCACCCGGGGCGCGATCGACCTCACCGACCCGCGCACGGTGGCCCTGGACGCGGCCCTGGCCCGCTCGGCCCACGTGCGGGTCGGCGACCGCGTCGCCCTGCGCCTGCCCGACGGCACGAAGGCGTCCCCGAGGGTCTCGGCGACGTACGAACGCGGCCTGGGCCTCTCCCAAGTCACCCTGCCCCGGGCGGCGTTGACGGGCCACCTCACGGACCCGTACGACACCGAACTGTGGACGAAGGGCGGCACGACCCGCGCCCTCTCCGCGCTCGGCACCCCACTCGCCCGCGCCGACTACACCACCGCCCAGTCCCTGGACCGTGAACTCAACGCCTGGGCCAACACCACCATGGCCGCCGTCCTCGGCGGGTTCGCGGCGATCGCCGCCGTCAACACCCTGGTCATGTCCGTCCTGGACCGCCGCCGCGAACTCGGCACGCTCCGCCTGATCGGCTCCACCCGCCGCCAGGTGCTCCGCATGATCCGCTGGGAGGCGCTGCTCGTGGCGGGCGCCGGCATCGTCCTGGGCACGGGGATCGCCCTCGCGACACTGATCCCGATGATGAACGGCCTCACCGGCGAGAACCCGTACGTCCCGCCGATGCTCTACGGGTCCTTCGCCGGAGCGGCCCTGCTCCTCGGCCTGGGCGCGACGGCCCTCCCCGCACGGCTGGCGCTGAGGGAAAAACCGTAGAAGACCTGCGTCTAGGGTCGCCCCATGATGACGCTGGAGGAGATCGAGACCCTGGCCCGCACGGCCCACGCCGGTCAGCGGGACAAGGCCGGGCGGCCCTACGCCGAGCACCTGCGCGCGGTCGCCGACGGTGTACGGGCGCGGGGCGGGACGGACGAGCAGGTGGCGGCGGCGTGGCTGCACGACGCGGTCGAGGACGACGCCCTCACCGAGGAGTGGCTGGCCGGGGCCGCGCTGCCGGAGCAGACCAAGGCGGTCGTCCGCGCCCTGACGAAGCGGCCCGGCGAGCCCCCGGAGACGTACGCCGCCCGCATCCTGTCGACGCCCGGCGCCCGGCTGGTCAAAGAGGCGGACCTGGCCCACAACGCGGACCCGGCCCGCCTCGCGGTCCTGGACGAGACGACCCGGGCCCGGCTGACCCGGAAGTACGCGACGATGCGCACACTTCTGGGCCTGCGCACCTACTAGCTCTTGTTGCGCGCCCGCGCCAGCTGGGCGGCGTCCTTCTTGAAGGCCCACTCCATCTTCGGCTCCATGGCGAAGCGGAAGATCCGCCGCACCGGCGGCGTGCACAGCACGGTCACGACCGCCGCGGCGATCACCGTGACGGCGACCTGCCCCAACGGCTCGTGCAGCCAGTCCGCGTCGAACCAGCCCCAGAACCGGGACCCCTTCGCCAGGAACCCGTGCAGCAGATACCCGTACAGGGTTCCGGCGCCGAGCACCGTGAACCACATCTTGCGCCGCGGCACCCAGGCGAAGAAGCACGCGGTGAGCACGAGCGAGCAGCCGATCAGGGCGAGCGTCATCACGACCCCGGCCCACCATGGCGCGCCCAGTTCCTGCGCGCTGTCGCGGTGGTAGAACCACGCGGACGACATCCGCGGAGCGGCCCAGTACGCCAGGACGAGCGCGCACGCGGCGATCGGCACGGACAGGATCCGCACCTCGCGCCGCCGCACCAGCTGGAAGTGCTCCGGCTTCATGAACAGGCCGAGCACGAAGAAGGGAAGGAACTGCAGGACGCGCTGCAGGTCGAGGTCGTCACCGATGTCGGGCGAGACCGAGGCGAGCACGGCGATGCCGAGGGCGATCGGGACCGGCCAGCGGATGACCTTCCACAGCGGCGTGGTGAGCCGCCAGATGAACAGGGCGACCAGGAACCAGGTCAAAAACCACGGGTCGAGCAGGCTGAACGGGTAGTCGGGATCGTCCCCGGCGGTCCGCTTGAAGAGCGTGTACGCGACCTCGAAGAGGACGTACGGCACGGCGACGCCGGTGATCAGGCGCCTGAGCCGGTCCGGCCGCATGTCGAAGCTGCGGGAGAAGTAGCCGGAGATGATGATGAACGCCGGCATGTGGAACGTGTAGACGATCATGTACAGCGCTTCGGCGGTACGGCTGCCGTCCGTCAGGGGTTCCCAGGAATGGCCCATCGCGACGAACACGATGGCCAGGTACTTGGCGTTGTCGAAGAACGCGTCCCGCTGTTTGGGCGTGGCGGCGCCGGCCGGAGCGGGGGCCGGTGCGGATGCGGGGGGAGCGGAAGCGGGGGACGGGGCGGAAGTGGCTCCGGGGGACGGAACCGCGGCTGCGGGCAGTGGGGCGCGATGCGAGCCGTGGGGATACAGCGAGTTGGTCACAGGCCCTCCCACCAGGAGCTCGGGGAGCCGATCCGGGACCGCACTGCGCCGGCGGGGGTCATGGCAGTGTGGAACATCTGAGGCACCCTAGTAGGGCCTCTGCGTTTTCGTAAAACCCTCAACTCGAATCCTCCTTACCGGCCCCGGATACCCCGGATTCGAAGAAGTCATCGTCACGTCGTACGACATCGAACCATTGGCGATCTGTCCGTTATCACACAGTTAATCCCTCTTAAACGCCGCATAATACCCGCAGGCGGATCGGGGGTATTGCCGCGTTCGTGGCAATTGTCACTCCGGCAAAGGACTTATCTTCCGAGCGCTGCTATTCAGCCGCCGAATCCCACCGATTTCCTGTGTGTACGCCAGGGGGGAAGTGCGGGAAAAGCGGGGGTGGCATGCGAAGGGCATGTGTGGGCCGCATGTGCGGCCATGGAAACGATCAAGCCGAATTACGTGCCCCCACGCACCACGCGGCCACCCCGCCGACGTGCACGGCTCATGCGCCCCAAGGGTGATCGGCTCCCGCGCCGCCACGCGCGCGTGGCCGACGATGCGTCACGGGCCGCATACGGACGCCGTGTTGGTGGCACGATGGTTCTGGCGGGGGGTGTGTGGGGCTGTGCCCCCCGGGCCGGGAGAGCGGACCGACCTAGGGTGTGATCAGTGTGGCCATTTCGCTGTCAGTGGTGCTGTTGTTGGCGATCGTCCTCGTAGTACTGATGCGGGGCGGCTCGATCAAGGCGGGGCCCGCCATAGTGGCGGTGCTCTTCGGCTTCTTCCTGGCCTCGACCGGAATGGCCCCCGCGATCAACAACTTCCTCAACTCCGTCGCGAGCAGTATCAGCGCGATCAATTTCTGAGCACCGGCGAGCAGGTCGCAGGCCGGGGGCACGAAAAAGCCCCCGGTCCGGTCCGCCATGGCGGAACCGGGCCGGAGGCCTTGATCGAGAGCGGGTGACGGGAATCGAACCCGCGTAGCTAGTTTGGAAGACTAGGGCTCTACCATTGAGCTACACCCGCACAGCTTGCGCCCCAGGTCACCGACCGCGGCACGAAAAGCATCGTAGCGGGTCCCGGGCCCCGCTCGCACACCCCCTTGTCACTCCCCCCGACGCGCCCCAGGGCGTGCGCCGCGACGTACCTCACAGTGCGCTCCACAATGCGGAAGCCGCGGCGTCCGCGGGCATGTACCCTACGTGTCGCACCGACGGGGTGTGGCGCAGCTTGGTAGCGCGTCCGCTTTGGGAGCGGAAGGCCGTGGGTTCAAATCCCGCCACCCCGACCAGCGTTGCCGCGGCGACACGACGACCGCGGACCCTCCACGGGCGTCATTACCGGAGCGAACCCCAAGATCGCGTTGTGGGTGTGCTCCGGCGTGCCGTTACTATGCAAGCTGCATGCCCGTGTGTCTCTAAGCCGGGCACGATCCCTAAAGTCAGCCCCCAAGGAGACCGAACCGTGAAGAGCGCCGTCGAGACCCTGAACCCGACCCGGGTTCGGCTCAGCATTGAGGTGCCCTTCGAGGAGCTCAAGGACAGCCTCGACGCGGCGTACAAGAAGATCAACCAGCAGGTCACGGTGAAGGGCTTCCGTAAGGGCAAGATCCCCGCCCGCATCATCGACCAGCGGTTCGGCCGCGGTGCCGTCCTGGAGGAAGCCGTCAACGACGCGCTTCCGAAGTTCTACACCGAGGCTGTCAACGAGGCCGAGCTCAACGTCCTGGGCCAGCCCGAGGTCGACATCACGGAGCTGAAGGACGGCGAAACGCTGAACTTCACCGCCGAGGTCGACATCCGCCCGGCCATCGAGATCCCGGACTACTCCGGCATCGAGGTCGAGGTGGACGCCGTCGAGGTCAGCGAAGAGGACGTCGACAAGTCCGTGGAGCAGCTCCAGGAGCGCTTCGCGTCGACCTCCCCGGTCGAGCGCGCCGCCGAGGACGGCGACGTCGTGACGATCGACCTGGAGGCCAAGGTCGAGGGCGAGGTCCTCGAGGACGGAGTCGCTTCCGGCGTCTCCTACACCATCGGTTCCGGTGAGCTCCTCGAAGGCATCGACGAGGCCGTCAAGGGCCTGGAGGCCGGTGGCGAGGCCACCTTCACCTCCGAGCTGAAGGGCGGCTCCGCCGAAGGCAAGGAGGCCGAGGTCACCGTCAAGGTCACCCAGGTCGCCGCCCGTGAACTCCCGGCACTGGACGACGAGTTCGCCCAGCTCGCCTCCGAGTTCGACACCCTCGACGAGCTGAAGGCCGACAGCCGCAAGCGCCTCGAGAACATGAAGCAGTACGACCAGGCCACGCAGGCCCAGGAGCGCGTCCTGGAGAAGCTGCTCGAGCTGGTCGAGGTCCCCGTTCCCGAGAAGCTGCTCGAGGACGAGGTCCAGACCCGCAAGCACAACCTCGAGCACCACCAGCTCGGCCAGATGGGCCTGGACATCGAGAAGTACCTCGAGATCCAGGGCAAGACGGTCGAGGAGTTCGACGCCGAGACCCGCGAGCAGGCGGTCAAGGGCATCAAGACGCAGTTCGTCCTTGACGAGCTCGTCAACAAGGAGAAGCTGAACGTGAACCAGGAGGAGCTCACCGAGCACCTCATGCGTCGCGCCGCTTCCTCCAACATGTCGCCCGACCAGTTCGCCCAGGCCGTCGTCGAAGGCGGCCAGGTCCCGATGCTGGTCGGCGAGGTCGCCCGCGGCAAGGCCCTTGCCGTGGTCGTCGAGGCCGCCACGGTCAAGGACACCAACGGCGAGGTCGTCGACCTTGAGGACGACGAGGAGGAGACCACGGAGGCCGCTGAAGCCACCGAGGCCGCCACTGAGACCTCCGGCGAGGACCAGGCGAAGTCCGAGGCCTGATCCCTCCCAGCGGTAGACGCAGCAGGCCCCCGGGACACGTGTCCCGGGGGCCTGCTGCGCCCCGGCAGGGGCGCGGGGCTGTGTCCATGTGCGGGGCTCAGCCGCGTGGGCGCGACCAGCCACGTACAACCCGCGCCCCCGGCCCGCCCCCGAGCAGAGCGAACCTGCGCTCACAGCGAACAGTTCCCTTCGCGGGATTCCTCGGAGGGACCCGCGCGTTAGGGTCCATGAATACGAGGGCAGGGGAGTCTCCGAGCGAGGGCCCCGGCCTCAGTAAGAGACGCAAGACGGCACGAGGCCGTCAGAGACGAGCAGGTGGATACGTGACGAATCTGATGCCTTCCGCCGCCGGCGAGCCGTCCATCGGCGGTGGCCTCGGCGACCATGTCTACAACCGGCTGCTCGGCGAGCGGATCATCTTCCTCGGCCAGCAGGTCGACGACGACATCGCCAACAAGATCACCGCGCAGATGCTGCTCCTTGCCGCGGACCCGGACAAGGACATCTACCTCTACATCAACAGCCCCGGTGGTTCGGTGACGGCCGGCATGGCGATCTACGACACCATGCAGTACATCCCGAACGATGTCATCACCATCGGTATGGGCATGGCGGCCTCGATGGGCCAGTTCCTGCTCACCGGCGGCACGGCGGGCAAGCGCTTCGCGCTCCCGAACACCGACATCCTGATGCACCAGGGCTCCGCGGGCATCGGCGGCACGGCCTCCGACGTCAAGATCCAGGCCGAGTACCTGCTGCGTACGAAGCACCGCATGGCGAGGATCACGGCCGAGCACTCGGGCCAGACGATCGAGACGATCATCCGTGACGGTGACCGCGACCGCTGGTACACGGCCGATGAGGCCAAGGAGTACGGCCTCATCGACGAGATCATCTCTGCCGCTACGGGTGTTCCGGGCGGCGGCGGCACGGGCGCCTGATCGGTTCGCACCGACTCAGCACCGGCCCCAAGCCCACTGCCTCCCTCACCAGGACGGAACACGGACCATCATGAACAACATCCCCGGCAGCGGCCTCTACACGGGTCCGCAGGTCGACAACCGCTACGTGATCCCGCGCTTCGTCGAGCGCACCTCGCAGGGCGTGCGTGAGTACGACCCGTACGCGAAGCTCTTCGAGGAGCGCGTGATCTTCCTCGGCGTGCAGATCGACGACGCCTCCGCCAACGACGTCATGGCGCAGCTGCTGTGCCTGGAGTCGATGGACCCGGACCGCGACATCTCCATCTACATCAACAGCCCCGGCGGCTCGTTCACGGCCCTCACGGCCATCTACGACACGATGCAGTTCGTGAAGCCGGACATCCAGACGGTCTGCATGGGCCAGGCCGCCTCGGCCGCCGCCGTCCTGCTCGCCGCCGGCACCCCGGGCAAGCGCATGGCGCTGCCGAACGCGCGCGTGCTGATCCACCAGCCCTCCGGCGGCACCGGCCGCGAGCAGCTCTCCGACCTGGAGATCGCGGCCAACGAGATCCTCCGGATGCGTACGCAGCTGGAGGAGATGCTGGCCAAGCACTCGACGACCCCGCTGGAGAAGATCAGCGAGGACATCGAGCGCGACAAGATCCTGACGGCCGAGGACGCGCTCGCGTACGGTCTGGTCGACCAGATCATCTCGACGCGCAAGATGAACAACGAGGCAATCGCCTGACGAGGCGTTGTATCGTCTGCCACTCCCCGGCACGGTTCACCCGGTTTCTTGAGCTTCTCGAGCCTTTCGAGGGGCGCTCGTCGAAGTGAACCGTGCCAAGGGGGGCCCGAACGGGGGGCCCGGCAAGGTACCGTCGGATACAGGCACCAGGAGTCGCTGAACGTGGCGTCTCCCAGGCGAAGGGGAAGCACCTCGTGGCACGCATCGGTGACGGCGGCGATCTGCTCAAGTGCTCGTTCTGCGGAAAGAGCCAGAAGCAGGTCAAGAAGCTCATCGCAGGCCCCGGTGTATACATCTGCGACGAGTGCATCGACCTCTGCAACGAGATCATCGAGGAAGAGCTCGCAGAGACAAGTGAAGTGCGCTGGGAGGAACTGCCCAAGCCGCGCGAGATCTACGAGTTCCTCGAGGGTTACGTCGTAGGCCAGGAGTCCGCCAAGAAGGCGCTCTCCGTGGCGGTGTACAACCACTACAAGCGCGTCCAGGCCGGTGAGAACGGCGGGGCGGCGAGCCGTGACGACGCGATCGAACTCGCGAAGTCCAACATCCTGCTCCTCGGCCCGACCGGCTCGGGCAAGACGCTCCTCGCGCAGACGCTGGCCCGCATGCTGAACGTCCCGTTCGCCATCGCCGACGCGACGGCGCTCACGGAGGCGGGCTATGTCGGCGAGGACGTCGAGAACATCCTGCTGAAGCTCATCCAGGCCGCTGACTACGACGTCAAGAAGGCCGAGACGGGCATCATCTACATCGACGAGATCGACAAGGTGGCCCGCAAGTCGGAGAACCCGTCGATCACCCGCGATGTGAGCGGCGAGGGCGTCCAGCAGGCCCTGCTGAAGATCCTCGAAGGCACGACGGCCTCGGTCCCGCCGCAGGGCGGCCGCAAGCACCCGCATCAAGAGTTCATTCAGATCGACACCACGAATGTCCTCTTCATCGTGGGCGGCGCCTTCGCCGGCCTGGAGAAGATCATCGAGTCGCGGGCCGGCGCCAAGGGCATCGGCTTCGGCGCGACGATCCACTCCAAGCGCGAGCTGGAGGAGAAGGACCAGTTCCAGGAGGTCATGCCGGAGGACCTGGTGAAGTTCGGGATGATCCCGGAGTTCATCGGCCGTCTCCCCGTGATCACGAGCGTGCACAACCTCGACCGCGAGGCGCTGCTGCAGATCCTCGTCGAGCCGCGCAACGCGCTGGTCAAGCAGTACCAGCGCCTCTTCGAACTCGACGGCGTGGAGCTGGACTTCGAGCGCGAGGCCCTGGAGGCCATCGCCGACCAGGCGATCCTGCGCCGCACCGGAGCGCGCGGCCTGCGCGCCATCATGGAGGAAGTCCTCCAGTCGGTGATGTACGAGGTCCCGTCGAGGAAGGACGTCGCGCGCGTGGTCATCACCGCCGAAGCCGTCCACTCGAACGTGAACCCGACGCTGATCCCGCGCGAGGTGCGGGGGAACGGCAACGGGGAGCAGAAGTCGGCGTAGCCGCTGCGCGGTTGACGTAGAGAGGGGCCCCGGTCGGACATCCGACCGGGGCCCCTCTCATGCGCTGTCAGGAGCGGTCACGCCTTGACGCGGACCTCCGTGCGCAGCTTCGTCGCGATGTCCGAGGACGCCTTCAGGTCCGGCTGCTTGCCGGCCATCATGTCCGCGACCTCCAGCGGGATGACCACCGCGGCGGTGCTGTGGTCGCCCCAGATGCAGACGGGCATGTGCATCGTCTTGGGCATTCCGGCGCTGCTGGACGAGGAGTCCTTGCTCTCGTACTTCAACTCCTGGCACTTCAGGATGTAGTCGTCCGTGCTGTAGTTCGTGGGGCTGCCGACGAGCTCGGCCTTGCCCTCGCTGTCGCTCTCGTCCTTCGTCGCCTGGAGTGCCGCCTTGGCGAACATGCCGTCGACGACCTTCTCCGGGTCGGAGATCTCCCCGTAGACGCCGGTGAACTGCAACATCTTGGCGCCCAACGGGTTGGAGGTGTCCTGGACCTGGTAGGCGGCGTTGACCGGCTTGCCGTTCTTCAGGCCGTTCTTCTCGGCGTCCTTCATGTCCTGGTCGTCGAAGCCGTCGCCGGACGAGGAGTTGCTGGCGTCCTTCTTGTACTCGCCCAGCACCGTCGCCGGAGTCGTCAGCTTGTGCGCGCCGTCGTCCGCGACCGAGGCGCCGCCACCGCCCCCGCCGAACACGAAGTACGCGCCCACGCCGATCGCCGCCACCACGGCGACCGCCGCGATGATGAGACCCGTCTTCTTCTTGCCGCCGCCCTGCGGCGGAGCCGGCGGGTACTGGCCGTAGACGTCCTGCGGCTGCTGGCCGTAGGGGCCCGGCTGCTGGGGCTGGCTGTAGGGCTGCTGGGGCTGGCCGTACGGATTCGGCTGCTGCGGCGGAACCCCGGGCGGAGCCTGCTGCGGGTAACCGTAGCCGGGCTGCGGTGCCTGCTGCGGGTACCCGTAGCCGGGCTGCGGGGCCTGGGGCTGCTGGCCGTACGGGCCCGGCTGCGGCTGCTGGCCGTACGGCCCGGGCTGCTGCGGCTGGCCTCCGTACGGGCCCGGCTGGTTGTGGCTCATTACTGGGGTTCCCTCCCGTGGTTTATGTGCTTCCGACATCCTGACGTACGCGCGTGCGGTTCGGTCCCACGGATTCGGTTTCGGGGCCATCCTGAGACGAATGGCGGGCGTCCGGGCCGACCGTCAGAGAGTTCCCGGTGTTCGAATGCAGTGGGCCTGGGCGATGGGTGACGTCGCGGACGTGAAGCTGGTTGTGCAGGTCAAGTTGGAGCCAACGCCTGCCCAGGCGTCGGCGCTTGAGGCAACCCTGCACGCGTGCAACGAGGCCGCCTCCTGGGTCAGCACGGTGGCTTCGAGCAGGGAGTCACGCAGAAGCTCGACTTGCGGAAGCTGACCTACGGCGATGTGAAAGAACGGTGGGGGCTCGGGGCCCAGGCCGCGCAGCACGTCATCAAGAAGACGTGCGACGCCTACGCGGCACTGAAGGCGAATCTGAAGGCTGGACGCCTCGGCAAGGCCGACTCGCGGCGATATCGAAGGGCGGCCGGGAAGCCCCTCTCGTTCCGGCCCGATGCGGCACAACCCTTCGACGACCGGATGCTCTCCTGGCAGATCGATCAGCGACGGGTCTCTGTGTGGACCGTCAAGGGGCGGATGAAGGACGTGGCCATCGTCGGCTCGCCCGACCAACTGGCTACGCTGGATCTCCATCGCCGGGGCGAGTCCGATCTCGTGTATCGGGACGGTAAGTGGTTCCTGCACGCCACGTGCGAGGTCCCTGAAGCCACGCCGAACGCAGAGCCAGTGGACTTCCTGGGGATTGACCTGGGGATCGTGAACATCGCCACCACATCGGACGGCGAGGTCATGGCCGGCCGAGAGATGAACCGCGCACGGGTCCGCGAGCGCGTTCTGCGCTCCAAGCTGCAGAGAAAGAACACGCCCTCGGCCAAGCGGCGCTTGAGGAAGCGGCGCCGCAAGGAGGGACGACGGGCGAAGGACATCAATCACAAGATCGCGAAGCATGTGGTGGCCGAGGCGCAACGCACCGATCGCGGGATCGCCCTGGAGGATCTACGGGGCATCCGCGAGCGGGTACGGCTGAGGAAGCCCCAACGGGCCACCTTGAGTTCCTGGGCGTTTCACCAGCTCGGGGAGTTCAGCGCGTACAAGGCCCGTAGGGCGGGAGTGCCAGTGGTGTACGTCGATCCGGCGTACACATCCCGTACCTGCGCCGAGTGCGGCCACATCGACAAGGCGAACCGGGTCTCCCAGGCGCGGTTCGCTTGCCGGTCCTGCGGATTCGTTGATCACGCGGACCGGAACAGCTCCCGCAACATTCGCACGCGTGCGTGTGCGTTGCGGCGACGCGGGGCCGAGTCAGCGGCCCCTGCTTCGGACCGGTCCTCGGACCAGTACGAAGCTGGACGCAGGCGCAGTGTCACCACCAGTGACGCCCGCTGTGCAAGCACCAGCACATCCTCGTGCGATGCAGCTGACTACGGGACTGTGCGCCTCTCCGGCCCCACGACGAAAACCCGGGGCACAGCCACTTCGGAACCCCTCTAAACTGGCTGCGTGACCGAGAACTCTCAGCAGCAGAACCCAGCGCCCACCTCCGAACTGCCGACCCAGTACGCGCCGGCCGACGTAGAGGGGGCGCTGTACGAGCGCTGGGTGGAACGGGGCTACTTCACCGCTGATGCCAAGAGCGAGAAGGAGCCGTACACGATCGTCATCCCGCCGCCGAACGTCACCGGCGCGCTGCACCTGGGGCACGCGTTCCAGGTCACGCTCATGGACGCCCTCACGCGCCGCAAGCGCATGCAGGGGTACGAGACGCTGTGGCTGCCCGGCATGGACCACGCCGGTATCGCGACGCAGAACAAGGTGGAGCAGCAGCTCGCCGAGGAGGGCAAGTCGCGGCAGGACATCGGCCGCGAGGCCTTCGTCGAGAAGACGTGGCAGTGGAAGAGCGAGTACGGCGGCCGCATCCTGGGCCAGCTCAAGCGGCTCGGGGCCGGCCTCGACTGGTCGCGTGAGCGGTTCACCATGGACGAGGGGCTGTCCCGCGCCGTCCAGAAGATCTTCAAGGACCTGTACGACGACGGTCTGATCTACCGCGCCGAGCGCATCATCAACTGGTGCCCGCGCTGTCTGACGGCCATCTCGGACATCGAGGTCGACTACCAGGACGACGACGGCGAGCTGGTCTCCCTGAAGTACGGGGACGGGGACGAGACGGTCGTCGTCGCGACCACCCGCGTCGAGACGATGCTCGGTGACACCGCGGTCGCCGTGCACCCGGACGACGCGCGGTACGCGCATCTGATCGGCAAGCGGATCAAGCTGCCGCTGACCGACCGGACGATCCCGGTCGTCGCCGATACGCACGTCGACCCGGAGTTCGGCACGGGTGCCGTGAAGGTGACGCCCGCCCACGACCCGAACGACTTCGCCATCGGGCTGCGGCACGACCTCGAAACCCTGACGATCATGGACGAGCGTGCGGTCATCACCGTGCCGGGTCCGTTCCAGGGCCTGGACCGGTTCGAGGCGCGTTCGGCGATCGTCGCCGCGCTGCGCGAGCAGGGCCGGATCGTCGCCGAGAAGCGGCCGTACGTGCACTCCGTCGGGCACTGCTCGCGGTGCAAGACGACCATCGAGCCGCGCCTGTCGCTGCAGTGGTGGGTCAAGGTCGAGACGCTCGCCGCCGCGGCCGGTGACGCCGTCCGTGACGGGCGCGTCGCGCTCCACCCGAAGGAGATGGAGAAGCGGTACTTCGACTGGGTCGACAACCTCAACGACTGGTGCATCTCACGGCAGTTGTGGTGGGGCCACCGCATCCCGGTCTGGTACGGGCCGGCGGGCGAAGTCGTCTGCGTCGGGCCCGACGAGCAGGCGCCGGGGACGGCGGCCGAGGGGTGGACGCAGGACGAGGACGTTCTCGACACCTGGTTCTCGTCCGGCCTGTGGCCGTTCTCCACGCTGGGCTGGCCGGAGGAGACCGAGGACCTCGCGAAGTTCTATCCGACGGACGTGCTCCTCACCGGGCACGACATCATCTTCTTCTGGGTCGTCCGGATGATGATGTTCGGTCTGTACGCGATGGAGGACCAGGTCCCGTTCAAGACGGTCGCCCTGACCGGTCTGGTCCGTGACGAGTTCGGCAAGAAGATGTCGAAGTCGAACCCGAACGCGGTGGACCCGATCGACTGGATGGACGCGTACGGGTCGGACGCGGTGCGCTTCACGCTCGCCCGTGGCGCCAACCCGGGTGCGGACGTGCCGATCGGCGAGGACTGGGTCCAGGCCTCCCGCAACTTCGCCAACAAGATCTGGAACGCCACGCGCTTCGCGCTGATGAACGGCGCGACGATCGACGGCCCGCTGCCGGAGCCGGAGCGGATGACGGCCACCGACCGGTGGATCCTGTCGCGGCTGAACAAGACGGTGGCCGAAGTCGACGCGTTCTACGACGACTTCCAGTTCGCCAAGGTCTCCGACTCGCTCTTCCACTACGCGTGGGACGAGGTCTTCGACTGGTACGTCGAGCTGTCGAAGACGACGTTCATGGCGGGCGGCGAGCCGGCCAAGGTGTCGGGCCGGGTCCTCGGCGAGGTCCTGGACGTGACGTTGCGGCTGCTGCACCCGATCGTCCCGTTCGTCACTGAGGCGCTGTGGACCACGCTGACGGGCGGCGAGTCCGTCGTCGTCGCCGACTGGCCCCAGGACAGTGGCTTCCGTGACGACGCCGCCGAGCGGGAGATCGAGACGCTCAAGCAGGTCGTCACCGAGGTCCGCCGCTTCAAGGGCGAGCAGGGTCTGAAGGCGGGCCAGCGCGTCCCGGCCCGGCTCACCCTGGACGGCACCACGCTCGCTTCGCACGAGGCGGCCATCCGGCAGCTGCTGAAGCTGCAGCCGGAGGGTGACGACTTCCAGGCGACGGCGACGCTGCCGGTGGCCGGCGCGGAGGTGGCGCTCGACCTGTCCGGCGCGATCGACGTGGCCGCCGAGCGCAAGCGTCTCGCCAAGGACCTCGCCGCCGCCGAGAAGGACAAGGCGCAGGCCGAGGGCAAGCTGGGCAACGAGAAGTTCCTGGGCAAGGCCCCGGAGCACGTCGTGGAGGGCATCAAGGCCCGCCTCGCCAAGGCGGACGAGGACATCGCCCGTATCCAGGCGCAGTTGGAGCGACTGCCGCAGGCGTGAGCGGTGTTCGTACGTAGCTGAAGGCCCCGGAACCGATGGGTTCCGGGGCCTTCGGTCATGCCGGGCGGCCTACGTCAGGACGTGCTCAGCCCCAGATGCCGCAACTCGACGTCGGCCAGGGCGTCCAGGACCGCCGGGTCCGCCTCCCGCCACCCCTCGGCGAGCCGGCCGGGCCCCGCGTCGCTGAACCGGGCGAGTTCGTCGAGGGGGCGGACCAGGGCGCGCAGCGCGAGGAGTTCACGGCCGTCCTCGGTGGCGGCCAGTTCGCGGGCGGCGGCGGCCTGCCGCGTCCAGCGGATCCGGCGCGGCAGCCACAGGGCGAGCAGCAGGCCGACCGGGACGACGAACAGGGCGACGGCCGCGAGCACGGCGAGGGCCTGAACGGGCGCGGACCCGGAGGGCGCGGCGTCGGCGAGCCGGTCGCCGGCCCGGGCGACGTCGTGCAGGGTGCCGTTCATCCGGGGGCCGAGCAGCGGGAGCCGCGCGCGGGGGTGCGGGGCGGGCCGGGCCGCGAGGGTGATCAGCCGGTGCGCGACCACCGCGGCCACGGCCCACAGGGCAGTCCACAGCAGGGCCGCGCCGTCACCGATGATCTGCCGTGCGCGGCGGCCGGGTTGATGTGCGTACCACATGGTCCGATGGGTACACCGCGGGCGCGGGCCGGTCCTGTCACCGCGCCGAACGGCCTCACGCTTTACGGCAGATGGACCCCCGGGAGGGCCGCCTACACCGCTGTCATCACCCGCTGCAGTTCGTCGAAGTCGTCCACGCACTTCCCGCAGCCCATGGCGACACTGTGCAGCGGGTCCTCGGCCACGAACACGGGAATTCCCGTGGCGGACGTCAGCCGCAGATCGAGGCCCGGCAGCAGCGCGCCCCCGCCCGTCAGCACGATGCCGTGCTCCATGACGTCCCCGGACAGCTCCGGCGGGCACTCCTCCAGGGTCGCCCGGACCGCGGCGATGATCGCCTCCACCGGCTCGTCAAGCGCTGCGCGCACTTCCTGCACCGTCAGGTCGACCGTCTTCGGCAGCCCCGCGACCTTCTCCCGTCCCCGTACGGTGAACGCCCGCATCTCGAAGGCCTCGTCCCCGGGCACCGGCCACGCCGAGCCGATCGCGACCTTGACATCCTCGGCCGTCCGTTCCCCGATCAGCAGCCCGTGCTCCTTGCGCACGTGGTCGGTGATGGCCTCGTCGAGCCGGTCGCCGCCCACCCGCAGCGACTGCGCGGTGACCACGCCGCCCAGCGAGATGACGGCGACCTCCGTGGTGCCGCCGCCGATGTCCACGACCATCGACCCGCGCGGCTCGGCCACCGGGAGCCCCGCGCCGATCGCCGCCGCCATCGGCTCCTCGATCAGGTGGACGGCCCGCGCCCCCGACCGCTGGGCCGCGTGCACGATGGCCCGCCGCTCCACGGGCGTGACGCCGCTCGGCACGCACACCACCATGCGCGTACGCGGTCGCCGGCCGGGCACGGCCTTGCGCACGAAGTGCCGGATCATCTCCTCGGCCGCCTCGTAGTCGCTGATGACGCCGCCGCGCAGCGGCCGGATCGCGGTGATCGAGCCGGGCGTCCTTCCGATGGTCTCCTTCGCCTCGCTGCCGACGGCGAGCGCGCCGCGGTGGCCGGTCTTGACGGCGACGACCGAGGGTTCGTTCAGCACGATGCCCTGACCGCGCACGTAGAGGAGGGTGTTGGCGGTGCCGAGATCGATCCCTATGTCCATGATCGCCAAGTTTGCAGGGTGATGCTGTGGAGCGGTGGGACCAAGGTCCTGAATCGGACGGGCCGAAAGTCCCGAATCGGCGCGGCGGGTGGCGTCGTCGGCACTGTCGGCGCACCTCCGTAGACTGGCGTACGTGAGTGACCTCCCTCCGCGCGACAGCAGCGACGACGAGCCCGCCGGCCACCCCGACTCCGACGCCTTCGAGGAGATCGTGGGCGCCGAGACCGAGCGCGACCCCGACCTCGCGGTGATCGAGGCGGGCAGCCGCACCCTGCGCACCCAGGGCGCCGCGCCGGGCGGCGACGGCATCCCCGCGCGCCCGCAGGACCCGGAGGTGGAGAAGGCGCTGCGCGCGGTGGAGGCGGACCTCGCCACGCGCTGGGGCGAGACGAAGCTGGAGCCGTCCGTCAGCCGGATCGCCGCGCTGATGGACGTCCTGGGCGAGCCGCAGCGCGCGTACCCCTCGATCCACATCACGGGGACGAACGGCAAGACGTCCACGGCCCGCATGGTCGAGGCCCTCCTCGGCGGCTTCGAGCTGCGCACCGGCCGGTACACGTCGCCGCACGTGCAGTCGGTCACCGAGCGCATCAGCCTGGACGGCGCCCCGATCGACCACGAGCGGTTCATCGAGACCTACGACGACATCAAGCCGTACGTCGAGATGGTCGACGCCCAGCAGGAGTACCGGCTCTCCTTCTTCGAGGTGCTGACCGGTATGGCGTACGCGGCCTTCGCGGACGCCCCCGTCGACGTCGCGGTCGTCGAGGTCGGCATGGGCGGCAGCTGGGACGCGACGAACGTGATCGACGGCTCGGTCGCCGTCATCACGCCCATCGACCTGGACCACACCGACCGGCTCGGGAACACGCCGGGCGAGATCGCGGGCGAGAAGTCCGGGATCATCAAGCAGGACGCGACCGTGATCATGGCGCAGCAGCCGGTGGACGCGGCACAGGTGATCCTGAAGAAGGCCGTCGAGTCGGGCGCGACGGTCGCGCGCGAGGGCCTGGAGTTCGGCGTCGTCGCCCGTCAGGTCGCCGTCGGCGGCCAGCTCGTGACGCTGCGGGGCCTGGGCGGCGAGTACGAGGAGATCTTCCTGCCGCTGCACGGCGCGCACCAGGCGCACAACGCGGCGGTGGCGCTCGCCGCCGTCGAGGCGTTCTTCGGTATCGGCTCGGAGCACGCGCGCCCGCTCGACATCGGCACGATCCGCACGGCGTTCGCCTCGGTCACCGCGCCGGGCCGGCTGGAGGTCGTGCGCCGCTCGCCGACCGTCGTCCTGGACGCCGCGCACAACCCGGCGGGTGCCCGGGTCACCGCCGAGGCGATCAGCGAGGTCTTCGACTTCAGCCGGCTCATCGGTGTGGTCGGCGCCAGCGCCGACAAGAACGTGCGGGGGGTGCTCGAAGCTTTCGAGCCGATCTTCGCGGAGATCGTCGTCACGCAGAACTCCAGCCACCGTGCGATGGACGCCGACGAGTTGGCGGCCGTCGCGGTGGAGGTCTTCGGCGACGAGCGGGTGCAGGTCGAGCCGCGGCTCGACGACGCGCTGGAGGCCGCGATCACGCTCGCCGAGGAAGAGGGCGAGTTCGCGGGCGGGGGAGTGCTCGTCACCGGTTCCGTGATCACGGTCGGCGAGGCCAGGCTGTTGCTGGGGAAGGGCTGATCCGCTGTGCGTATGTTGTGCTCCTCGACCCTGATCGGCGAGTTCTTCGTCATCGGCTTCGCCGGTCTGGTGGCGATGAAGGACCCCGATCTGTCCGGCGCTGTCGTCTGGACGGTGTGCGGTGTCGCCATGCTGCTCAGCGTGCTGCTGTGCGGCATGCTGTCCCGTCCGGGCGGTGTCCAGCTGGGCTGGGCCCTGCAGATCGTGCTGATCGTGAGCGGATTCTGGGTCCCGCTGATGTTCTTCCTCGGCGCGTGCTTCGCGGCGCTTTGGTGGGCCTCGATCCATTTCGGCCTGAAGATCGACGCGGCGAAAGCCCGCTGGGCGGAGCAGGCTGAGCAGGGGTCCAGCGCCGCGTAGCTCCGGTCCGTCGCCGAGTGCGGGTCTCGTCGTGGCTGGTCGCGCAGTTCCCCGCGCCCCCTGGTCTGTTCTCCGGGTGCGCCCCGGTGGGGACTTCTCGCGCAGTTCCCCGCGCCCCTGGAGCATGCGGCTTCGCCGCAGCCCCATGGGCGACGCGCTACGCGCCCCTGAGATGGCGCACGCAGTGCGCATCTCAGGGGCGCGGGGCTGTATCGATCAGCGGCTCCGCCGCGGGGCGCGACCAGCCCCCACCGGGCCCGCGGTCACCCACAGCCACGGCCCCTACGGTGATGGGATCCCGGCCCGCACCCAAGTGCCCCGCGCCCGATAACCCCCTGTAATCTCGGGCCCACCGCACATCCAGGCCGCACAAGGAGTCCAGCCAACATGACCCAGCGCACGCTCGTCCTGCTCAAGCCCGACGCGGTCCGCCGTGGCCTGATCGGCGAGATCATCGGCCGCATCGAGCGCAAGGCCGGCTGGACGATCAGCGCCCTGGAGCTGCGCAGCCTGAGCCAGGAGACGCTGGAGCAGCACTACGGCGAGCACAAGGGCAAGCCGTTCTACGAGCCGCTGGTCGCGTTCATGTCCTCCGGTCCTGTCGTCGCGCTGGTCGTCGAGGGCGAGCGGGTCATCGAGGGCGTACGCGGTCTGGCCGGTCCGACCGACCCGATCGCCGCCACCCCGGGTTCGATCCGCGGCGACTTCGGTGTCATCGTCCGGGAGAACCTGATCCACGCCTCGGACTCGGAGGAGTCGGCCGAGCGCGAGCTCAAGATCTTCTTCCCGAACCTGGTCTGAGATCCGGCCTGAGTCCGGTCCGAGATCCGGTCCGAGACCTGGTCCGACCTCCGCGGTCTCGACTGATGAGACCCAGGAAAGTTGTTTTCTGACGCCGCGTCAGCCGATCGGTGCGACTGACCTGGAGCGGCCCGAGAAATTGGGCCGCTCTTTGGCATATGCGGCCCGATTGGGGGAACGCAACCCTCCGTCGGCACGTCCCCATTAGCGGGGCGGGGGTTCATCTGCTGACAATGGCGAAGACCCTCGCGCCGTGATCGTGCAGGCGAGACTACGATGGAAGCCTCCACGCCACACGCGTCCACCTCTCGCCTACCTGACAAGCAATCAAACGCTCCACTTGGGAAGGCCAGACGAATCCTGATGGGGAACTCAATGTCGTTCATCGGCCGTGACATGGCTGTCGACCTCGGGACCGCCAACACGCTGGTGTACGTCAGGGGCCGTGGGATCGTGCTCAACGAGCCGTCCGTGGTCGCCATCAACACCAATACCGGTGGCATCCTCGCGGTCGGCGCCGAAGCCAAGAAGATGATCGGGCGCACCCCGGGCAACATCGTGGCGGTGCGCCCCCTCAAGGACGGCGTGATCGCCGACTTCGAGATCACCGAGCGCATGCTCCGCTACTTCATCCTGAAGATCCACAAGCGGCGCTACCTCGCCCGGCCCCGCGTCGTGGTCTGCGTGCCGTCCGGCATCACCGGCGTCGAGCGCCGCGCGGTCATCGAGGCCTCCTCGCAGGCCGGTGCCCGCCAGGTGCACATCATCGAGGAGCCCATGGCCGCGGCCATCGGCTCCGGCCTGCCGGTCCACGAGGCCACGGGCAACATGGTGGTGGACATCGGCGGCGGCACCACCGAGGTCGCGGTCATCTCGCTCGGCGGAATCGTCACGGCACAGTCGATCCGCGTCGCGGGCGACGAGCTGGACAACGCGATCATCCAGCACATCAAGAAGGAGTACTCGCTCCTCCTCGGTGAGCGCACCGCCGAACAGATCAAGATCACGATCGGCTCCGCGTACGACCTCGACTCCGACGAGCACACCGAGATCCGCGGCCGCGACCTCGTGTCCGGTCTGCCGAAGACCGTCGTCATCTCGGCGGCGGAGGTCCGCAAGGCCATCGAGGAACCGGTCAACGCGATCGTCGACGCGGTCAAGACCACCCTCGACAAGTGCCCGCCGGAGCTCTCCGGCGACGTCATGGACCGCGGCATCGTGCTGACCGGTGGCGGCGCCCTGCTGCGCGGCCTGGACGAGCGGCTGCGCCGCGAGACCGGGATGCCGATCCACATCGCCGAGGACCCGCTGGACAGCGTGGCGCTCGGCTCCGGCAAGTGCGTAGAGGAGTTCGAGGCGCTCCAGCAGGTGCTGGACGCCTCGCCGCGCAGATGACGTGACGCGCACCCCCCAAAAGGGCGGTCCGCCGTACGAGTGGCTGCCACTTCGTGCGGCGGATCGTTGATATATAGGCAAGGCATAACAATTCCCCAGATTCCAAATGAGGAAGGCACGGCCGCCGCACGTGAGGGACACACGAGAGAGCCGGCTGCTCCTGGTGCTGCTGATCGCCATCGCGTTCGCACTGATCACGGTGGACATCCGCGGCGGTGAGGACTCGCCGGTCGACGGTGCCCGCCAGGCCGCCGCCAAGGTCTTCGGTCCGGTGGAGAACGGCGTCTCGGGCGCCGTCGACCCCATCGGGAACGCCATAAGCGCAGTCCGCGACTCCGGCAACCGGCACGACCGCATCGGGCAACTGGAGCGCGAGAACGCGGCCTTGAAGGCCGAACTCGGCAGCGACGACCGCAACCGGAGCAAGATTCGCCAGCTCGACACCATGATGAAGACCGCCGGGGCCGGCCAGTACGGCATCAAGGGCGCCCAGATCATCGCCATAGGGTCCGCGCAGGGCTTCTCCTGGACCGTCACCATCGACGCGGGTTCGAACGACGGCATCAAGCGCGACATGACCGTCCTGAACGGGGACGGGCTCGTCGGCCGCGTCACCACCGTCGGCCCCGGCACCTCCACGGTGCTGCTCGCCAACGACCCCGACTTCACCGTCGGCACCCGGATGGAGAAGACCGACGAGCTCGGCTTCGCCTCGGGGCAGGGCGACCGCCCGCTCCGCGTCCAGCTGCTCAACGGCAAGGCCAAGGTCAAGAAGGGCGACCGGCTCATCACCTTCGGCTCGCAGGCCGACAAGCCGTTCGTACCCGGCGTCCCGGTCGGCAAGGTCGTCCGCGTCGACCCGTCGGGCGGCGACCTGACCCGCACCGTCTACGTCCAGCCGTACGTCGGATTCACCAAACTCGACATCGTCGGCGTCGTCGTGCAGCCCCCGCGCACCGACCCGCGCGACGAAGTCCTGCCGTCCAAGCCCGCCAAGCCCAAGCCGGCGCCGACCGTGACCGTCACCGTCACCCCGTCCGCGCCCGCGAACGGCGCCGCCGACAACGGCTACGAGCAGTAGTCAGGAGGAGCGAAAGCTCATGCGCTTCAACCGGATGCTGCTCTCCACCACCCTCGTCGTCGTGGCCCTGGTCATCCAGGTCTGCGTCCTGGCGAGGCTCCAACTCCCCGGCGCCGTACCGGACCTGATGCTCCTGACGGTCCTGGGCCTGGCCCTGGTCTACGGGCACGTGGGCGGCGCCTTCGTCGGCTTCGGGGCCGGTCTGCTCGCCGACCTGGCCCCGCCCGCCGACCACGCCGCGGGCCGCTACGCCCTCGTGCTCTGCCTCATCGGCTACCTCGCGGGCCTCGCCAAGCCCGACAACGGGCAGCTGCGCTCGGCCACAGGACCCATGGTCGTGGTCGTCGGCGCCGCCATCGGCACGACCCTGCTGTACGCGGGCGTGGGCGCCCTCGTCGGCGACACCGCGGCCCGCCACGTCGGACTCGGCAGCCTGCTCTTCACCGCCGCGCTCTACGACCTGCTGCTCGCGCCGTTCGTGGTGCCCGGCGTGATGGCGCTCGCCAGACGCGCGGACAACGATCCGCTGGCCGAGACCTCGGGAAGCTCCGGCAAGACCGCCGACGTGTCCGCCGGCTGGCTCTCCGCCGGCACCGGCCTGCGCATCGGCAACCAGCGCGGCGGCCTGCGGATGAAGACCGCCAAGGCCCGCGCCGCTCGCGCCGGACGCATCAAGGGGGTCAAGCGCCTGTGACCGCCGGTCAGTTGACGCACAGCTTCCGGGTGTACACGTACTCGTACTCGTACTGAGAGGGGGAGCCCACCACCGTGACCAACATTCCCGAGACGGGCCGGACACCTCGTGTCCAGATCCGGCTCATCGTCCTGCAGATCCTCGTCCTCTCCCTCCTGCTGACCCTCGGCGGCCGTCTCTGGTACCTCCAGATCCGTAACGGCGACGAGTACGCCAAGGAGGCCTCCGGCAACCACGTGCAGCAGGTCGTCACCCCCGCCGTGCGCGGATCGATCCTGGACGCCCGCGGTGTGCCCATCGCGGACAACGAGACCCGCCTCGTGGTCTCCGCCTCCCGCACCGACCTGATGAAGATGAAGGACGACGGCAAGGGCGTCCTGGCCAAGCTCGCCGCCGTCCTCAAGCTGACGCCCAAGGAAGTCGAGGAGAAGGTCCGGCTCTGCGACGCCAAGACGCCGCAGCCCTGCTGGAACGGCTCGCCGTACCAGCCCATCCCCATCACCGACGAGGCCACGCCCAAGCAGGCGCTGCAGATCCGCGAGCGCGGCGAGGACTTCCCCGGCATCACGGCCGAGCCGACCGCCGTGCGCCGCTACGCGGGCCCCGGCGGCTCCAACACCGCGCAGGTCCTCGGCTATCTCTCCCCGGTCACCGACGCCGAGATCGAGAAGGCCAAGGACAGCGAATCCCCGTACCTCCGCTCCGACCAGGTCGGCCGCTCCGGCCTGGAGCGCACGTACGACAAGGAACTGCGCGGCAAGGCCGGCGTCACCCGCTACGAGGTCGACAACCTCGGCCGCGTCATCGGCCAGGCCAACAGCGACAAGGCCGAGCCCGGCGCGAACGTCGTCACGTCGATAGACGCCCGTGTCCAGTCCGTCGCCGAGGCCGAGCTCAACGAGGCGATGAAGACCGCCCGCAAGGAGTTCGACAAGAACACCGGGACGAACTACAAGGCCGACTCGGGCGCCGTCGCGGTCCTCGAGGCCAAGACCGGCCGCGTCGTCGCCATGGCGTCCCAGCCGTCGTACGACCCGAACGCCTGGGTCGGCGGGATCTCCGGCAAGGACTACGCGGCGCTCACCGGCAAGAAGTCCAACTACCCGCTGCTCAACCGGGCGATCCAGGGCCAGGCCGCCCCGGGCTCGATCTTCAAGGTCGTCTCCACGGCGGCCTCGGTCAACGCGGGCTACGCGTTCGACGGCCGCTACCCCTGCACCAGCTCGTACTCCATCGGCGGCCAGGTCTTCAAGAACTTCGAGTCGGAGAACTTCGGCCCGATCAGCCTGGGCCGCGCCCTGGAGGTCTCCTGCGACACCGTCTTCTACGGGCTCGCCCACAGGGAGTGGAAGAAGGACGGCGGCCTCAAGGGCAACAAGAACACCAAGGACTGGTTCTACAAGACGGCCCACCAGTTCGGCCTGGGCAAGGAGACCGGCATCGACCTGCCCAACGAGGTCACCGGCCGGGTCCCCGACCGCCAGTGGAAGAAGAAGTTCTGGGCGGCCAACAAGGACTCCTGGTGCAAGTCGGGCAAGAAGGACGGCGACTACGTCCAGAAGCTCAACTACGAGAACTGCCTCGAAGGCAACCTCATGCGCGCCGGTGACTCCGTCAACTACTCCATCGGCCAGGGCGACACCCTCGTCACGCCGATACAGATGGCGTCGATCTACGCGGCGATCTCCAACGGCGGCACCCTGCACGCGCCCGAGGTCGGCAAGGCCGTCGTCAGCGCCGACGGCAAGCAGGTGTCCGAGATCCAGCCGAAGACCAACGGCAAGCTCCCGATGACCGGTAAGACGCGCAACGAGATAGACCAAGCACTGGCGGGAGTGGCGACCCGCGGAACGGCCGCCTGGCGTTTCCAGAACTGGCCGCAGGACAAGATCCCGATGCACGCCAAGACCGGTACCGCCGAGGTCTACGGCAAGCAGACGACCTCATGGTTCGCGACGTACACCAAGGACTACTCGATCGTCATGACGATCTCCCAGGGTGGTACGGGTTCCGGCGCCTCGGGACCGGCCGTCCGCAAGATCTACGACGCGATCTACGGCCTCGACGGCAACGGCAAGCAGGACCTCAAGAAGGCGCTGCTGCCCGAGCCCGAGAAGGCGCTGCCGAAGATCCAGTCCGACGGTTCGATCGACGCCCCGGAGATCAAGCCGTACGAGCCGAACAAGGAGGACCCGAACGCCCCGCAGAACCTGGCGGCGGGTCCGCCCGCCACGACGACCAGCAGGAGGGACTGACCCACCATGGCCGGCACCAACGGCTTCTCCGTCTCCGGGTACGGTCCCCAGCGCTCCACCATGTCGCGGCTCATGGCCCGCGACTCGGTGGTGCGCCGCCTCGACTGGCCGATACTGCTGTCCGCGCTCGCGCTCTCGATGATCGGCGCGGCGCTCGTCTACTCCGCCACCAGGAACCGCACCGAGCTCAACCAGGGTGACCCGTACTACTTCCTCTTCCGGCACCTGCTCAACACCGGCATCGGCCTCGGGCTGATGGTGGGGACGATCTGGCTGGGACACCGCACGCTGCGCACGGCCGTCCCGATCCTGTACGGGATCTCCGTCTTCCTGGTGCTGCTCGTCCTCACCCCGCTCGGCGCCACGGTGAACGGGGCGCACGCCTGGATCATCATCGGCGGCGGCTTCTCCCTGCAGCCCTCCGAGTTCGTGAAGATCACCATCATCCTGGGCATGGCGATGCTGCTCGCGGCGCGCGTCGACGCCGGTGACCGGGACCACCCCGACCACCGGACCGTGCTGCAGGCGCTGGGCCTCGCGGCCGTTCCGATGGCGGTCGTCATGCTGATGCCCGACCTCGGCTCCGTCATGGTCATGGTGATGATCGTGCTCGGCGTGCTGCTCTCCTCGGGCGCCTCCAACCGCTGGGTGCTCGGCCTGATCGGCGTCGGCGCGGCCGGCGCCGTCGCGGTGTGGAAGCTCGGCGTGCTCGACGAGTACCAGATCGCGCGGTTCGCGGCCTTCGCCAACCCCGCGCTCGACCCGGCCGGCGTCGGCTACAACACCAATCAGGCGCGGATCGCGATCGGTTCGGGCGGGCTTTCCGGTGCCGGCCTCTTCCACGGCTCGCAGACCACCGGCCAGTTCGTGCCCGAGCAGCAGACGGACTTCGTGTTCACGGTGGCCGGCGAGGAGCTCGGCTTCCTCGGGGCAGGGGCGATCGTGCTGCTGCTCGGCGTGCTGCTGTGGCGGGCCTGCCGGATCGCCCGGGAGACGACGGAGCTGTACGGCACGATCGTCGCCGCCGGGATCATCGCCTGGTTCGCGTTCCAGGCGTTCGAGAACATCGGGATGACCCTCGGCATCATGCCGGTCGCGGGCCTCCCGCTGCCGTTCGTCTCCTACGGAGGATCATCGATGTTCGCCGTGTGGGTGGCGGTGGGGCTGTTGCAGTCGATCAGAGTGCAACGCCCGATGTCGGCGTAGGCCCGCCCACTAAGCCCCTTCGGCGATTGAGGAGCGGGTCCGGGGCAGAGCCCCGGGGATCAGCGCCATCGCCGGTTGCTGATTCATCGGCCCGACGGACGCAGCCTCGCGCCCCTGGCAGCGCGGACATCTATCGGTGCGCACAGGTGACGTCTAAATTCAGGTTATGGCGGAGACCAAGCGCGAGATCGAGCGGAAGTACGACGCCCCTGCCGAGCACTTCCGGCTGCCCGACCTGCACAAGGTCCCCGGAGTGTCGGAGGTCATCGACAAGGGCGTCGTGGAACTCGACGCCGTGTACTACGACACCCCTGACCAGCGGCTCGCCGCCCACCGGATCACGCTGCGGCGGCGTACCGGCGGCGACGACGCGGGCTGGCACCTCAAGCTGCCCGTCGCCCTGAGCGAGGGCATACGGGACGAGGTGCGGGCGCCGCTCTCCGACGACGTGCCCCGGGTGCTCTCCGGGCTCGTCCGGTCCCGGATCCGCGAGAGTGAACTCGTCCCCGTGGTACGCCTGTTGACCTCCCGGGACGTGACCCATCTGACCGGCGCCGACGGCGTACTGCTCGCCGAGGTGTGCGTGGACGCCGTGCGCGCCGAGCGGGTCGGCGGCGAGAACGCCGTCGCATGGACGGAGATCGAGGTCGAGCTCGCCGACGACGGCGACCCGGAGTTCCTCGGCAAGGTCGAGAAGCGGCTCCGCAGGGCCGGGGTCGAGCGGTCGGCCGCCGGCTCCAAGCTGGCCCGCGCGCTGGACGAGACCGGCGCCGGCGCCCCACGGGAGGCCCCCGCGGCAGCGCCCGTCACCGCCGGGGACCACATCCTCGCCCGGCTGCGGGAGCAGCGCGACATCCTCGTCGAGCTCGACCCCGCCGTGCGCCGCGACCTGCCGGACGCCGTGCACCAGATGCGGGTCGCGACCCGGCGGCTGCGCAGCGCGTTCAAGACGTACAAGAAGGTCCTCGACCCGGCCGTGACGGAGCCCGTCGGCCAGGAGCTCAAGTGGCTCGCGGGGGAGCTGGGCATCGACCGCGACCGGGAAGTGCTGACCGAGCGGCTCACCGAGCGGATCGACGCGCTGCCACGCACCCTGCTGCTCGGGCCCGTACGGGGGCGGCTGCGGATCTGGGCCGTGGCCCGCCGCCTGGGCTCGCGCCGGCACACCGTCTCCGTGCTCGACGGCAAGCGCTACCTGGCGCTCCTGGAAACGCTAGACGCGCTGCTCGCCGATCCGCCGCTGCGGCCCGCGGGGGAGCGGCCCGCCGCCGAGGTGCTGGTGAAGGCGGCCCTCAAGGACCACGCACGCCTCGCGGCCCGCATCGAGCGCGCCGAGGCCCTCGCGCCCGGCACCGAGCGCGACCATGCGCTGCACGACGCCCGCAAGGCCGCCAAACGCGCCCGGTACGCCGGGGAGACGGCCGTGCCCGTACTCGGCAAGCAGGCAAAGAAGTTCACCAAGCGCGTCAAGAAGGTGCAATCGCTGCTCGGCGACCACCAGGACTCCGTCGTCGCCCGCGAGGCGCTGCGGGACCTGGCGATCCAGGCACACGCCGCAGGCGAGACCGCCTTCGCCTGGGGTCTGCTGTACGGGCAGGAGCAGGCGGCCGCCGCGGACCGGGAACGGGAACTTCCCAAGGTGTGGAATCGGGCGGCGGAGCCCGGCCTCTCGGCGGGTTAGCCTTGAGGGTCCCCCTGTCAGCTCACAAAGGTCCACGGTTATGCCTGCCGAAGCCGCCGCCGCGGCGCCCAAAGCGGTCGAGTCTGTGTTCCCGCAGCTCGAAGCGCTGCTCCCGCATGTGCAGAAGCCGATCCAGTACGTCGGCGGAGAACTCAACTCCACGGTCAAGCCGTGGGAGACCTCCGACGTCCGCTGGGCGCTGATGTACCCGGACGCGTACGAGGTCGGTCTGCCCAACCAGGGCGTCATGATCCTCTACGAGGTGCTGAACGAGCGCGAGGGCGTCCTCGCCGAGCGCACCTACAGCGTCTGGCCGGACCTGGAAGCGCTGATGCGCGAGCACAAGGTCCCGCAGTTCACGGTCGATTCGCACCGCCCGGTGAAGGCGTTCGACGTCTTCGGGCTGAGCTTCTCCACCGAGCTCGGCTACACGAACATGCTGACCGCGCTCGACCTGGCCGGGATTCCGCTGGAGTCCAAGGACCGCACCCTTGACGACCCGATCGTCCTCGCGGGCGGCCACGCGGCGTTCAACCCGGAGCCGATCGCCGCCTTCATCGACGCCGCGATCATCGGTGACGGCGAGCAGGCCGTGCTCGACATGACCGACATCATCCGCACCTGGAAGGCCGAGGGACGCCCCGGCGGGCGCGAGGAGGTGCTGCTGCGTCTCGCGAAGACGGGCAACGTCTACATCCCCGCCTTCTACGACGTCGAGTACCTGCCCGACGGGCGCATCGGCCGCGTCGTACCGAACAGGTCGGGCGTGCCGTGGCGGGTCTCCAAGCACACCGTCATGGACCTCGACGAGTGGCCGTACCCGAAGCAGCCGCTCGTGCCGCTCGCCGAGACGGTCCACGAGCGGATGTCCGTGGAGATCTTCCGCGGCTGCACCCGCGGCTGCCGCTTCTGCCAGGCCGGCATGATCACGCGCCCCGTGCGGGAGCGAAGCATCACCGGCATCGGCGACATGGTCGACAAGGGCCTGAAGGCGACCGGCTTCGAAGAGGTCGGCCTGCTGTCGCTCTCCTCGGCCGACCACTCCGAGATCGGTGACATCGCGAAGGGCCTCGCCGACCGGTACACCGAGGACAAGATCGGTCTGTCCCTCCCGTCGACCCGCGTCGACGCGTTCAACGTCGACCTGGCCAATGAGCTGACCCGCAACGGCCGCCGCTCCGGCCTCACCTTCGCCCCCGAGGGCGGCAGTGAGCGCATGCGCAAGGTCATCAACAAGATGGTCAGCGAAGAGGACCTGATCCGGACCGTCGCCACCGCGTACGGCAACGGCTGGCGCCAGGTGAAGCTGTACTTCATGGTCGGCCTGCCCACCGAGACCGACGAGGACGTCCTGCAGATCGCGGAGATGGCGGCGAACGTCATCGCCAAGGGCCGCGAGGTCGCGGGCAACGACATCCGCTGCACGGTGTCGATCGGCGGCTTCGTGCCCAAGCCGCACACGCCGTTCCAGTGGGCGCCGCAGCTGTCGGCCGAGGACACGGACGCCCGTCTCACCAAGCTGCGCGACAAGATCCGCGGCGACAAGAAGTACGGCCGCTCCATCGGCTTCCGCTACCACGACGGCAAGCCCGGCATCGTCGAGGGCCTGCTCTCCCGCGGTGACCGCCGGATCGGCGACGTCATCCGCGCGGTCTACGAGGACGGCGGCCGCTTCGACGGCTGGCGCGAGCACTTCAGTTACGACCGCTGGATGGCGTGCGCCCAGAAGGCGCTGCCCGCGCACGGTGTGGACCTCGACTGGTACACGACGCGTGAGCGCACGTACGAGGAGGTCCTGCCCTGGGACCACCTGGACTCCGGTCTCGACAAGGACTGGCTCTGGGAGGACTGGCAGGACTCGCTCGACGAGACCGAGGTCGACGACTGCCGCTGGACGCCGTGCTTCGACTGTGGTGTCTGCCCGGCGATGGACACGACCATCCAGGTCGGCCCGACCGGCAAGAAGCTGCTGCCGCTGACGGTCGTCAAGTAGCAAGTAGCAAGTAGTAATTAGCAAGCAGGGCGTACGCGAAGGGGCGGCCGGTTGACCAACCGGCCGCCCCTTCGGCGTACTTGATGCCTGCTCTATGCCTGCTCTATCGCTGCTCTATGCCTGCTACTTGCTCACGGCGAACCGCATCAGGGCGAGTTCGTCGCCCTGCTTGATCTTGCCCGTCGTGTTGATGACCTCCAGCTTCCACGTGCCGCCCGCGCCGCGGATCGCCTTGGCCACCGCGCAGCCGTTGTCGGCGCTCAGCATGCTCGGCCAGATGTCGGCGACCTGCTGGCTGCTGCCGCCCGTGGCGTCGTACACCTTGATGCTGACGTTGCGGGCCTTCTGGAAAGAGCTGCCCTTCTTGAACGCGGCCGCGACGAACACGATCGCCGTGATGTTCTGCGGGATCCGCGCGAACTCGACCGTGACCGTCTCGTCGTCCCCGTCGCCCTTGCCCGTCTGGTTGTCACCGGAGTGCACCAGCGAGCCGTTGCCCAGCGGGTCCAGCGAGTCGAGACCGGCCAGGCGCACCGGGTCGGCGCCCTGCATCGCGATGGCGATCAGGTCGAGGTCGGTGCCCTGCTTGCGGCGCAGGGTGCCGAGCACTCCGCCGCTGCTCCCGGAGGTGGGGTCCCAGGACACCCCGATGGAGAGATGCGTGACTCCGTCCAGGTCCGCCGGGCCGTCTTCCTTCGTGAGCGTGATCATGCGGGGGTCCCCCCTGATAGTGGCTGGCTATCGGCAAAGTTTGCCCATACGAGGGGGTCAACGTCCACGCGGGTGGTCAAGTGCCCGGAAAATGGATCCGTCGCGCCGCTTGCGGCGTCCTGACAGGCATGGACCTGGAAAAGCGCCCCGAGCCCGACGGCTGTCTCGTCGTCGCGATCCGCCTGCCGGTGCGCATCGTCGCGCTCGTCCTGGTGGTACCTGTACGCCTCGCGTGGGACGCGCTCACCGTGGTCGGCCGCCTGGTGTACCAGAGGGTGCTCGTACCGCTCACGCGGGTCTTCGTCGTCGTGCCGGCGGTCTGGTTGTACGCGTATGTGTTGACGCCGCTCGGTCGGGTGATCGCCGTGCTGGGCAGGGGAGCAGGGGTCGCGCTCGGCTGGTTGGGCAGGGCCTTGTTCGTGTGGCCGTGGGTGGCGTTGTGGCGGTTCGGCGTGGTGCCGGCCGGGCTCGCGCTGGCCTGGCTCACGCGGGTGCTGGTCGTGGTGCCGGCGGTCTGGGCGTACACGTATGTGCTGACACCGTTGGGTCATGCGATCGCCTTGCTGTGCAAGGGAGTTGGGCGCGCCCTCGGCTGGCTGGGGTGGGTGCTGGTCGTGGTGCCCTGCGGGTGGGTGTACGCCTGGCTGCTCACACCCCTCGGGCACGCACTGCGGTGGGCGGCTCTCGCGCTCGGGCGGGGTGCCGCGACACTCTTGCGGTGGATCTTCGTGGTGCCCGTGCTGACCCTCTGGCGCTGGGTGCTCGTGCCCGTCGGCCGGGTCCTCGGCGTCATCGCCCGCGAGATCGGCGCCGCACTCGGGCATGCCTGGCGCGTGGCCGGGTATGTGTCGCTCGCCGTCGGACGGTTCCTCGGGCGGCTGCTGCGGTGGTTGGTCGTCGACCCGCTGCGGTGGGCGTACCGCAGCGTGCTCACTCCGGTCGGGCACGCCGTACGCGACCAGGTGTGGCGCCCCGCGATCCGGGTCGCCAAGGAGGTCCGCGCCACCGTCCGGCAGGTCCGCGCCGACGTCCGCCGCGCCCTGTTCGGTACGCCACGACCGGCCGTGGGCCTGCCTGAACCGCAGGTCAGGGACCGGCGGGAACCTGGCGTCGCGTCGACACGTACTCTTGACAGGAGTACGACCGCACTCACGAAGGACTAGGACACTGGGCAAGCGACAGCCCGTAGGCCCGCCGCCCGCACCCGCGGTGCAGCGCATCCGACTGCGCTACACCAAGCGCGGCCGCCTCCGGTTCACCAGCCACCGAGACTTCCAGCGCGCCTTCGAGCGTGCGCTGCGCCGCGCCGAGGTGCCCATGGCGTACTCGGCGGGGTTCACACCGCATCCGAAGGTGTCGTACGCCAATGCCGCCCCCACCGGCACGGGCAGTGAGGCCGAGTACCTGGAGATCGCGCTCACCGCGCAGCGCGATCCCGAGAAACTGAAAGCCCTGCTCGACGAGTCGATGCCCGTCGGGCTCGACATCATCGACGCCGTGGAGGCCCGCACCTCGGGCCTGGCCGAGCGGCTCGCCGCATCCGTGTGGGAGCTGCGGCTCGACGGAGTGACGGTCGAGGAGGCCGCGCGCGCCGCCGATGCGTTCCGCGCCGCCGAGACCGTCGAGGTCCAGCGCCGCACGAAGAACGGGATCCGGACGTTCGACGCCCGCGAGGCCGTCGCGAGTCTGGAAGCCGCGGATGTTCCGGCTGATAGGCCCGGCTCCGCGGCCTGTGCGATACTGCGGCTGGTTGTTCGGCACGTGACGCCTGCCGTTCGACCCGACGACGTCCTGTCCGGTCTCCGCGCCGTGGCTGACCTGGCGCCGCCGGTCCCCGCAGCGGTGACCAGGCTGGCGCAGGGGCCTTTCGATGAAGAGACCGGCACGGTGACCGACCCGCTCGCGCCTGACCGCGAGGCAGTCCAGGCCGCCCCCCATTCGGGGGCCGCAGGATCTGCCGCCGCGACGGCGTCTGCCGTGGAAGGTTCCGCGTAAGGCGGTCGTCGTAGCGCCGCCCTGGTACTCGGGAGCCACCTGGGTCGGGCAGCGCACCCACCCCAAGGACTTTCGCCAGGCCGTACGTACATCGCGTACCGGAACCGGCGAGAACAGACTAGAGAGCCCCCGTGCGGCGCCCGCGCCCCGGACCGGCGGCACCGCGCTCCACGCGCGAGCCGCAGACGTCACCGGTCATCGGATCAGGCGCGGCGCCCGGGGGCCTGACGGGAGATCCACCCGCATGCCCGAGCAGATCGAATCGAACGATCCCACCGCCACCGCCGCGGGCGACACGCCCAGCGACACCCTGCCCCCGCGCCGTCGGCGCCGGGCCGCGTCGCGCCCCGCGGGGCCGCCCGCAGGCAAGGCCGCCGCGCAGGCCACGCCGGCCATAGCGGCCGCTGCCGAGCCCGACGCCGCGGACGAGGCGACCGCCCAGGCCGTCGAGACGGCCCCGGCGCAGGACACCGCGTCCGCCGGCCGCCCGCGCCGTCGCGCCACCCGCCGCGCCTCCGCGCCCGCCGGTGCACCCGCACAGGACGAGGCCGCACAGCCCGCCGCCGAGACCGCAGCTCCCGTCGAGGAGCCGGCCGTGCCCGTCGCCGAACCGGCGGCCGAGGAAGCGGCCCCGCGCCGCTCCCGCCGCCGTGCCACCCGCGCCGTGACCGCGCCCGCCGCCGAGCAGCCCCAGCAGGCCGCCGAGCCGGTCGCCGAGGCCGAGGCCGCGCAGGCCGTCGCGGAGCCGGAGGACGCCGCCGAGGCGCCCGCCCCGCGCCGCCGTCGCCGCGCGACCCGCACCGCTGCCGCGCCCACCGCCGCTGCAGAGGCCCCCGCCACCGCCGTGGCCGAAGAGCCGCAGGCCGTCGCCGCGCCCGAGGAGCCCGCCGCGGTCGAGGAGCCGGCCGATGAGGCCGCCCCGCGCCGCAACCGCCGTCGTGCCACGCGCGCCGTCGCCGCCCCGGAGGCCCAGGTGGCCGAGGCCGCCGCGCCCGCAGAGACGCAGCCCGAGCCGGCCGACACCGCCGCGGTGACCGAGGCCACGGACACGGCCGAGGCCGCCGAGCCGCGCCGCCGTCGCCGCGCCACCCGCAAGGCCGCGGGCGGTTTCGCCGAGCCGAAGTCGACTCAGCGGTCCGCGTCGAAGGCCGGCCGTGACGAGGAGGGCTCCGGCCGTCCGAAGCGTCCGTCGGTCGCCGTGTTCCAGGCGCCCGTCTTCACCGAGCCCATGTTCCAGACGCCGGAGCGCGCCGCCGCCGCTGCCGCGGCCGAGGCCGCCGAGGAGCAGCCCGCCGAGGCCGAGCCGACCCCCGCCCCCGTTGCCGCCGTCGCCGAGGAGGAGCCGGCGCCGCGCCGTCGCCGCCGGAGCAAGCGCGCCGCCGACGAGCAGCCGGTCGCCGAGCAGCCCGTCGAGCCCGAGCCCGCGGCTGTCGTCGAGGCCGAGGCCGAGCCGGAGGAGCCGGCTGACCATGACGATGCGTCCGACGAGCACGACGACCACGACGAGAACGGAGACCGCCCGGCCCGTCGCCGTCGCCGCGGTGGCCGTCGCCGTCGCCGCGGCGAGTCCGCCGACAACGACGCCGAGCACGAGCAGGAGCCGTCCGACGACGAGGCGGAGCAGAACTCCGCGGACGACGTGGACGAGGCGGACGAGCACGACGAGCGTGACGACCACGACGAGCGCGACGACAGCGCCGCCTCCGGTTCGAGCAGCAGCCGCCGTCGCCGTCGCCGCAGGCGTCGCGCCGGTGACTCGGCTCCCGAGAGCGAGCCGCAGACGTCCGACGACCCGGAGCGCACGGTCGTCAAGGTCCGCGAGCCCCGCAAGAAGGACAGCCACACCGAGCGGTCGACCTCCGCGGACGAGGTGCAGTCCATCAAGGGCTCCACGCGTCTGGAGGCCAAGAAGCAGCGCCGCCGCGAAGGCCGCGAGCAGGGCCGTCGTCGTGTGCCGATCATCACCGAGGCCGAGTTCCTGGCGCGCCGCGAGGCCGTCGAGCGCGTGATGGTCGTCCGCCAGAACGGCGAGCGCACCCAGATCGGCGTGCTCGAGGACGACATCCTCGTCGAGCACTACGTCAACAAGGAGCAGTCGACCTCGTACGTCGGCAACGTCTACCTGGGCAAGGTCCAGAACGTGCTGCCGTCGATGGAGGCCGCCTTCATCGACATCGGCAAGGGCCGCAACGCGGTGCTGTACGCCGGTGAGGTCAACTTCGAGGCGCTGGGCATGGCCAACGGCCCGCGCCGCATCGAGACCGCCCTCAAGTCCGGCCAGTCCGTGCTCGTACAGGTCACCAAGGACCCGATCGGCCACAAGGGCGCCCGCCTCACCAGCCAGATCTCGCTGCCCGGCCGTTACCTGGTCTACGTGCCCGAGGGCTCGATGACCGGCATCAGCCGTAAGCTCCCGGACACCGAGCGCGCGCGCCTGAAGACCATCCTCAAGAAGATCGTCCCCGAGGACGCGGGCGTCATCGTGCGCACCGCCGCCGAGGGCGCGAGCGAGGACGAGCTGAGCCGCGACGTCGAGCGTCTGCAGGCCCAGTGGGAGGACATCCAGAAGAAGTCCCAGCAGATCTCGACGTCGTCGCCGAGCCTGCTGTACGGCGAGCCGGACATGACGGTCCGCGTCGTGCGCGACATCTTCAACGAGGACTTCTCCAAGGTCATCGTCAGCGGTGAAGAGGCGTGGGAGACCATCCACGGCTACGTCAACCACGTGGCGCCCGACCTGTCCGACCGCCTGACGCGGTGGACCAGCGAGGTCGACGTCTTCGCGACGTACCGGATCGACGAGCAGCTCGCCAAGGCGCTCGACCGCAAGGTGTGGCTGCCCTCCGGCGGCTCCCTCGTGATCGACAAGACCGAGGCCATGATCGTCATCGACGTCAACACCGGTAAGTTCACCGGCCAGGGCGGCAACCTCGAAGAGACCGTGACGAGGAACAACCTCGAAGCGGCCGAGGAGATCGTGCGCCAGCTGCGCCTGCGCGACCTCGGCGGCATCGTCGTCATCGACTTCATCGACATGGTCCTCGAGTCCAACCGGGACCTGGTCCTGCGGCGGATGCTCGAATGCCTGGGCCGGGACCGCACCAAGCACCAGGTCGCCGAGGTCACCTCGCTCGGCCTGGTCCAGATGACCCGTAAGCGCGTCGGCCAGGGCCTGTTGGAGTCCTTCTCCGAGACCTGCGTGCACTGCAACGGGCGCGGCGTCATCGTCCACATGGAGCAGCCCACCTCCTCCGGCGGTGGCGGCGGCAAGCGCAAGAAGCGTGGCCGCGGTGGCAACGGGGCGGACCAGCACGACCACGATGCCGCGCACTCCACCGAGTCGTACGAGACCGAGTCCGAGGCCGAGGTCGCCGCGGAGGCCGCCGCCCCCGTGGCGCTGCCCGAGCCCGACTACAACCCGGACGAGGAGCTGTACTCCAGCGCTGCCGAGGCGGAGGCCGCGGCGAGCCGTGGCGGCCGCTCGCGCCGCCGTGCCACGCGCCGCGCCTCGGCCCCGGTCGGCGCGCCGAAGGAGCCGGCGGCCCAGCAGGCCCCGGCGCCCGAGCCCGAGCCGGTCGTGGAGGCCCCGGCGTCCCCCGTCGTGGCAGAGGCTGCCGAGCCCGCGCAGCCCGTGGCGGACGAGGCTCCCGCGCCGCGCTCGCGTCGCCGTGCCACCCGCAAGGCCAGCGCGCCCGCCGGTTCCCCGAAGGCGTCCTCCCAGGAGGCCGCCGAGGTGACCGTCGCCGAGCCGGTGAAGGCCGAGGAGCCGGCCGAGGCGCCGGCCCCCGTGGTGGCGGAGGCGGCCGAGCCGACCGCGGCCCCGGCCCGCCAGCGCCGTCGCGCCGTCCGCAAGGCCACCGCCCCCACCACGTCCGAGGAGACGGCCGTCGTGGTCGTCCCGTCGGCCGCGGAGGAGACCGGCCCCGCCGAGTCCGCCGAGTCCGTCGAGTCCGCCGCCGACGAGGCCGGGGACGAGGCGCCCGCCGCCAAGAAGACGGCCCGTAAGACGGCCAAGAAGGCGACGGCGAAGAAGGCCGCCACCAAGAAGACCGCGGCCAAGAAGACGGCCGCCAAGAAGACGACGGCCAAGAAGGCGGCGAAGACCCCCGCCAAGAAGACGGCCGCGAAGAAGACCGCTGCGGCCGGGCAGCAGTCGTCGCCGTCCGTCTCGGCCCCGGCCGACGAGGCCTGAGGCACCGTCCGGGAGACCGGACAGGGCGACGCCCCCGCACAGCTGCACGCTGTGCGGGGGCGTCGTCGTTCGTCGTAGTGCCGTGTGCGTGATGTTCCGTATGTCTCGATGAGCGCTCGATCCACCCCTGCCTCTTGGAGCCCGGTCGACGACCTGCAAAACTCATCACGTCGTACAAGTGAATGTGGGGCGCACGTTGGGGAGACGGGTGCCCGTGCCAGGGGAGGGGTGGCGATGGCGCACGTGCGTCTCAGAGGTGCTGGCCGACACCGGGCCGTGAAGCCGGCCAGGGCCGGGCGGCAGGCGGTGGCGCTGGCCACGGTGCTCTCGGCGGCCGGGCTGCAGGCGGGACTCTCCGCGGGCACCGCGTCGGCCGATGAGGCGCGGACCTGGACCGAGGGGCCCCTCTTCAACGACCCGCTGGGCACCACCGAGCAGCAGTACGCGATCCGTACGCGCCTCATCGATCTGACGAACGCGGCGCTGCCCGGTTCGTACATCAAGGTCGCCGTCTACCACGTGTGGGAGACCACGGTCTCCGACGCGCTGGTGGCCGCCAGGAACCGCGGTGTGAACGTGCAGATCGTGCTCGACTCGTCCAGCGTGAAGGACCGCCCCGACAACGTGGTGTACGGCCGGCTGAAGGCGGCCCTGGGCACCAGCACGACGAGCCGGTCGTACGTGACGCTGTGCCCCACCGACAAGTCCTGCCTGGGCGACCCCAAGTTCGGCAAGTCGATCATGCACAACAAGTTCTGGCTGTTCTCGGCCGTCGAGGGCGCCACGAACGTCGTCGTGCAGACCACGTCGAACTCGACACCATCCGCGAGCACGAAGTTCTTCAACGATGCGCTGCAACTGCCCAACAACCGGGTTCTGTACGGGGCCTACTCGGACTACTTCGACGACATGGCCGCCAAGCTGTGGAAGGACTGGGACTACCGCACGGTCAGCAACGGCCACTACAAGGCGTACTTCTTCCCGCGGGCCGGCACCACCAACTCGACGGACACGCTGTACTCGGCGCTCAACAACGTCTCCTGCACCTACAAGGACGCGGGCGGTGTGAAGCGCAGCACCATCGTGCGGGCCGCGATCTTCCAGATCACCCGGCAGGCCATCGCCGACAAGCTGGTCGCGCTGAAGAAGGCGGGCTGCACGGTCAGCATCGAGTACGCCACCGCCGACGCCGGCACCTGGAAGACGATGAACGCCACGGGCGCCCCGCCCGCGCGCTGCTACAACGACGACCGGGATCCGCTGCACCCGGGCAGCAAGCTCACGACGCCGTTCATCATCCACACCAAGTACGTGGCGATCGACGGCTGGTACGACGGCGCGCGCAACAAGATCACGTTCACCGGCTCGCAGAACGCCTCGGGCCCGGCGCTGCGCGAGAACGACGAGGCGTACGTCAAGATCGACGACGACTCCGTGCACGACACGTACCGGGCCCACTTCGCCAACGTGTGGAACGTGGCGTACCCGGGAACGAGCGACAACACGAACCTGTGCAAGGGCGTCAAGGTCCTGCCGCAGGACGGTGAGGTGAAGACGGCGTGAGGCGTCCGGTCCGGGGCCGGTTTGACCCTTCTCAGGGCTGACCCGTAACCTGGACCGTCGGCGTGTCCATCGAGACGCCGCACTCCCGTAAACCTACTTCTCCTCCGGACGCGTCCCTCTGGGACCGACCGGAGAGGCCGCCTCGTGCGGCTGGACTGCGGGGGTCCCGTTCCGAGCGAAAAGAGAGATCCGTGTACGCCATCGTGCGCAGCGGTGGTCGTCAGCACAAGGTTGCTGTCGACGACATCGTTGAGGTTGACAAGCTTCCCACCGCCAAGGTTGGCGACACCGTAGAGCTCTCTACGCTGCTCGTTGTCGACGGCGACGCCGTGACCAGCGACCCGTGGGTGCTGGCCGGGATCAAGGTGCAGGCCGAGGTCGTGGACCACCACAAGGGCGCGAAGATCGACATCCTTCGCTACAAGAACAAGACCGGTTACCGCCGTCGTCAGGGCCACCGCCAGCAGTACACGGCGATCAAGGTCACTGAGATCCCCGCGGCTGCGAAGTAAGGGACTGAGACATGGCACACAAGAAGGGCGCATCGTCCACTCGGAACGGGCGCGACTCCAATGCTCAGCGGCTCGGCGTGAAGCGCTTCGGCGGTCAGACCGTCAACGCCGGTGAGATCCTGGTCCGCCAGCGCGGCACCCACTTCCACCCCGGCAACGGTGTGGGTCGTGGCAAGGACGACACGCTGTTCGCGCTCGACGCCGGTGCGGTGGAGTTCGGTACCCACCGTGGCCGCAAGGTCGTGAACATCGTTCCGGTCGCCGCCTGAAAGGCGTTCTGACCAGTTCTTTCGCGAGGCGGACCTCACTTCCCTCCTGGGGAAGCGGGTCCGCCTTTCGCGTGTTGTTAATGAACACAGCACGCAGTAGTAATCCCCGTACGTTTCTGGAGGCACTGACCAATGACCACCTTCGTGGACCGCGTCGAGCTGCATGTCGCCGCGGGTAGCGGGGGCCACGGCTGTGCCTCCGTTCACCGTGAGAAGTTCAAGCCGCTCGGCGGCCCGGACGGCGGCAACGGCGGCCATGGCGGCGACGTCATCCTGGTCGTGGACCAGGCGGTGACGACGCTCCTCGACTACCACCACTCCCCGCACCGCAAGGCCACCCCCGGCAAGCCCGGCGAGGGCGGCAACCGCTCCGGCAAGAACGGTGAGGACCTGGTCCTGCCCGTCCCCGACGGCACGGTCGTCCTCGACAAGCAGGGCAACGTCCTGGCGGACCTCGTCGGCCAGGGCACGACCTTCGTCGCAGCCCAGGGCGGCCGCGGCGGCCTCGGCAACGCGGCCCTCGCCTCGGCCCGCCGCAAGGCCCCCGGCTTCGCGCTGCTCGGCGTCCCCGGCGACCTGCGCGACGTCGTCCTCGAGCTGAAGACCGTCGCCGACGTCGCCCTGGTGGGCTACCCGAGCGCCGGCAAGTCCTCGCTCATCTCGGTGCTCTCGGCCGCCAAGCCGAAGATCGCCGACTACCCCTTCACGACGCTGGTCCCGAACCTCGGCGTCGTCACGGCCGGAGCGACGGTCTACACGATCGCCGACGTGCCCGGCCTGATCCCCGGCGCCAGCCAGGGCAAGGGCCTCGGCCTCGAGTTCCTGCGCCACGTCGAGCGGTGCTCGGTCCTCGTGCACGTACTCGACACGGCGACCCTGGAGTCCGACCGTGACCCCGTCTCCGACCTCGACGTCATCGAGACCGAGCTGCGGGAGTACGGCGCGGGCCTGGAGAACCGGCCGCGGATGGTCGTCCTCAACAAGATCGACGTGCCCGACGGCCAGGACCTCGCCGAGATGGTCCGCCCCGACCTGGAGGCGCGCGGCTACCGCGTCTTCGAGGTGTCGGCCGTCGCCCACAAGGGCCTCAAGGAGCTGTCGTTCGCGCTCGCCGAGCTGGTGGGCTCCGCCCGCGCCGCGAAGCCGAAGGAGGAGGCGACCCGCATCGTCATCCGCCCGCAGGCCGTGGACGACTCGGGCTTCACCGTGGTCCGCGAGGACGTCGACGGTGAGCCCCTGTTCCGGGTGCGCGGCGAGAAGCCGGAGCGCTGGGTGCGCCAGACCGACTTCAGCAACGACGAGGCCGTCGGCTACCTCGCCGACCGCCTCAGCCGCCTCGGTGTGGAGGACCAGCTGATGAAGGCCGGTGCCCGCAGTGGTGACGGCGTCGCCATCGGCCCCGAGGACAACGCGGTCGTCTTCGACTGGGAGCCCACCGTGCTGGCGGGCGCCGAGATGCTCGGCCGTCGTGGCGAGGACCACCGCATGGACGAGCCGCGTCCGGCCACCCAGCGCCGCCGTGACAAGCAGGCGGAGCGGGACGAGGCGGACAAGGAGTACGACGACTTCAAGCCCTTCTAAATCTGGCTTGTGGTTCATGCCGGCCTCTGGTCATGCCGGCTGGTGGTGAATGAGGAAGGGCCCGGGAGAAATCTCCCGGGCCCTTCCTCATGTCCGCGCGCGGCAGGCGCTACGCGGTGACGTCCTCCGACTCCGGAGCGGCCTCCGCCGCCAGCGCGTCGGCCACCTGCTCCTCCACGGAGTCCTCACGCTGCGCGGGGATCTCCGCGTCGCCGCGCGCGGCCATCCGCACGCGGCGCTCGTCGGCGCGGGCGCACAGGGCGGCCACGCCCGCGTTGAAACGGTCGATGGACGGCGGGTCCGAGGGGCCCAGGAGGTGCTCCTTGAGCTCCAGACGCGCCTCGGCGTACACATCCTCGCTCTCGCCGCGAACGGCCGCGAGAAGGCCGGGTACGCCCTTCGCGTCGGGTGCCAGGATCGTGGCGGCGCTCACTGTCGGGAAACCGGTGCGGAAATCCGCCTCCGACAGGCCCGAGGTGTTCGCGACGGCGTACGGCTTCTCGCCGGCCAGCCAGTCGGAGACGACCGAGGAGACGTCGGAGACGAGCACGTCGGCCTGGTTGAAGCAGGTGAAGATCGCGGGGCGGGCCTCGGTGACGATCAGGTGCTCCCACTCGGGGAACGAGGCCCAGTAGGCCTGCTCCCACGCCGCCGTCGCCTCGGCCACGGCGGCCTGCCGGTCACCGTCGGGGCGGCCCTGCAGCAGCATCTTCTCCATCTCGTCGGCGCTGGTGCGGAACGACGTGGAGGTCAGCTTGTCGAGCGCCGCGGCACTGCGCGTCAGCTCGGCGGCGGCCTCGGGGCCGGGGCGGGCGCCTGAGCGGCGGGTGTTGGCCTCGCGGATCATCGCCATGATGCGCGCGTTGGCGGCACCCGCGGCGGGGACCTGCGAACCGGTCATCGGGTGCGGCTTGTAGATCAGCCGCACCCGGTCGTCGGCGAGCAGGTGCCGCACGATGTTCTCGCCGGCCAGGATCACCGAGGTGTTCCCGGGGTTGCCGTCCCAGCCCTCCCACGTGGGGGCGTACAGGACATTGGTGAACGCACCCTTAGCGGGGCCCGTGCCGACCGTGATCGGGGCCAGCTGCGGGCGGCCCACCTCGACGACGTCCTTGTCCTCGACGCCGACATCGGCCAGCTGGTAGCGCTCGCGGGCCGCGGGGCCCGCCACCCACACCTCGTCGTAGGCCTTCGCGTACGGGTTGCAGGACGAGAGCTTGTCGGACTCGCCGTGGTTGATGAACGCGTGCTTGACCGTCGGGATGCGCAGCACCTGCGAGGTCTTCGCCGCGTTCGCCGGGTGCAGCATCATCTTCAGCGTCGAGTTCTCCAGGGAGAACATCGAGGCGACCTTCGGGAAGCAGATGATCGGCACGTCGGTGGCGTCGATCTTGTTCACCATGAAGCGCTCGCGCAGCACGATCAGCGGCCTGCCGTCCACGTCGGCGAGCGTGGAGAGCCACATGTTCGCCTGGTACGCGGAGGTGGTGCCGCCCGAGAAGTACATGGCCACGGTCGGCTTGTAGTTCGCCAGCCACTTGTCCAGCCACGCCATGACCTTCGCCTCGCTCAGCGCCCGCTTCTTGGGCAGCAGCCAGGTGGCCAGGTACAGCGTGCCGCCGCCGAACAGGACGATCGAGACGCCGATGCCGATGCCGCCCCAGATCGCGTCGGTCGTCGCGGCCGTGATCAGCAGGCCGACGGTGGCCGGGATCGAGAAGGTCAGCATCCGGTGGCTGGAGCGGCGGGCCAGGATGCGCGGCGGGGCGGCGGACAGCCGCAGCGCCGAGGCGTCGATGTTGCGCGTGAGGATCGGCAGCGTGCGGGTGCGGCGCACCAGGACCGCGGCGGCCTGGCAGCCGAAGTGCAGCACGTACACGGCCAGCAGCGCGAACAGCAGCGGCGCCTGCTCGCCCAGCGGCTCGATGCCGTCGATGCGCAGCAGGCCGACGAGGATCAGCATGTCGCGCAGCAGCTGCCGCACGGTGACGTCGAAGCGCACCTTGCCCAGGAGGGTCAGCAGGCCCGGCTGCTTGTACTGCATATACGTGTCGAGGGCGAGACCGGCCGCGCTCGCGGCGACGAACACCGGAACGTACGGAAGGGACGCGCTGACGAGCTGGGCCACATATAGCGCGAACATCGCGAACAGCGTGGAGAGCTGCACGATGCGGCGCGGGGCAAGTCCGGCGGAGGGCACGGGCTGGGCTCCTGGCAGGAAGTAGGAGGGGATCAGGGAGGGGGAGCGTGGGGGTGATCCACCTCGGTGAAGAGACTGACCACTGACCGTATGACTTTCAGAGGTCCCGTAGCAATCCTCCGTGAGGGCAATCACCCGATAAAGGGGCAAAGGACATGGAACCCGAGGGACCAAATTCCCGTCAGGGCCCGGTGTCCGGGGGTGTTGTCCGCTCCTCGAAACCCGAGAGCGTCCGGCTGGTCACGTCACGTAGATTGCTGAGCATGTCAGGGGCAACACGTGGGGCACGGCAGGGCGTGGCGGAAGCGCGCCGGATCGTGGTCAAGGTCGGATCGTCATCGCTCACCACGGCCGCGGGGGGCCTGGACGCGGACCGCGTCGACGCCCTCGTCGACGTCCTGGCGAAGCAGCGCTCCGGCGGGGAGCGGGAGATCGTCCTCGTCTCCTCCGGCGCCATCGCCGCCGGGCTCGCCCCGCTCGGCCTGACCCGCCGCCCCAAGGACCTCGCCCGCCAGCAGGCCGCGGCGAGCGTGGGACAGGGCCTCCTGGTGGCGCGCTACACCGCGTCCTTCGCCCGCTACGGCGTCCGCGTCGGGCAGCTCCTGCTCACCAGCGACGACATGGCACGCCGCACCCACCACCGCAACGCCTCGCGCACCGTCGACCAGCTCCTCGCGATGGGCGCCTTCCCCGTCGTCAACGAGAACGACACGGTCGCCACCGACGAGATCCGCTTCGGCGACAACGACCGGCTCGCCGCCCTTGTCGCCCACCTCGTCCACGCCGACCTGCTGGTTCTCCTCTCCGACGTGGACGGCCTCTACGACGGCGACCCGAGCAGGCCCGGCAGCTCCCGCGTCGCCGAGGTGCGCGGCCCCGCCGACATCGCGCACGTCAAGATCGGCAGCGCCGGCAAGGCGGGCGTCGGCACCGGCGGCATGGTCACCAAGGTCGAGGCCGCCTCGATCGCGGCCGCGGCCGGTATCCCCGTCGTCCTCACCAGCGCCAGCCACGTCGCCGACGCCCTCGCCGCCCGCGACACCGGCACGTACTTCCACCGCACGGGCCGGCGCAGCGCGGACCGGCTGCTGTGGCTCCAGCACGCGTCCACTCCGCGCGGCGCGATCACTCTGGACGACGGTGCCGTACGGGCCGTGGTCGAGCGGCGGACCTCACTGCTGCCGGCCGGGATCGCCGCCGTGGAGGGCGAGTTCAGCGCGGGCGACCCCGTCGAACTGCGCGACGGGAGCGGCCGTGCGGTCGCCCGCGGCCTGGTCAACTTCGACGCGAAGGAGATCCCCCAGCTGATCGGCCGCTCCACCCGGGAGCTCGCCCGCGACCTCGGCCCCGCCTACGAACGAGAAGTCGTACACAGGGACGATCTGGTCCTCCTCAGGGCGTGATCCGTGCCCGTCTGCCTTCGAAACCGTTGTGCAATCGGCCGAAAGCCTGCCACCCGAGGGGGACCTTCCTCAAAACCACCCCACGGCGTCTCGTGTCCTGCTCAACTCTTGATGCAGGGACCTCATGCAGGGAAGTTCCGCACGACCATTGCGCAAAGGAGGCCGTCGTGAGACGAGCGCGCCCGGGGGCGACGCCCCGAGGGTCGGCGGAGCGGGCACTGACCAGCGTGGCTGCCGGGGACGCGTACGACGAGGGGACCGCGGGCGACTTCGGCTCCGACGCCGGGCCGATGGCCGAAGAGGGACCCCGCCTGTGGCACATCACGCTCAGCGTCTCGGGCGCCGAGGCCCCCCTCGCGGAGGTCCGCCGGGGCCTCGAACAACTTGCTCACGACCACCCCTTCCTGCTGACCAGCCGCTATGCCGTCGACCATGCGGAGATCCGCTACTGGGAAGAGGCCCGCGACCTGCACGACGCGGCGGCCGTGGCGTTGCGCCTGTGGGGCGAGCACCGCCAGACGTCGCAGCTGCCGCCCTGGGAGATCGTCGGCCTGGAGGTCATCGACCGCCAGACCTATCACCACCGCATCGCGGAGGGTTATGGCCCGCTTCCCGCGACCCCGGTGGGCGTGCACCCTTTCTGAGGCCTGCTTCCCAGGTCTGTTTCCCGGTCCGTCCTCAAACCTCCGACGGCCCGAATCGCCGCCGAACCTGCAGCTTTCGGCCATGTCTCAGCCTCCGGAACAGGACCTGGACGCCCGCCCGTCCCCCGTTACCCTGCGGAGCATGACGTCGCCTTCGCTCAACCCGTACGACTCGATGACCCCGGTCACCCGGGTCGCCTACCGCGCCCGCGCCGCCGCCAACGACCTCGCCCCGCTGCCGCGCGCGGAGAAGGACGACGCGCTCGCCGCCATCGCCGACGCCCTCGAGGTCCGCACCGCCGAGATCGTCGAGGCCAACGCCGAGGACATCGCCCGCGCCCGCGAGGCCGGCACCAGCGAGTCGATCATCGACCGGCTGACCCTGACCCCCGAGCGGGTCCGCGCCATCGCCTCCGACGTACGCGACGTCATCGCCCTGCCCGACCCGGTCGGCACGGTCGTCCGCGGCAACACCCTGCCGAACGGGATCGACCTGCGCCAGGTCCGAGTCCCGCTCGGCGTCGTCGGCATCATCTACGAAGCCCGCCCGAACGTCACGGTCGACGCCGCCGCCCTCTGCCTCAAGTCGGGCAACGCCGTACTCCTGCGCGGCAGTTCCTCCGCGTACGCCTCGAACACCGCGCTCGTGCGCGTGCTGCGCGACGCCGTCGGCGGCAGCGGCCTGCCCGCCGACGCCATCCAGCTCGTGCCCGGCGAGAGCCGCGACTCGGTCACCGAACTCATGCGCGCCCGCGGCCTCGTCGACGTCCTCATCCCGCGCGGCGGCGCCTCCCTCATCAAGAACGTCGTGGAGAACTCGATCGTGCCCGTGATCGAGACCGGCACCGGCAACTGCCACGTGTACGTCGACGCCGACACGGACCTCGACATGGCCGTCGACATCCTCGTCAACTCCAAGGCCCAGCGCCCCTCCGTCTGCAACGCCGCCGAGACGCTCCTCGTCCACCAGGACATCGCCGACGCGTTCGTGCCGCGCGCCCTGGACGCGCTCGCCGACGCGGGCGTCACCGTCCACGCCGACCCGCGGATCCTCGCCTACGCCGACCGGTCCAAGGCCACCGTCGTCGAGGCGACCCACGACGACTGGGAGACCGAGTACCTCTCGTACGACATCGCGGCCGCCGTCGTCGACGACCTCGACAAGGCCGTCGAGCACATCCGGCTCTGGTCCTCCGGGCACACGGAGGCCATCGTCACCACCTCCCAGCAGGCCGCCCGCCGCTTCACCCAGCTCGTCGACTCCACGACCGTCGCGGTCAACGCCTCCACCCGCTTCACCGACGGCGGCCAGTTCGGCTTCGGCGCCGAGATCGGCATCTCCACGCAGAAGCTGCACGCCCGCGGTCCGATGGGGCTCCCGGAACTGACGAGCACCAAGTACATCGTCACGGGCGACGGCCACACCCGTTAAGCAATGTCTTGTGGGGTGAATTCCCTTACCGTCTGCCCAAAATGACCCCTCAGGTCTACTCTGGACAGGTGCCGGAGGACGTGGGGGGCGCGCCGTTCCCGGACGGCTGGGAGCCCGACGACGACCACGACCGCGGGGGCTGGGACGAAGAGTTCGCCTCCGTGGTCTTCGACGAGGACTTCGTGAAGGCCGCCGAAGTCCATGAGCCCACCGCGGTGGAGCGGCTGCTCGCCGCCGCCCAGGCGCGCGCCGAGGCCCAGGAGGCCGAGGCCCGCAGGGCGCGCACCCGCCGCGGCCCCGACGACGACTTCTACGACGACGGCGAAGGGTTCGGGGCGGCCGACGCGAGCCGGTTCGGCCACGTGCCGGACGACGCCGACGGCCTGTACGAGGAAGGCCTTGAGGCCGACGGCAGGGCCGGAGCGCACGCGAGCATGGTCCGCTGGCGCAGGCCCATCGCCTGGGCCCTGGCCCTGCTCATGGGCATCGGCATGGTCGCCCTGGCCTTCACGGCCGTCTACCGGGGCGCCGCCGCGGGCCGCCAGGACCGGGTTCCGCCGCCCGCGACGACGGAGTTGGAGAAGAGCGTCCCGAGCGTGCCCTCCGCCTCGGCGGACTATTCCCAGCCGGCGGTTTCCGCGGTCCCGCGGACGCCCTGAGCGGCTGCGGACCGTCCGCGCGGGGCGCTGTCGGAAGTTGTCGTGCACCAGGGCGTTTACCGGAGGTCCAGGAGACCTACCCTGAAGGTATGGGCGGGCCAGTGGACCCACCGGAGGGGCCACCGGAAGGCGGACCAGGCGGTGGCGGCGCAAGCGACGACGAGTACCGATCCGTCGTGTTCGACGAGTCGTTCGTCCGGGCTGCCCGCCTCCAGGAGTTCTCGGCGCAGGAGCGGATCTCCGACCACGCGCCCGCCGTGCGCCGCACGCCCGCGCTGCGCCGTGGCCTGACCAGGCAGGCCGTCATACTCGTCGTCCTGATCGTCATCGCCTTCGGCACCGCGATCTACATGGGCGTGCGCAGCCCGTACCGCACGACCGCCGTCGCCCGGCACGGCGAACCGCTGCGGATGACCGTGATCCCGCTCGCCCCGACCGGGGCGGTCCCGGGCGCCGCTTCCGTCCACGACCTGTACGAGCACAGCCCCGCCGCCCGGTTCCGCACCGCCGCCGACGGCATCGCGCTGCCGACCCCCGTCCGCCGCACCGCGCACTTCTCCGACAGCCAGGTCGTCGCCGCGCTGACCACCGTCAAGGACTACCTCGTCGACTCCTCGCTCGACCCCGACGTGCTCACCGGGGGAGCGGTCAGGAGCGTGCGCATGCTCGTCGACCCGCAGCAGCTCGACCAGTTCGACCAGAGCTTCGACCAGCCCGTCGTGGACGGGCGGCACGCGGCGACCGGCTGGCTCGTCCGCTTCGACCCGGCACAGGCAGAGCTCGCCGACCCGCACATCCGCGTCCAGGGCACGCTGCACGCCGCCGAGACCGACACGGACTCCCTCGAAGTGACCTCCGACCACACCTTCGTGTACGCGCTGCGCCCCGTCGGCACCGCCGCCGGCGACAGGGCGCGGGCCTCCCTGTTCACGGTCCGCCGCGAGCTGCACTTCCGCTTCGACCGCGAGGACCTGCGCAACCACCAGGCCGAACTGCTCGTGTCCTACCTCCAGGCGGGCCCGCTCTCCTGCTCCGTGGACGCCGCCGAGCGGCTGCACCCGCTGCTCGCCGGAGAGACGGCGAAGAAGGACGGCCCGGCGGGCACCGACCCGTACGCGACGGGCGGTGCGACCGCGCTGTGCGGCGCGCTCGCACCGAGCGCCCAGCCGTCCGTCTGACAGCGCGCTGTCTCAGCTCTCGCCGGGGTCGTCCTGAGCGCCGTGGTTGCCGGTGTTGCCACCGCCCCCGTTGCCGAAGCCGCCGAAGCCGCGCTTCACCCGGCCGCCCAGGTCGCCCGCGCCGCCCGCGATGTCGCTGACCAGCTTCATCAGCGGGTCCTTCGAGTTCTTGACGTGGTCGGTGTAGTGCGCGGCGGACTCCCGGAAGGAGTCGGTCACCGAGGTCTCCTTGTCCTCGGTGCGGCGCGGGTAGTGGCCGTCCATGAGGCGCTGGAAGTCACGCGACTCCGCCCACTTCTTCAGCTCCGCGGCCCGCACCGTCGTGAAGGGGTGGGAGCGCGGCATCACGTTCAGGATCTTCAGCACGGAGTCGCGCAGATCGCCCCCGGCCTCGTACTCCTCGGCCTGCTTGAGGAACGCGTCCACGTTCATCTCGTGCAGATGGTTGCCGCCCGCGATCTTCATCAGGCCGCGCATCGAGGACTGCAGGTCCTGGCCGACCAGCAACCCGGCGCGGTCCGCGGAGAGTTCGGACTTGCGGAACCACTCGCGCAGCGCCGTCACGATCGCCATGATCGCGAGGTTGCCGAGCGGGATCCACGCCACCCGCAGCGCGAGGCTGGTCAGGAAGAGCAGTATCGTCCGGTAGACCGAGTGCCCGGACAGCGCGTGGCCCACCTCGTGGCCGACGACCGCCCGCATCTCCTCCTCGTCGAGCAGCTCCACCAGACCGGTGGTGACGACGATGATCGGCTCGTCCAGGCCGATGCACATCGCGTTCGGCTGCGGGTCCTGGTTGACGTACATCGGCGGGACCTTCTCCAGGTCCAGGATGTAACAGGCGTCCCGCAGCATCGAGTTGAGGTGCGCGAACTGCTCGTCCGAGACGCGCACGGAGTCCGACAGGAACAGCAGACGCAGGCTGCGCTCCGGCAGCAGACCGCTCAGTGCCTTGAAGACGGTGTCGAACCCGGTGAGCTTGCGCAGCGCCACCAGGGCCGAGCGGTCCGCGGGGTGCTCGTACGCCCGCGAGGAGATTCCCGGGAAGCGCCTGCGCTGCCTGCTGGGTACGTTCTCGTGCTGCTCGTTCGGTACGTCGGGCATGCGGCCCCCCATGTCGATGGCATGTCGATGGCATGTTGCTGGCATGCCGGTGTGGTTCGGTTGTGCCCCCAAGGCGGGATCCACATTAGGCGGAGATACCGTGGCGGGGCAGCACACAGAAGGAGCGAACCGTGATGGATCACCACACCGGCGCCGCCGGACTCGGGCACATCGTCAATGCCGCCGCGTCCGGCCAGGGCCCAGGGAACCTGTTGCGCATCGTGATCGTCGTCGGCGTGCTCGGCGCCCTCTTCATGGCCTGGTTCCTGCTGCGCGGCTACAAGCGCGACGACTCCTCCGACGACTGATCCGAGGATTTGGACCCGTACGGCAGAGTCGGCGTGAGTGCCGCGAGCACCCCCGCTTACGATGGGCCGGAAGTCTTTATCCCGATCCCACACCGGATAGGTCCTGCTGACGATGACCCTGCCAAGCACCGCTGCCCAGCTGGCCACTCTCGCCGCCGAGGGCGGCGAGCACGGCGGCAACCACGAGAGCCTCAGCCCCCTAGTGACCGGTGGCGGCGCCTTCGTCATCCTGCTTCTGCTGCTGTGGATCGTGACCCGCTTCAACCGCGACCGCTGAGCCGGGGGCGCGGACCACTCCGATCGGGCCAGTAGGCTCTGCACGCATGGGAGCGCAGGACATGCCTACCGGCCCGGTCAACAGCCCGGCCGGCGGCCCGGATCACGAGTGGGTGTCACCCGCCAAGCGACGTCTCGGCGTCATGGGCGGAACGTTCGACCCGATCCACCACGGACACCTGGTGGCGGCCAGTGAGGTCGCCGCGCAGTTCCACCTCGACGAGGTGGTGTTCGTGCCGACCGGGAAGCCGTGGCAGAAGAGCGACAAGCAGGTCTCACCGGCCGAGGACCGTTATCTGATGACGGTCATCGCGACCGCCGAGAACCCGCAGTTCTCGGTGAGCCGCATCGACCTCGACCGCGGCGGCCCGACGTACACCACGGACACCCTGCGCGATCTGCGTGCGCTCAATCCGGAAACGGACCTCTTCTTCATCACAGGTGCGGACGCCCTGGGTCAGATCCTCACCTGGCGTTACACCGAAGAGCTCTTCTCCCTGGCACACTTCATCGGCGTCACCCGGCCCGGACATCCGCTCACCGACCCGGGCCTCCCGGAGGGCGGTGTCTCGCTCGTCGAGGTGCCGGCTCTCGCGATCTCGTCCACGGACTGCCGGGACAGGGTCGCCAAGGGAGACCCCATCTGGTACATGGTGCCGGACGGTGTGGTGCGCTACATCGACAAGCGCCAGCTGTACCGAGGCGAATGACCCTGCACCGCCGAGAGGGGCATCGGTGAACGACCGCTACGACGGTTACGACCAGCGCAACGATGAATACGAGCTGGTCGGCTACGACGAGTTCGGCCAGCCGGTGTACCGGCAGGTCCAGCAGGCGCCGTCGTACGAGCAGAACGCGGCGGGCCCGGGGTACGGATACGGCTACGACCCGTATGCGACCGGGCAGCAGCAGCCGGTGCCGCCGGCTCCGCCGCAGCGGCCCGCGCACTCCTACGACCCGTACGGAGCCGGGACCTACGACCCGTACGGGCAGGCCGCCGGGACCGGTGAGCAGCCCCGGGCCACCCAGCAGACGCACCAGCCCCAGCAGACGCACCAGGTGCCCCAACAGGCGCATCAGATGCCTCAGCAGTCGCATCGCGCGCCTCAGCATCACCCGCCTCAGCAAGCGCCTCAGCAGACCGAGCAGTCCACCGCCTACATTCCGCAGCAGGCGCCGCCGCCGCAGGAACCCGAGCGGCAGGCCCGCGCGTCGCAGCAGGACCGCGACTACCGCACCGAGCAGTTCTCCTTCGTGGAGGAGCCGGACGAGAACTCCGAAGACGTCATCGACTGGCTGGCGTTCACCGAGTCGCGCAGTGAGCGGCGCGGGGAGGCCAAGCGGCGCGGCCGCAACCGGGTCGTCGCCCTCGTCGTCGTACTCGCCCTGTGCCTGGTCGGCGGCGTCGGCTACCTCTGGTACGCGAACAAGCTGCCGTTCCTGTCCAAGGACGACGCGAAGGCGGGCGGCGCGGCCGCGACCGGTCCGCAGAACCGGGACGTCATCGTCGTCCACCTGCACAACACCAAGGGCGGCGGCACCTCGTCGGCGCTGCTCGTCAACAACGCCACGACCAAGCAGGGCAGCACCGTGCTGCTGCCCAACTCCCTTGCCCTGACGGACGACGACGGCACGGCCACCACGCTCGGCAAGTCCGTCGACGACGACGGCTCCTCCGGCACCAGCGGCTCGATCGACACCCTGCTCGGCACGGACGTCGAGGGCACCTGGCGGCTCGACACCCCCTACCTCAACAACCTCGTCGAGCTCGTCGGCAACATCGACATCGACACGAACACGGACGTCCCCGACCCGGCCAAGAAGGGCACGTTCCTCGTCCACAAGGGCGAGGCCCAGACCCTCGGCGGCGCGGCGGCCGTCGCCTACGCCACGTACCAGGCCAAGGGCGAGGCCGAGACGGCGCAGCTCATGCGGTTCGGGCAGGTCATGCAGGGCGTGCTGCGCAAGCTGTCGTCCGACCCGCAGGCCGCGACGACCACCGTGCAGACGCTCGCCCAGATCCTCGACCCGTCGCTGACGGAGAAGGACCTCGGCGCGTTCCTCGCCAAGCTCGCCGACCACGCCAAGGAGGGCGACTACAAGACCGCCCTGCTGCCGGTCCAGCAGAGCGGCACCCTCTCCGAGGCCGCCGCGAACTCCGTGGTGAAGGACGTCCTCGGCGGCACCGTCAAGGCCCCCGCCAAGGGCGACTCGCTGCGCGTCGCCATCAAGAACGCCACCGGCGACAAGGCCCGCACCGAGAAGGCCCGCGTCGCCCTGGTCAACGGCGGCTACACCTTCGTTGAGGGCGGCACCGGGACCGCGGCGGCCGCGTCGCAGGTCACCTACGCCGACGACGCCCGCAAGCAGGACGCGGTCGAGGTGGCCAAGACGCTCGGCCTGCCGACCTCGGCGGTGCGGAAGAACAAGGCCGCGGCCAACGCGGACGTGGCCGTCGTCCTCGGCCAGGACTACACCGGCAAGTGACCCTCCTGGTGACCCCGGACCCGGCGCGGATTCTCCGCGCACCGGGGTCACCAGGAACGCAGTGAGGCCATCCGGCGGTCCGTGAGACCCTTGAGGTACCCCCGGCACGGATATCTCGGGGGTTTCTGACCGCCGACGGAAAGCCATGTAGTGACCGCCACTGACCGTTCCATCGAGCTCATCACCGTCGCCGCACAGGCGGCTGCCGACAAGCTCGCGCACGACATCATCGCCTACGACGTCAGCGACGTGCTGTCCATCACGGACGCCTTCCTGCTCGCCTCGGCGCCCAACGACCGCCAGGTCAAGTCGATCGTCGACGCGATCGAGGAGCAGCTGAACAAGCAGCTCGGCAGCAAGCCGGTCCGCCGCGAGGGCGACCGCGACGCCCGCTGGATCCTGCTCGACTACGTCGACATCGTCGTCCACGTCCAGCACAGCGAGGAGCGTGTCTTCTACGCCCTCGAGCGGCTGTGGAAGGACTGCCCCGAGCTCGACCTGCCGGCCGACGCCAAGGCCACCCGCGGCAAGGGCGCCGAGCACTCCCAGCGCGAGCAGGCCGCGGCGGAAGCGGAGGACATCCGCGAACTCGGCGGTGAGGTCCTTTGACCAGCGGCTCCTCCCAGCGGGGCCGCCGCGTCGTCCTGTGGCGGCACGGCCAGACGTCCTGGAACCTGGAGCGCCGCTTCCAGGGCAGCACGGACATCGAGCTGACCGAGACCGGTGTCGCCCAGGCGCGCCGGGCCGCGCGCCTGCTCGCCTCGCTGAAGCCGGACGCCATCGTGGCCTCCGACCTTCAGCGGGCCGCCGCCACCGCCGCCGAGCTGACCGCCCTGACCGGTCTCGACGCCACGTACGACGAGGGGCTGCGGGAGACGTACGCCGGTGACTGGCAGGGCCTCACGCACGACGAGATCATCGCCCGGTACGGCGAGCAGTACGCCGCGTGGAAGCGCGGCGAGCCGGTGCGCCGTGGCGGGGGCGAGCTGGAGACCGAGGTCGCCGACCGGGCGGCGCCCGTCGTGCTGCGGCACGCGGACAAGCTGCCGGACGACGGCCTGCTCGTCGTGGTCAGCCACGGCGGCACCATCCGCACCACGATCGGTCGCCTCCTGGGTCTTGAGTCCCGGCACTGGGAGGGACTCGGGGGTCTGTCGAACTGCTGCTGGTCCGTCCTCGGCGAGGGCGCGCGCGGCTGGCGGCTGCTCGAGCACAACGCGGGCACACTGCCCGAGCCCGTCCTCGGCGACGACGACTGATCCGGTCCCCGCGGGCCGCGGGGACCGGATTTCACTTTCGGGCAGGTCGCAAGCTAAAGTTCTTCTTGTTCGGGCCGCCGGGAAAACCGGCGAGAAGAACAGTGAGAAGGACCGCGAGAAGATCGCGGCGCGGGGCTATAGCTCAGTTGGTAGAGCGCCTGCATGGCATGCAGGAGGTCAGGAGTTCAATTCTCCTTAGCTCCACAGAAGTTCCTGTTGTACAGGTTCGTTCACAGGTGCCGAAGATCCCGTCCCGTCAGGGGCGGGATTTTTCGTTGTCCGCGCGCGGCCTTCCCCGTCGGCCGGCTCCTCGGCGCGGCCGCCCCCGGGACACCTTTCCTCAACCGCTTTGAGGCATCAGGGGCCTTCGGGGCGTATACCTCCGCGGACGCGCTGCTGGTAAGCGCTTATGCGCTGGCCGGAGCGGCTGCCCTGGGTGCCGTATCCGGACTGGTACGCAGGCGTCGCTGACCGTATTGCTCCGGCCGTGGCAGAATCGGACGACCGGAAGGGGGCTGCGTCCGACCGACGAAGACGGCCCGACGGGAGGGAGTGCACGATGCCCTTGAGCATCAATGAGGAGGCCGACCGCCTCCTCGGCGTGGCAGTGCCACTTGTCGAGCCCCCGCCCCCGTCCCGTTCTTCCGGTGATGCTCTCCTCGTCATAGATGTCCTGCTCAACTGTCCGTCCTGCGGTTCCTTCCACGTCGCCCAGATGCTGGGTGACAACGGTGGGATCTCGTACGTGTGCACGGCCTGCGGCCACAGCTGGAGCTGAGCAGATCGACATGGGGTCACACAGGAGGAAGTGCGATTGGTGCGGCAGCGGTACGCCCATCGTGCGCGACATGGAGCCGGTGAACCCGGACTACCAGTACTGGTGCGAGGAGTGCGCGCGGGCGCTGATCATAAAGGGCGACCCGATCGAGACGTATCGGGAGCTGGAGGGCGAGCCGATCTACGGCCGACTCCTCGACGAGCACTGCACCCTCAAGCGGTTCTACTCGTTCGCCAGAGCCTGAACCCGGAGTACATCAAGAAGGCGTACGCCACGCCTACGTAGAGCGCCGACAGAGCCAATTGCCCACCGTTCTGGTGCAGTTCGAGCCTGCCCTGGCCGTGCGGCACCCACCACAGTGCGTACGAGCAGAACAGCGCCGCCAGCACGGCGGCGGTGCGTCCGCGGCCGGACTCTCGAACCAGGAGGACCAGGGGTACGCACCACACCCAGTGGTGGGACCAGGAGACCGGACTGACCAGGAGCGCCGTCGTGGCGCACGCCACCACTGCCTGGGCCCGCCGGCCTCGCAGCGCCGCGGCGACGGCGACCGCGAGGCCGAGAGCGCCCGTCACGGCGGCGCCGAGGGCCCACCACGGGCTGGGGTCGCCGGTGTGCAGCAGCCGGGCCAGGACGCCGCGCAGCGACTGGTTGGCGGTGTCCTCGGCGTGCCCCACCCGGCCCGCCTCGAAGACCATCCGGGTCCAGAAGAGGCGGGAGTCGTACGGCAGGGCCACGGCGGCCAGTGTCGTGGCGCCGACGAACGCACATCCCGCCACGCACGCCTGCCGCAGCCACGGCCGCCAGGCGCCCCTCCCGGTCACGGCCAGCGTGATCCCCGTACACACCAGAAAGACGGCGAACAGGGCCGGCGTCAGCTTGATCGCGGCCGCCACTCCGATGCCCACGCCCGCCCAGCGGTGGCCCGGCCGCCGTGTCAGATCCCACAGGACCAGCACGGCCAGCAGGAGATTGACCTGCCCGTAGCGCAGTGTCGTCCACACCGGCTCGCACCACACGGCGCCCGCCGCCACCCACAAGCCCTGCTCCACGCGCGCGCGGCGCCCCACGAGACGCAGGGACAGATGCGCGAAGGCGACAAGAAGGGCGAGGTTCGCCACGGTCGCCGCGGCCCGCATGGTGGTGACGTCCAGCAGCGTCAGCGGGGTGAACAGCAGCGCGGCGAACGGCGGGTACGTGGTGGGCAGTCGGGCATGCGTGGTGCGCAGCGCATACAGGTCGCCGCCCGCTCTTACGGTCGCGCCCTCCGCTCTGTAGACCATCAAATCGATCATCGAGACATGGGCGGCGCGCTGGGCGATCCAGAAGCTCACGAAGGAGAGCAGACAGACGGCCAGGGCTGCGGGCACACGGCGATGGGTGCGGGGCAGGACGAGCACGGTCACGTCAGGGGACCCTAGTGGTCGTTTCCTTCCGGTTTCTCCATAGAGCGGGTCAGATGGGAATCGAGTTGGTGATGCACCTGGGTGACCGTGTAATGTTGGCGACGCCGCCGGGGAAACCGACAGGAAAACCTGGCGGACCAAGGCACGGGGCTATAGCTCAGTTGGTAGAGCGCCTGCATGGCATGCAGGAGGTCAGGAGTTCAATTCTCCTTAGCTCCACAAGAGTTGAAAGCGGGCCATCCCATCGGATGGCCCGCTTTCGTCTGTCCCGGAAGCCGTCCGAAGGTGTCTACCTGCGGGCGCGGCTGCGGCCCGGCGGAAGCGCGGGCGGGAGTGCGGGCCGGGCGGGCAGCGCCGCCGCGTCCTCCTCCAGGCGCAGGGCCAGCGCCGGGCAGCGGCGTACCGCGCGTACCGCGTTCGCCTCGGAGTAGCGCGGCACCGCCGCGTCCGCGACCGCCGGGTAGCCGTCAGGGCCCAGCTGGATCAGCTCCGGCACGATGTCCGCGCACAGGCCGTGGCCCCGGCACAGCGTCCAGTCGACGGCGAGCCGCTTGCCGCTGGGGGCCGCCCCGGCCGGCGCCTCCGTGTGCAGCGGCAGCACCCCGAGCACCGGGCGACCGCACCCGGCGCCCAGGACGTGCGCCGCCAGGTCGTCCGTGAACGCGGAGATCGTCGACTCGATGAACGCCGCCGAACCGTCGGGGTGCTTGCACGCCCCGCGCCGCTTCACCGCGCGGGTGACCTCGCGCAGCGCCTCCAGAGCGGTGGGCCCGCCGCCGTTCAGGACGTCCTCCAGGCCGCGCGCCGCCGCGGGCAGACCTAGGTAGCAGGGCCCGCACTGGCCCGCGCTCTCCGAGGCCAGCCACTGCGCCACCCGTAGCGCTTCGCCGAGCGGACAGGTGTCCTGGCCGATGGGCAGGATCGCGCCCGCGCCCAGAGCGCCGCCGCTCGCCTCCAATGAGGCGCGGGAGACGATGGCGTCCTGCGCGCCGAGCCCGTCCAGCCACTTGCCGTGGTAGCCGCCCGTGAGGACGCCCTGGGGGAGCGGGGGAGCGCCCGCGAGCTGGAGGACGTAGCGCAGCGGGACGCCGGAGGGCACCTCCAGGACCATCGGCCGCGTGACGGCGCCGGAGAGGGTCAGCAGGACCGTGCCGGGCTCGTCGTGCAGGCCGGTGCGGCAGTAGCGTTCCGGGCCCGTGCGGGCGGCGACGGCGAGCTGGGCGAACGTCTCCGCGTTCGACAGGAGCGTGGGGGCGCCGCCCACCCCGGAGTCGGAGGCCCGTACCTTGCGGCCGGGCGGCATCGGCGGCCCGCCGTCCGCCGAGCGGATCAGGGCGGACGACTCCCCGGTGACCATGCGCACCGGATTGCGCTGCACGCGCGCGCGTAGGGGTGCGTTGCGCCGGTTCGACAGGCCGCGCTCGGCGAGGGCCGCCTGCATCGAGGCTTCCGTGGAGTCGCGGGTCACGCCCACGACGAGCGTGCGCGCGCCCAGTGCCTCGGCGACTAGAAGAGCGCCGTCCAGGATCAGGTGGGGGGCCCGGTTGATCAGCACGGTGTCCTTGCGGCAGGCGGGCTCGTCCTCGCTTCCGTTGACGACGACCACAGGGCGTACGCCGCGCCGGATCGCCGACTCGGCGACCGCGCGCAGCTTCTTGGCGAACGGGAAGCCGGCGCCGCCCCTGCCGCGCAGCGACACCGCCTGGGCCAGCTGTGCGAGCGACTCGCCCGCCATGGGTTCCAGCGGGCCGTGCACCTTGAGGTGCATGTCGAGGTCGAGTCGCTCCACGAGGTCGAACCCCGCGGTGAGCTGGGGAAGACCGACGACGCGGACCTCCGGGACGTCGGGCAGCGCCGTGTTCACTGCGGGCCTCCGGAGGGCGTGGTCCAGGGCTCACCCGACGGAGGGGCCTGGAAAGGGCCGGGGAGCGGTTCGGTGGGTGACTCGTCGGCCGCGTACCGGCCGTCGTACGGGACTTCCTGCGAGCCGCTGTTCTCGTATGCGGTGTCGTGCGAGGGGACGCCGTACGAGGGGACGCCCCCGTAAGGCGTGTCGTACGCGGGGTCGTACGAGGAGGGCGGGGCCTCGGCCAGCGGCGGGGGAGAGGGGGCGGGCCAGCGCTGGGTGGGCGCAGGCTCTCCGTATGCGGACTCTCCGTATGTTGGCTCTACGTATGCGGGCTCCACATACGTTGGCTCTACGTATGTCGGCTCCACGTATGTGGTCTGCAGGGGCTCCGTGTAGGGGAGCGAAGAAGTGGGTGCCTCGCTGCGCGGGGTCGCGGTGGCGGAGACGGCGCGGTAGGCGGCCGCGAAGCCGACCCCGGCGGGCGCCGGTGAGGGGCGGGCCGGGGCCTCGGTTGCGGGCAGCGGTTGTTCGGTCACGTCACGGGCCGTCTCGCGCGGGATGTCACGGGGCGCGCGCGGTCCCGGATCCAGGAAGGCGAGGATCCGGGCCGCCACTTTGAGCTTGACCGGGCGAGGAGCGGCCCGCAGGCTCACCGCGCCGGCGACCGCGAGCAGACACAGGCAGTACAGGACCACCACGTACGTCTTGGGCGGCCGGCCCGCATACAGGCCGTGCATCAGGGCCATGCACCACGCCGGGTAGGCGAGCATGTGGGTCGCGCGCCAGCGTGCGGCGAGGCCCGCCGGGGACGCCATGGAACTGCGCAACGCCCCGGTGATGCCCGTGGTCACCAGGAGGAGCCCGGCGAGGACGCCGAGGCCGATCAGCCCGCTGCTGCCCGCGACGCCCGCCCCGAAGGGGATCAGCGCCCCGATGACGGTCACATGGGCCAGCGCCACCTTCACGCTGACGTGCAGCAGCAGAAAACCCAGCGAGGCGATCGCGGTGACCCGGTGGACGCCCTGGGCGAGCAGTCGCTGCCTGGAGGTCAGGAACAGGCGGTCGGAGGCGACCAGGCCCCACACGACGGATGCCGTGAGGGAGACCAGGGACAGCACACCCGTGGTGAAGTCGAGCGCCGCTCTGAAGGCGTCGCTCCCGACGACCACGATCACGGGTATGAGCAGGAGGACCGCCGCGCTCAACACCCCCGTGGTCGCGCGGCGGCTGCTTCCGATGGTGCGTGGCGTTATACGTGAAGTCAGGCGTGCGCTGGTGCGTGCGCTGGTGCGTGAACTCCTGGGCGAGCGAGGGGAGTTCAGAGAGTGAGGGGTTCGAGGGTTCATGGGGGGCGACTCCGAAAGGTTCGGCACAGTGGACCCACAGCCCGCACTCTAGGTCGATGAATACCAGCCAGTACGAGGTTTGAGTTATCTCGCCGTTATCTAGAGGAAGCCCGGTATTTGTGTTGCCCCGATAGCAGGCGGTACGCGGAGTAACCCTTGGCCATGGGTGGGGCGCGTGGAAGCCCCTCGCGGCCCGCGCGGGGGCTGCGGTACCCTGACGCCATGCGTGCCGTACGCCTTCTGCTTAGTGAGCCGCGCTGATCAGTACCGACCCGCCTTCGCGCGTGTGGTCGGCATCGGCGCGGCGTCCCCTCCTGTGCGAGGGGCTTTTTCATTTCCCGAGCACTGGCAGCCGGCAGAGACGATCGATGGAGCTTTGAGGATCATGAGCGAGACGAATACCGCCGCCGTTTCCGAGGCGGCGGTCGCACCGCACCGCTACACGGCGGCCATGGCTGCCGACATCGAGGCACGCTGGCAGGACTTCTGGGACGCCCACGGCACGTACGAGGCGCCCAACCCGACCGGTGACCTGGCCGGGGAGTCCGAGGCGGCCAGGGCGATCGCCGCCCGGCCCAAGAAGTTCGTCATGGACATGTTCCCCTACCCCTCGGGTGCGGGCCTGCACGTAGGTCACCCGCTGGGCTACATCGCCACGGACGTCTATGCGCGCTACCAGCGCATGACCGGGCACAACGTGCTGCACACCCTGGGCTTCGACGCGTTCGGCCTGCCGGCCGAGCAGTACGCCGTGCAGACGGGCACCCACCCGCGCACGTCGACCGAGGCCAACATGGAGAACATGAAGGTCCAGCTGCGCCGTCTGGGCCTGGGCCACGACAAGCGCCGGTCGTTCGCCACGATCGACCCGGAGTACTACAAGTGGACGCAGTGGATCTTCCTGCAGATCTTCAACTCCTGGTACGACGACGACCTGAAGAAGGCACGTCCGATCGCCGAGCTGGTCGAGCAGTTCGAGACCGGTGAGCGCGCCGTCGACGGCGGCCGATCCTGGACCGGGCTGAGCAACGCCGAGCGGGCCGACGTCCTGAGCGGGTACCGCCTGGCGTACGCCTCCGACGCTCCCGTGAACTGGGCGCCGGGCCTGGGCACCGTCCTGGCCAACGAGGAGGTCACCGCCGACGGTCGCTCCGAGCGCGGAAACTTCCCCGTCTTCAAGGCGAAGCTGCGCCAGTGGAACATGCGCATCACCTCGTACGCGGACCGCCTGCTGGACGACCTGGACGGCCTGGACTGGCCCGAGGCGATCAAGCTGCAGCAGCGCAACTGGATCGGCCGCTCCGAAGGCGCTCGTATCGACTTCGAGGTGCCGTCCGGCTCCGGGTCCGGCGCGGAGGCGATCACCGTCTTCTCGACCCGCCAGGACACTCTGTTCGGCGCCACCTACATGGTGCTGGCGCCCGAGCACGACCTGGTGGACCGGATCGCCCCGGCCGCCTGGCCCGAGGGCACCCACGACGTGTGGACGGGCGGCCACGCGACGCCCGCCGAGGCCGTCGCCGCGTACCGCAAGCAGGCCGCCTCCAAGTCCGACGTGGAGCGCCAGGCCGACGCCAAGGACAAGACCGGCGTCTTCACCGGCGCGTACGCGATCAACCCGGTCAGCGGCGAGCAGGTCCCGGTCTTCATCGCCGACTACGTACTGATGGGCTACGGCACCGGCGCGATCATGGCCGTACCGGCGCACGACGTCCGCGACTTCGCCTTCGCGCGCGCCTTCGAGCTGCCGATGCGCTGCGTGGTCGAGCCCTCCGACGATCGCGGCACCGACCCCGCCACGTGGGACGACGCGTTCGTCGCGTACGAGGCGAAGCTGGTCAACTCCACGGGCGAGCACATCAGCCTGGACGGCCTGGGCGTCGCCGACGCCAAGGCGCGGATGACCGAGTGGCTGGAGCGCGAGGGCATCGGCCACGGCACCGTCAACTTCCGGCTGCGCGACTGGCTGTTCAGCCGGCAGCGCTACTGGGGCGAGCCCTTCCCGATCGTCTACGACGAGGACGGCATCGCCCACGCGCTGCCCGAGTCGATGCTGCCGCTGGAGCTGCCGGAGGTCGAGGACTACAGTCCGCGCACGTTCGACCCGGACGACGCCGACACGCAGCCCGAGACGCCGCTGTCGCGCAACGACGAGTGGGTCCACGTCACCCTGGACCTGGGCGACGGCCGTGGGCCGCAGAAGTACCGCCGCGAGACCAACACCATGCCCAACTGGGCCGGCTCGTGCTGGTACGAGCTGCGTTACCTGGACCCGCACAACAGCGACAAGCTGGTCGACCCGGACGTCGAGCAGTACTGGATGGGCCCCCGTGAGGGCATGCCCACCGGAGGCGTCGACCTGTATGTGGGCGGTGCCGAGCACGCTGTGCTGCACCTGCTGTACGCGCGCTTCTGGTCGAAGGTGCTGTTCGACCTGGGCCACATCTCGTCGGCCGAGCCGTTCCACAAGCTGTTCAACCAGGGCATGATCCAGGCCTACGTCTACAGGGACGCGCGCGGCATCGCCGTACCGGCGGCCGAGGTGGAGGAGCGCGACGGCGCGTTCTGGTTCGAGGGCGAGAAGGTCTCGCGCCTGCTGGGCAAGATGGGCAAGTCCCTGAAGAACGCGGTCACGCCGGACGAGATCTGCGCCGAGTACGGTGCGGACACGCTGCGCCTGTACGAGATGGCGATGGGCCCGCTGGACGTGTCGCGGCCGTGGGACACGCGCGCGGTGGTCGGCCAGTTCCGCCTGCTGCAGCGCCTGTGGCGCAACATGATCGACGAGGCGACCGGTGAGGTCACCGTGGTCGACGTGCCCGAGGCGGAGATCGACCCGGCCACGCTGCGCGCCCTGCACAAGGCGATCGACGGGGTCCGCGGCGACCTGGAGGGCATGCGCTGCAACACCGCCATCGCCAAGGTCACCGAACTGAACAACCACCTGACCAAGGCGGGGGGCGCCCTGCCGCGCTCGGTCGCCGAGCGACTGGTGCTGCTGGTCGCGCCGCTGGCCCCGCACGTCGCCGAGGAGCTGTGGCGCAAGCTGGGCCACACCGACTCGGTCGTCCACCGGGACTTCCCCGTCGCCGACCCCGCGTACGTCGTCGACGAGGCCGTGACCTGCGTCGTACAGATCAAGGGCAAGGTCAAGGCCCGCCTGGAGGTCTCCCCGTCGATCTCGGACGAGGAGCTGGAGAAGGTGGCCCTGGCCGACGAGAAGGTCGTCGCCGCGCTGGACGGCGCCGGTATCCGCAAGGTGATCGTGCGGGCGCCGAAGCTGGTGAACATCGTGCCCGCGTAAGCACTCAGGGTTGTTCCCTACGGGCAGGTTGGGGGTTCTGATGGAACCCTCGGCCTGCCCGCTCCGTTTACGGTGGAGAGGCGGGACAGTGGGCAGTTACGGGGCAGTCGGACGAATCGGAGGAGCGCCGTGGAAACTGTGCTGGTGATCGTGGCGCTGATCTTCATCGCGTTCCTGGCGCTCGGCGCGTACGCGACGGTGAAGGTGGTCGGCGCGGCCAAGCGCGGAGTGGACCGCACGGTCGGGCAGGCCAGGCGGGCGGTGGAGGACACCACGCTGCGAGCCAGGTCCTTCGCGCAGCCGGGTACGGCGAGCGAGCTGGCGCAGCTGCGTCTGAAGCTGCGTACCTCCATGCGGGCCACGCAGGACTCGCTGCACGCGCGCGTGGGCGAGGACGTCACGCTCAAGGAATCCCTCGGCCTCTTCGAGCGCCTGAGCGCACATGGGCACGAGTTGGACAGCGAGCTCAAGCGCCTGGAGACCGAGCCCGACAAGGCCCGCGTGGCAGCCCTGCTGCCGGAGCTCAAGGCGCGGACGGAACAGATCACGGCGTCCGCCGACGCACTGCGGCACGCGGCGCGGGACCGGGCCAGCCGCTTCGCGGGTGACGACCTGGACTCGCTGCGTGTGCAGATCGACCTGGAGGCCGGGGCGCTGCGGCACTGGACGACGGAGGACGGCCCGCAGGCCACCCCGCGAGGCGCTGAGGGCGCGGGTACGGTTCAGGAGCCCGCGCCGCCCGCGATCACTCCGCCCGGTGTGCGGCCGGTGTATCCGTGGCAGAAGAAACCCCGCCCCGAGAGCACGACTTGATTCTTCTGACCCGTGGCCGACGGACGCCGGTCGGCGTCCGGCCGGTGGGGGCCGGGCTGCCGCCGACGGGCCCCGGCGGGTAACCTCCGGTGCATGTCCCGCCATGTCGCGATCGTCACCGATTCAACGGCCTACCTGCCGCAGCGGACGATGGAGCGCCACAGCATCACGGCGGTGCCGCTGACCGTGGTTCTGGGCGACCGGGCGCTGGAGGAGGGTACGGAGATCTCGGCCCGCTCGGTCGCCGAGGCGCTGCAGAAGCGCCGCTCGGTGACGACGTCGAGGCCCAGCCCCGAACTGTTCGCCGAGACCTACCGCAAGGTCGCCGAGTCCGGCGCCACCGGCATCGTCTCGTTGCATCTGTCCGCCGAGTTCTCCGGGACGTACGACGCCGCGGTCATGGCCGCGCGGCAGTCACCGGTGCCGGTGCGTGTCGTGGACACCGGAATGGTGGCCATGGCCCTCGGATTCTGCGCGCTCGCCGCGGCGGAGACGGCCGACGCGGGCGGCACCGTCGACGAGGCGGTGACGGCGGCGGAGAAGCGGGCCGCGGACACCTCCGCCTATTTCTATGTCGACACGCTGGACTATCTGCGCCGCGGCGGCCGCATCGGGGCCGCGCAGGCGCTGCTCGGCTCCGCGCTCGCGTTCAAACCGCTGCTGCAGCTCGACGGCGGCCGCATCGAGTTCATGGAGAAGGTCCGCACGGCGTCGAAGGCTATCGCGCGGCTGCAGGAGATCGTCGCCGAGCGCGCGGGCAGCGGGCAGGTCGACATCGCCGTGCACCACCTGGCGGCGCCGGACCGGGCGGAGGCGCTGGCCGGCTGGCTGCGCGAGCGTGTGCCGGGCCTCGGCGAGCTGCATGTCAGCGAGGTCGGGGCGGTGATCGGGGCGCACACCGGGCCCGGGCTGCTGGGTGTGGTGGTGTCGCCGCGGGCCTGAGGGCGGCGGCGTTTATTTTCCGCGGGTGATCTGCGGGCGTTCTCCGGGCGGGCTCCGAGCGTTGGCTGGGTGATCTGCGGGCGTTCTCGGGGCGGGCTCCGAGCGTTGCCTGGGTGATCTGCGGGCGTTCTCCGGGCGGGCTCCGAGCGTTGCCTGGGCGTTCTCCGGGCGAGCTTCGAGCGTTGCCTGGGTGATCTGTGGGGGATCTGTGGGTGACGGAGTTATCCACAACTGCCGGGTTGTCCCCGGGAATTGACCAAGATCCACTGGGTTCTCGTGGGATGCCTAACGTGTCGTGACATGGCACTTCGATCACTGACCCGAACAGCACGGGCATCCAGCGGGCCGGGGCGTGGCCCCGCGTCCGACAGCCGCACACAGCACCGGCACGCCGTCCGGCGGCGTACGCGGCGCAAGCACCTCGCGGCGGAGCGGACGCGGCTGCGGGCCGAGGCGTTGTTCGCGCCGCCGCAGCGATATACGGAGCCCGAGCCGGTGCCGATGCAGGCGGTTCCGGCACGGGGCCCGACGCCGCGTACCTCCGGCCCGTTCGCCGATCCGATCCCCGCGGGTGCGCTCGCGCCCGATCAGGAGCCGGTGCGGTCGTGGCGGGAGCGGGTCGCGCTCGCCGTGCGCGACCGGGTGCCGCTGTGGGTGCAGACGCGGTGCGGGATCGAGCGCCGCGGCGCGGTGGCACTGGTCGTCGTCCTCGGCGTGGTGGCGCTCTTCGCGGTGCAGCATTTCTGGGCGGGGAGGACGCAGCAGGTACAGGCGCCGGAGACGGTCCGCGCCGCGGCGCCGCAGCTGATGGAGCCGTCGAATGTCCCCGCGTCCCCGGTCGCGCCGGGACCCGCGGCGTCGGGCGGCGCGGGGATCATCGTGGACGTCAGTGGCAAGGTACGCAGGCCCGGAGTGCAGCGGCTGCCCGCCGGGGCACGGGTGGCGGACGCGTTGCGGGCGGCGGGCGGTGTCCGTCCCGGAACGGACACCGCGGGGCTCAACAGGGCGCGGCTGCTGACGGACGGCGAGCAGGTCCTGGTGGGCGCCCCCGGCGTGGCCCCGGTCCCCGCGGCACCGGGCGGCGGGCCTGCGGGAGCGGCTCCCCCGGGACCGGTCGGCCTCAACACGGCCACGCCGGAACAGCTCGACACGCTGCCCGGCGTCGGCCCGGTGCTGGCCCAGCACATCATCGACTACCGCACGGAGCACGGGGGCTTCCGCTCCGTCGATGAACTGCGTGAGGTCAACGGGATCGGGGACCGCCGCTTCGAAGATCTGCAGAATCTCGTACGGCCATGAGGGGCACCCGCGCCGACCGACGGCATCCTGCACCGCTCACTCCAGTTCCGGCATCGGCCCCGGCCGGCCGGCTCGGCGAAGCGAACCCGCGTCAAGAGGAGCCGCTCGACCTGAGGTTGGTGCCGCCCGCGCTCGCGGCATGGCTGACCGCGGCGCTGACCCTGACGGCTCCCGGGTACTGGGCGATCGTCGTGGCGACGGTGAGCTCGGCCACCGGCTTGGCACTCCTGGCGGCGGGGCGGGGCCGTCGACGGCGGGGAGGGGCGGCGCGGGCCACCGGCGGGGCGCGGTGGGGCCCTGGGCCGGACCTGTCCCCCGGGACCTCGCCCCGGGGGACGCCCGGGACCCCGCTCCGGGGGACGCCCGGGACCCCGCTCCGGGGGACGCCCGGGACCCCGCTCCGGGGGGCACCCGGGACCTCCCGCCGCGATGCGGATCAAGGAGACGCCGCCCAGCCGACGGCCCCATCCCCAGCCGCGCCACTCCACGGCCACCCCTGGCGGAGCCCATCCGTCGCTGTGCTCCTGCTCTGCGTCGCCGCGGCGGCGGCCTCCGCCGGGTTGCACGGGGCGGACCTGCGCAGGGGGCCCGTGCCAGCCCTTGCCGCTCAACACGCGCGAGTGGAAGCCGAGTTGCAGGTGACGTCCGATCCGCGGGTCGCCCGGCCCCGGGTCACGGGGGACCATGCGGCGCCGTCCGTCGTGCTGATCGAGGCGGACGCGGTGCGGGTGACGGCATCCGACGGGACGGTGTCGCGGACCCGCGCGCCCGTGCTTGTCATGGTCGAGGCGCGCGGCGGCCCCTGGCTGTCCCTGCTGCCGACCACCCGGGTCGCCGTCAGGGGCGGACTGGTTCAGCCGCTGAGGAGCGGCGACCGGATCGCCGCGGTGCTGCGCGTCGCGCACGGCGAGCGGCCGCGCGTGGTGGCCGGGCCGAGCGGCCCGCAGCGCCTTGCGGGGGCGCTGAGGGCAGGGCTGCGCGAGGCGACGGACGGCCTGCCGGGGGACGCGCGGGCACTGCTGCCGGGTCTGGTGGTCGGCGACACGGCGCGCGTCACGCCGGAGCTGCACGCGGCGTTCCAGGCGACGGACCTGCTTCATTTGATGGCTGTCAGCGGGGCCAACTTCACCATCCTGCTGGCCCTGCTGATCGGCCCGCCCGGCACCGCGCACCGCGTGGAGCGGCGGGGCCTCGCGCCCCGGATCGGCCTGTCTCTCAGGGCGACGGCACTGCTGGGCGGAGCGCTCACGCTCGGGTTCGTCGTGGTGTGCCGGCCCGAGCCGAGCGTGCTGCGGGCGGCGTCGTGCGGCGCCATCACCTTGCTTGCCCTGGCGACCGGGCGGCGCAGATCCCTGATTCCGGCGCTGGCCACCGCGGTGTTACTGCTCGTCCTCTACGACCCGTGGCTGGCCCGGAGTTACGGGTTCCTGCTGTCGGTGCTCGCCACGGGGGCGCTGTTGACGCTGGCTCCGCGGTGGAGCGCGGGGCTGCGGCGGCGCGGGGTCCCGGCGCGGCTCGCCGAGGCGCTGGGTGCGGCCGGGGCGGCGCAGGCCGTGTGCGCGCCGGTCGTCGCGGTCCTGGCAGCGCGGGTGAGTCTGGTGGCGGTGCCGTGCAATCTGCTCGCGGAGTTCGCCGTGGCGCCGGCGACGGTGCTGGGGTTCGCCGCGCTCGCGACGGCGCCGTCGGCGATGCCGGTGGCCGAGTTCTTCGCCTGGTGCGCCGGTTGGCCGGCGGGGTGGATCGCGGACATCGCACGGGCCGGGGCCGCGCTGCCGGGCAGCGGGGTGGACTGGCCGGGTGGCTGGCGCGGCGGAGTGCTGCTGGCGATCGGCACGGTGGTGGCCGTGCTGCTGGGGCGAAGGGCGCTGAAGTCGGCCTGGGTCGTGGCGGCTTGTGTGCTGGCGCTGCTTCTGGTGGTGGTGCAGCCGCCGCCGCTCACCCGGGTCATCACGGGCTGGCCCCCACCGGGATGGCGCATGGTCATGTGCGACGTGGGGCAGGGAGACGCGCTGGTGCTCGCGGCGGGGGCCGGGGCGGGCGTCGTGGTGGACGCCGGACCCGATCCGCTGCTCATCGATCGGTGCCTGCGCACACTCGGCATCACGAAGGTCCCGCTGCTGCTGCTCACGCACTTTCACGCGGATCATGTGGCGGGGCTCGCGGGGGTGTTGCGCGGTCGCTCCGTCGGGATGATCGAGACGACCGGGTTCCAGGAGCCGGTGGACCAGGCCGCGTTCGTCCGGCGGCTCGCCACGCTGCACGGGGTGCCGGTGGTCGGGGCGGTCGCGGGGGAGCGGCGCAGGACCGGGCCGCTCGACTGGGAGGTGCTGTGGCCGCCGCAGCCGCTCATCGCTCCGGACGGCCCGAACGACGCGAGCGTCACCCTGCTCGTGCGCACGGCAGGGCTGACCATGCTGCTGCTCGGCGACCTCGAACCGGCAGCGCAGCGGGCCCTGTTGAGGACAGGCGACGGGGCCCGACTGCCCCCGGTCGACGTGCTCAAGGTCGCCCACCATGGGTCGGCGTACCAGGATCCGGAGCTGCTGCGCCGGGTCGCGCCCCGGCTCGCGCTGATCTCGTGCGGGGTCGACAACCCGTACGGACACCCGTCGCCGCGCACGGTGGAGGCGTTGCGGGGGCGCGGCGCGGCCGTGCTGCGGACGGACCGGGACGGGGCGATCGCGGTCGTGGGCCGTGAGAAGGGCGGCGGTCGCGGGTTGGGGGTGGCGCACATCGAACGCTGAACCCGTACTGCCCGCGAGCAGAAGCGCTCCCGAGCTGGCCGAACACCGGTCTGAACACCGGTCTGAACACCGGTCTGAACACCGGTCTGAACACTGGTCTGAACACCGGTCTGAACACTGATCTGAACACCGGTCTGAACGCTGGTCCAAATGCCGATCGGAGTGGCTCATTACCCCCACTCATGGGCAGCTGCGCACCTTCCCTCCGATTTCCGCGATGGGGCCCGTGTTGCCTCGAAAGCCGCAACGGTGATCGAATACTCTTTCGTTCAAGTAGCAACGATCGTCGTCAAGGCGCACTGGGGTGGGTAGGTCATGTTCGGCCGCTGGCTGGGAAACCGTACGAACCGGGCTCAACGGACAAGTCCCTTCGCGGCGGTGACATTGCCACCCAGCGCGGGCGTGCTCAGCTGCCGCGTTCTCGACCCGGTCAACGAGCCGGTGAAGGACGCCGAGTTGGTGGTGAGCGACGCCACGGGGCGCAAGGTCGTCGGCGGGGGGACCGACCCGTTCGGCTCGTTCGTGTCGACCGTGCCCGCCGGTGAGTACCGGCTGGCCGTGTCGGCGGAGGGGTACGCCCCGTTCCGCGGCAGCGCCACGGTCACCGAGAGCGGACACGCCTCGCTCGGAGACGTCATGCTCCAGGTCTCCCCGCCGCCGCAGCTGCCCGCGCCCGGTGACTGGGAGATCGAGCCGGCGCACTCCTCGATCGCGTTCACCGCACGGCACATCGGGCTCGCCCGGATCCACGGCCGGTTCAACACCTTCGCGGGTGCGCTGCGGGTGGCCGATCGCATCGAGGAGTCCGCGATGCACGTGGTCATCGACGCCGCGTCCATCGACACGAACGTGAAGATGCGCGACGACCACCTCAGGTCGGCCGACTTCCTCGACGTCGACCGCTTCCCGACCCTGGAGTTCTACGGCGACCGCTTCACGCACAAGGGCGGCAGCCGCTGGACGATCACCGGCGCTCTCACGCTGCACGGGGTGACGCGCACGGTCACCCTCGACGCCGAGTACCTGGGCCTCGGCAGCGGCATGGAGGGCGAGACCCGCGCCGCCTGCCGCGCCACCGTGGAACTGCACCGCGACGACTTCACCGTCAGCTGGCAGACCATGCTCGCGCGCGGCATCGCCGTCGTCGGCTCCAGCGTCCGGATCGACCTCGACGTACAGATCGTGCCCAAGAGCTGAGCCGCGAACGGTCAGGGTGCAGGGTGGCCGGGGTGGCGGTGCGGAAGCGGTCGGCGCGTAGCGGAAAATGGTGTCGTGAGCGATGTGAGACACGTACTGGTGCTGCCCGACCGTGACGCCGCGGAGGCGGCCGCCGAAGCGCTCGGCGAGCGCTTCGGCGTAGCCGAGGAGCCCCAGCTCGTACGGGACGCGTTGGCCGGCGAGGACGACGCCGAGGACGCGCAGTGGCTGGTGGTCGTCGAGGACCCGCGGGGCCGCCTCGATCCCAAGGAGCTGGACGAGTTCGCGGCCGGCTGGGACGGCTGGCGCGAGGAGTCCTAGGCCCTGGCCGGGCCCTCGCCGGTCAGGGCGGATTGTCAGTGGCCCGTGGGATGCTTGACCGCGATGGCCAGGAAGAGTGCACACGACGAACCCCTCGCCCCTGTCACCGTTGCGGTGGGCCAGGAGGACCTGCTGCTCGACCGCGCCGTGCAGCAGGTGGTGGCGGCCGCCCGCGCCGCCGACGCGGACACGGACGTGCGCGACCTCAGCTCCGATCAGCTGCAGCCCGGCACGCTCGCCGAGCTGACGAGCCCGTCGCTGTTCGCCGAGCGCAAGGTCGTCGTCGTACGCAACGCGCAGGATCTGTCGGCGGACACCGTCAAGGACGTGAAGGCGTATCTCGGCTCGCCCTTCGAGGAGATCACCCTGGTGCTGCTGCACGCCGGGGGCGCCAAGGGCAAGGGGCTGCTCGACGCCGCGCGCAAGGCCGGCGCCCGGGAGGTCGCCTGCCCGAAGATGACGAAGCCGGCGGACCGGCTGGCCTTCGTGCGCAATGAGTTCCGGGCGCTCGGGCGGTCCGCGACCCCCGAGGCGTGCCAGGCGCTCGTCGACTCCCTCGGCAGCGATCTGCGGGAGCTGGCGTCGGCCGCGAGCCAGCTCGCCTCCGACATCGAGGGGACGATCGACGAGGCCGTCGTGGGGCGGTACTACACGGGTCGGGCCGAGGCGTCCAGCTTCACCGTGGCCGACCGGGCCGTGGAGGGGCGGGCCGCGGAGGCGCTGGAAGCCCTGCGGTGGTCGCTGTCGACCGGGGTCGCGCCGGTGCTGATCACCAGCGCGCTGGCGCAGGGCGTGCGCGCGATCGGCAAGCTGTCCTCCGCACGCGGCGGCCGCCCCGCGGATCTGGCGCGGGAACTCGGCATGCCGCCGTGGAAGATCGACCGGGTGCGGCAGCAGATGCGCGGATGGACTCCGGACGGGGTCGCCGTGGCGCTCATGGCCGTGGCCGAGGCCGACGCCGGGGTGAAGGGCGGCGGAGACGACCCGGAGTACGCGCTGGAGAAGGCCGTCGTGACGATCGCGCGGGCCGCGCGCTCGCGAGGACGTACGTAGCGAACCCCGGGCCGGGACAGCATGCCGAAGCCCCGCCCTGACGCATCAGGGCGGGGCTTCGGATGACGCCTGTGGTGAGCCCACACCCGCGTGGCGAACGCAGTCGCGTGCGGGCTCGGGTTGCCGGTCGGGGGCGGATGAGAGAGGGCCCGCCCGGGTCCTTCCGGCGTTGGATCAGATGGATCAGATCAGTTCCCGGACATACATCCGGGAAGAGAAGACCCCGTGGAGAAGGCGAAGGGTCAGGCCTTGAGGGCGGCGACCTTGGAAGCAAGCGCCGACTTCTTGTTGGCGGCCTGGTTCTTGTGGATGACACCCTTCGAGACGGCCTTGTCGAGCTCACGCGCGGCAGCGCGCTGGAACTCGGTGGCCTTCTCGACGTCACCCGCGGCAGCGGCCTCGCGGGCCTTGCGCACCGCGGTCTTCAGGGAAGACTTGACGGACTTGTTGCGCAGCCGAGCCTTCTCGTTGGTCTTGATCCGCTTGATCTGGGACTTGATGTTCGCCACGAAATGAGCCTTTGCAGGTTCAGGCACAGGGCCGGTAAGGGTCCCGCGCCGATGATTTTCACTGAGTGTGCGTCTCCGCTTTAGAGGGCATGAGACACAGCCGCCCACGGTACCAGCCGTACTCCCACCGGCCCAAACCGGTTCCAGTGCCCCGGCCGTGGGACCATGGAAGCTACGTATCGATCCGACCCGAGGCATAAGGCGCCTCAAGAGACAGGACCCTGCGTGCCCGCGATCCCTAACAATGTGCCCGAGCCGAGCCGTACCGACCCGGCGCTGCTCCGCAATTTCTGCATCATCGCGCACATCGACCACGGCAAGTCCACCCTCGCCGACCGGATGCTCCAGCTGACCGGAGTGGTCGATCAGCGGCAGATGCGCGCTCAGTACCTCGACCGGATGGACATCGAGCGCGAGCGCGGCATCACGATCAAGTCCCAGGCGGTGCGACTGCCCTGGGCCCCCACCGAGGGCCCCGACCAGGGCAGTACCCACATCCTCAACATGATCGACACCCCGGGACACGTGGACTTCACGTACGAGGTCTCGCGCTCGCTCGCCGCGTGCGAGGGCACGGTCCTGCTCGTCGACGCCGCCCAGGGCATCGAGGCCCAGACCCTCGCCAACCTGTACCTGGCGATGGAGAACGACCTCAAGATCGTCCCGGTGCTCAACAAGATCGACCTGCCGGCCGCCCAGCCCGAGAAGTTCTCCGAGGAGCTGGCGAACCTCATCGGCTGCGACCCGGAGGACGTCCTCAAGGTCTCCGCCAAGACCGGGATGGGCGTCGAGGCGCTCCTCGACAAGGTCGTCGCCGAGGTCCCCGCACCGGTCGGCGTCGCCGACGCCCCGGCCCGCGCGATGATCTTCGACTCGGTCTACGACTCGTACCGCGGCGTCGTGACGTACGTACGAGTCGTCGACGGCCAGCTCAACAAGCGTGAGCGGATCCGGATGATGTCTACCGGCGCCACGCACGAGCTCCTTGAGATCGGGGTCTCCTCGCCCGAGATGACCCCGGCCGACGGCATCGGCGTCGGCGAGGTGGGTTACATCATCACCGGCGTGAAGGACGTCCGTCAGTCCAAGGTCGGTGACACGATCACCTCCCTGCACAACGGCGCGACCGACGCCCTCGGCGGGTACAAGGACCCCAAGCCGATGGTGTTCTCGGGTCTCTATCCGCTGGACGGCTCGGAGTACCCGGACCTGCGCGAGGCCCTCGACAAGCTGCAGCTCAACGACGCGGCGCTGGTCTACGAGCCGGAGACCTCGGCCGCGCTCGGCTTCGGCTTCCGCGTCGGCTTCCTCGGGCTGCTGCACCTCGACGTGATCCGTGAGCGGCTCGAGCGCGAGTTCGGCCTCGACCTCATCGCCACCGCTCCGAACGTGGTCTACCGCGTGGTCATGGAGGACGGCGCCGAGCACACGGTCACCAACCCGAGCGAGTTCCCCGAGGGCAAGATCGACGAGGTCTTCGAGCCCGTCGTGCGCGCCACGCTCCTCGCGCCCAGCGAGTTCATCGGCTCGATCATGGAGCTGTGCCAGAACCGGCGCGGCACCCTGCTCGGCATGGACTACCTCTCCGAGGACCGCGTGGAGATCCGCTACACGCTGCCGCTCGCCGAGATCGTCTTCGACTTCTTCGACCAGCTCAAGTCCAAGACGCGGGGTTACGCCTCGCTGGACTACGAGCCCACGGGCGAGCAGTCCGCCCAGCTCGTCAAGGTCGACATCCTGCTCCACGGCGACAAGGTCGACGCCTTCTCCGCGGTCACGCACAAGGACGCCGCGTACGCGTACGGCGTGCGCCTGGTGGCCAAGCTGCGCGAGCTCATCCCGCGCCAGGCCTTCGAGATCCCCGTCCAGGCGGCGATCGGCTCCCGGGTCATCGCCCGCGAGACCATCCGCGCCATCCGCAAGGACGTGCTCGCCAAGTGCTACGGCGGTGACATCTCCCGTAAGCGCAAGCTCCTGGAGAAGCAGAAGGAGGGCAAGAAGCGCATGAAGATGGTCGGCTCCGTCGAGGTGCCGCAGGAAGCCTTCATCGCGGTGCTCTCCAGCGACGACAGCGGCAGTGCCAAGGGGAAGAAGTAACCCGGAGAAATCCTTGCGACACCCGCACGAGACGGTGGGCCCGGCATGCGCAGGCGTGCTGGGCCCACCGTTTTTGTGTGGACGCTGTGTGGGCCGAGGCCAGTGGGACAACCCGGCCGAAGTTGAGAGCCGGTGCCCCTTACGCGCCGGGCGAGCGCGCCTTACCCTGATCACTGCTCAATGGTTACTCGCCAGTTAAACAAGCCGCGTTTCAAGAGTCGCGGGCCCCGGAGGACGTCGTGAGCGACACACAGACCCTGATCGAGAACCGTCCGCCCTCCGTGGCGTCTCTCTTCCTGGAGCGCGTCGCGGCGACACCGGACGCCGAGGCCTACCGCTATCCGGTGCCGGCCCCCTCGGGCGCGGGCCCGGACGACTGGAAGTCGTTGAGCTGGACGGGGGCCGCGCAGCGGGTCTACGCCATCGCCGCGGGCCTCGTCGAGCTGGGGATCCGGCCCGAGGAGCGGGTGGCGCTCGCCTCCTCGACGCGGGTCGAGTGGATCCTCGCCGACCTCGGCATCATGTGCGCGGGAGCGGCGACGACCACCGTCTATCCGCAGACCAACGCCGAGGAGTCGGCGTTCATCCTGTCCGACTCCGAGTCCAGGGTGCTCGTCGCCGAGGACGCCGCGCAGCTCGCCAAGGCGCGCGAGCGGCGGGCCGAGCTGCCCGAGCTGCAGCATGTCGTGGTGATCGACGCGACCGGGGTCGAGCCCGACGCCGCCGACCCCGACGGCTGGCTGCTCACCCTGGAGGACCTGGAGGCGCGCGGCGCCGCGTATCTGGAGAAGAACCCGGAGATCGTCAAGGAGCGCGTCGGGGCGATCCGCAAGGAGCAGCTCGCGACCCTCATCTACACGTCCGGGACGACCGGGCGGCCCAAGGGCGTCCGGCTGCCGCACGACAACTGGTCGTACCTGGCGAAGGCGATGGCCGCGACTGGGCTCCTCGGCCCGGACGACGTGCAGTACCTGTGGCTGCCGCTCGCGCACGTCTTCGGCAAGGTGCTGATCAGCGGCCAGATCGAGGTCGGGCACGTGACGGCGGTCGACGGCCGCGTCGACAAGATCATCGAGAATCTGCCGATCGTGCAGCCCACCTACATGGCGGCCGTACCGCGCATCTTCGAGAAGGTCTACAACGGCGTCGCCGCGAAGGCGCGGGCCGGCGGCAGCGCCAAATTCAAGATCTTCCAGTGGGCGGCCGGGGTCGCGCGCGAGTACGCGAAGGTCAGCCAGGACAACTTCCGGCGTACGGGCGTCGCCTCCGTGCCGTTCAAGCTCGCCTCGAAGCACAAGGCCGCCGACCGGCTCGTCTACAGCAAGCTGCGCGAGGCGTTCGGCGGGCGGCTGCGCGCCTGTGTGTCCGGCTCGGCCGCGCTCGCTCCCGACATCGGCTACTTCTTCGCCGGTGCGGGCGTCCACATCCTGGAGGGGTACGGGCTGACCGAGTCGTCGGCCGCGTCCTTCGTCAACCCGGGCGAGGCGTACCGGACCGGGACCGTCGGCAAGCCGCTGCCCGGCACCGAGGTGCGGATCGCGGACGACGGGGAGATCCTGCTGCGCGGCCCCGGCATCATGGAGGGCTACCACGGGCTGCCCGAGAAGACCGCCGAGGTGCTGGAGAGCGACGGCTGGTTCCACACCGGGGACATCGGTGAGCTGTCCGTCGACGGGTACCTGCGCATCACCGACCGCAAGAAAGACCTCATCAAGACGTCGGGCGGCAAGTACATCGCGCCCGCCGAGGTCGAGGGCCAGTTCAAGGCCGTGTGCCCGTACCTGTCCAACATCCTGGTGCACGGAGCGAACCGGAACTTCTGCACCGCGCTCATCGCGCTCGACGAGCCGGCCATCCTGGACTGGGCCAAGGAGAACGGCCTGGAGGGCAAGTCCTACGCGGACGTCGTCGCCGCGCCCGCGACGGTGCAGCTCATCGACGGCTACGTACGCGAGCTGAACGAGGGCCTGCAGAAGTGGCAGACCATCAAGAAGTTCAAGCTGCTGCCGCGCGACCTCGACGTGGAGCACGGCGAGCTGACGCCGAGCCTGAAGCTGAAGCGGCCCGTCGTCGAGCGCGAGTACAAGGAGCTGCTCGACGACATGTACGCCGGCTCCCGCGAAGGCTGAAAGTGTGACGGGGTGCCCCGGTCAGGGGCGCCTCATCATGCGCAGGATCTCCTCCATCCGCGTGAGGTGATGCCGCAGTTCCCGTACTTCGGGGTCGGTCTCCTCCGACAACTGGTGCTCGATCGAGGTCATACGGGACGTCAGCGCGTCGAACTGCTGCTGTTCGCGCGCCAGTAGCCGTTCCAGCTGCTGGGTCTTGCGGTGCAGGTCCAGGAAGACCGTGACCTTCGCGCGCAGCACCCAGGGGTCGAAGGGCTTGGTCAGGTAGTCGGCCGCGCCGGTCGCGTACCCCCGGAAGGCGTACCCGGCGTCGGCGTCCGTGCCCGTGAGGAAGATGATCGGGACGTCTTTCGTCTGGTCGAGGCGCTTGATGTTCGTCGCCGTCTCGAAGCCGTCCATGCCCGGCATCCTGATGTCGAGCAGGACGACGGCGAAGCGGCGACGGAGCAGTGCCTTCATCGCTTCCTCGCCTGAACGGGCCCGTACCAGCGGCTCGTTGAGCGATCCGAGGACGGCTTCCAGTGCGACGAGATTGTCCTCCATGTCATCGACCAGGAGGATGCTCGCACGCTCCGAGGTCAGCTCTGCAGTGGTCATGATGCCGGTCCCTCATTCGATCGTCGGCGGGGCGACGGATCCATCCTTGCCCTCCCGCTCTTCTGTCGCGGTGGAGTCGCCCGTCTCGTCGGCCTCAGGGGCCAGGAGGTCGCACACGACGGTCAGCAGCTGATCGACGTCCACCGGTTTGGGTACGTAGTCGTTGGCGCCCTTGGCGATCGATTTCTCCCGGTCGCCGGGCATGGCCTTCGCGGTGAGGGCCACGATCGGCAGCCCGGCCCAGCGCGTCGTTCCGCGAATGACCGAGATCGTCTCGTAGCCGTCCATCTCCGGCATCATGATGTCCATCAGGACGAGTGCGATGTCGGAGTTGCGCTCCAGGGTCTCGATGCCCTCCCGGCCGTTCTCCGCGTACAGGACGGGCATCCCGACGCGACCGAGTACGTGGGTGAGCGCGAAGACGTTACGGATGTCGTCGTCGACGATGAGCACGCGGCGTCCCGGCAGCACCTGGCCGGCGAGTCCGGTCTTCCACTGCTCCAGCTTCGTCGGCGTCGGCCAGTTGTCCTCCTGCTCATGGATCGTGTAGACGTCCGCGGAGTCGTCCTGCTGGGCGGGGATCAGGGGTGCCTGATCGGTCTCCGTCGCGTCACCGGCCGGCTCGTGACCGGGATAGACCACGGGAACGTACAGCGTGAACGTGGAGCCCTCGCCGGGCTCGCTCTCGGCGATGATGCGGCCGCCAAGGAGCCCGGCGATCTCCCGGCTGATGGAGAGGCCGAGGCCCGTGCCGCCGTACTTGCGGTTGGTGGTGCCGTCGGCCTGCTGGAACGCCTCGAAGATGACGGGGAGTTTGTCGCGGGCGATGCCGATACCGGTGTCCGAGACGGCGAAGGCGATCAGATCCTCGGTCTCGCGCACGAACTGGTGCTCCGGGTCCTTGATCCGCTTGACCCGCAGCTCGACCCTGCCGTTGGCGGTGAACTTGATCGCGTTCGACAGGAGGTTGCGCAGGATCTGCTGGAGGCGCTGCTCGTCGGAGAAGACCTCGCGCGGCACGTCCTCGCCGACCGTCACCTCGAAGGCGAGCCCGCGGTCGAGGGTGATCGGGCGGAACGTGGCGTGGACGTAGTCGAGCAGCTTGATGAGCGGGAGCTTCTTCGGGCGTACGTCCATGCGCCCGGCCTCGATCTTCGACAGGTCGAGGATGTCGTTGATGAGCTGGAGCAGGTCGGATCCCGAGCGGTGGATCGTCGTCGCGAACTGGACCTCCTGGTCGTTGAGGTGTCCGTCCGGGTTGTCGGAGAGCAGCCGCGCCAGGATGAGGAGGGAGTTGAGCGGGGTGCGCAGCTCGTGCGACATGTTCGCCAGGAACTCCGACTTGTACTGCGAGCTCGTCGCCAACAGGGCGGCCTTCTCCTCCAGTTCCGCGTTCGAGCGCTGCAACTCGCCCTGCTGACGCTGGAGTTCGTCGGACCGCTCCTGGAGCTGGGTCGCCAGGCGCTGGGACTCGCCGAGCAGCGACTCGGTGCGGGAGTTGGCGATGATGGTGTTGATCGCGACGCCGATCGTGTTCACGAACTGGTCGAAGAAGGCCAGGTGGACGTCGGAGAAGCGGGAGAAGGACGCGAGCTCGATGACGCCGAGCAGCTTGTCCTCGAAGAGGATCGGGATGATGACGACGGAGGCGGGAGCGGCTTCCCCCAGACCACTGTTGATCTTGATGTAGTCCGGCGGGGCCTCCTCCACCAGGATGCGCTTCTTCTCCAGGGCCGCCTGCCGCACGAGACCGTGGACCGGCATGCCACCGGTGTCGACGACCAGGGCCGCCGCCGAGCCGTACCCCGCGATGTAGGCGAGCCCCTTGGTGGGAATGGTCGTACGGATCGGAGTGTCGCCCTCGTCCGGCTCCGCGAGGAAGAAGGCGCCGTACTGCGCGTTCACCAGCGGGGTCAGCTCGCGCAGGATCAGGTCGGCGACCTCCATGAGGTCCCGGTGGCCCTGCATCAGGGCCGCCAGGCGCGCCAGGTTCGACTCCAGCCAGTCCTTCGCGCGGGTCGTCTCGCGGAGGTTGGCCACCATCAGGTTGATGTTGTCCCGCAACTCGGCGACCTCGCCCTGCGTCTCCACCGTGATGGAACGCGACATGTCGCCTGAGGTGACCGCGGACGCCACCTCGGCGATCGCGCGGACCTGCGTGGTCAGGTTCAACGCCAGCTCGTTCACGTTCGTCGTCAGGCGCTTCCAGGTGCCGTAGACGCCCTCGACCCTTGCCTGACCGCCGAGTTGGCCCTCGGAACCGACCTCGCGGGCCACCCGCGTGACCTCGGAGGAGAAGGACGACAGGGTGTCCACCATCGTGTTGATGGTCGTCTTCAGTTCGAGGATCTCGCCACGCGCGTCGACGTCAATCTTCTTGGAGAGGTCGCCCTGCGCCACCGCCGTGGCGACCTGCGCGATGTTACGGACCTGGGAGGTCAGGTTGTCCGCCATGTAGTTGACGTTGTCGGTGAGGTCCTTCCAGACGCCCGAGACGCCGTGCACCGTCGCGCGACCGCCGAGCCGGCCGTCCGTACCGACCTCGCGGGCCACGCGCGTGACCTCGTCGGCGAAGCCGCGCAGCTGCTCCACCATCGTGTTGACGGTGTCCTTCAGCTCCAGGATCTCGCCGCGCGCGTCGACCGAGATCTTCTTGGAGAGGTCGCCCTGCGCCACGGCCGTGGTGACCTGCGCGATGTTGCGGACCTGGGAGGTCAGGTTCGACGCCATGAAGTTGACGTTCGCGGTGAGGTCGTTCCACACGCCGGCGACGCCGCGCACCTGCGCCTGGCCGCCCAGGTTGCCTTCGGTGCCGACCTCGCGGGCGACGCGGGTGACCTCGTCGGCGAAGGCGGAGAGCTGGTCGACCATCGTGTTGATCGTCGACTTGAGTTCGAGGATCTCGCCCTTCGCCTCTACCGTGATCTTCTTGCCGAGGTCGCCCGAGGCGACGGCCGTCGACACCAGTGCGATGTTACGGACCTGCGAGGTCAGGTTGTCGGCCATGAAGTTGACGTTGTCGGTGAGGTCCTTCCAGACGCCGGAGACGCCGCGGACCTGGGCGCGGCCGCCCAGCTGGCCCTCGGTGCCGACCTCGCGGGCGACGCGGGTGACCTCGTCGGCGAAGGCGGAGAGCTGGTCGACCATCGTGTTGATCGTCGACTTGAGTTCGAGGATCT
>NZ_JBIWKA010000021.1:77681-86271 GCF_044765445.1 Streptomyces sp. NPDC102467 | reverse complement strand
CTCGCCCTGCGCGTCGACCATGATCTTCTGGCTCAGGTCGCCGTTGGCCACGGCCGTGGTGACCTGCGCGATGTTACGGACCTGGGAGGTCAGGTTCGACGCCATGAAGTTGACGTTGTCGGTGAGGTCCTTCCAGACGCCGGAGACGCCACGGACCTGGGCGCGGCCGCCCAACTGGCCCTCGGTGCCGACCTCGCGGGCGACGCGGGTGACCTCGTCGGCGAACGCGGAGAGCTGATCGACCATCGTGTTCACGGTCAGCTTCAGCTCGAGCAGCTCGCCCGTGGCCTCGATCGTCACTGTCCGTGTCAGGTCGCCCCGCGCCACCGCCGTCGTCACAAGGGCGATATCTCGCACCTGAGCGGTCAGCCGGGACGCCATGGTGTTGACCGCCTCGGTCACGTCCCGCCAGCTGCCGGAGAGACCCTGCACCTTGGCGCGACCGCCGAGCCGGCCCTCGGTGCCCACCTCGCGGGCCACCCGGGTGACCTCGCCCGTGAAGAGGGACAGCTGGTCGACCATCTTGTTGACGGCGCGGCCCAACCTACGCAAATCGCCCCGCAGTTGGCGGTTGCCGTCGTGCAGGTCGACGCGCTGCGTCAGGTCACCGCCCGCCACCGCGTCGAGCACACGCGTGGCGTTCGCGGCCGGTGCGACCAGGGCACCGATGATGGTGTTGACGTCGTGGACGCGCGTGGCCCACGCACCCTGCCCCGGGCTCGCCTCAAGACGCTCGTCGAGCCGCCCGTGCCGGACGATCTCCCGGCGCACCCGGGTGAGTTCGGCGTTGTAATGGACACTACGGTCGATGAGCTGGTTGAAGACGGCCGCCAGCTCACCCACCATGCCTTCCCCGCCGACGGGGAGGTGGGTGAAGTTACCGTCGCGGGCGGCCGATATGGCGGCCAACAGGGGTCGAAGGTCGGGCGGGCGAATGGCGTCGCTTTCCAGCCCGTTCGGATGCACACGCATAGCACTGTTCTCACTCATGGCGGCCCACTTCGGTAACTCGGTGCTTATGGGCGTGGTCAGTCTGTCACTCTGTTCGTGTCGCCTGAGGCGTCTTTGCCCGAACTGCTCAGGAGCCGAACGTGGGGCCCATTCCTATCCAGCGGGAAACCACCTTCAGTGACGGGGACGTAGCGGACCATCCGCACGCAGGACCGGTCCTGGTCCACACGTCGCTGCCGGGGAACCCCCACACGCCCGCGGCCGCCCGCCGCTTCGTACGGGCCGCGTTCGCCGAGTGGACCGAGCGGGCCGTGCCCGGCTGCGGCGCTCTCGGCGACCGGCTGACCGACGACGCGATCGTCGTCCTGAGCGAGCTCGTGACCAACGCCGTGGTGCACGCCGGCACCACCGTCGACCTGCTCTGCCGCCTGGACGAGATGGCCGCCGACGGCACCCCCGCCGGAGTCGTCGTCGAGGTCACCGACCACCACCCGGCCCGCGCCGTACGCAGCGAGCGGGCCTGCCGCACGTCCGAGACGCCCGAGAGCGGCCGCGGCCTCCAGCTCGTCGCGACCCTCGCCGAATCGTGGGGCATCACCTACCGCCCCGGCACCAAGACCGTGTGGGCCCGGCTCCCCGCAGACGACACAGACGACACGGGCGACGCACACGACGCAGGCGACACAGCGGAGGCCGGGACCGACCCCGCCGTGCACTCGGCTGTCCGCGCCCTGGAGCGCGGCCTGCGCGCCGCCGAACTCCTCGCGCCCATGCCCCGACGCGTGCCCCAGGACCGGGACTGGGTCAACCGCGGCGCGCTCTCCTTCCTCGCCGAGGCCTCCGACCTGCTCGCGGGCCAGCTCGACGAGGAGATGGTCGCCGCGCTCGTCGGCCAGCTCCTCGTGCCACGGCTCGCCGACTGGTGCGCGATCTGGTTCTACGACGAGGAGGGCCGCGGCCTGCCGGGCACCGCCGACCACGACCTGCGCGGCGGCACCGACCCGATGCCCGCGCCCCGCCTCGCCCGCGTCTGGCACAGCCACGAGAACCGTAGCGAGGAACTACGCCGGATCCTGGAGAAGGAACCGCCGCGTCTGCCCGACGCCGCCCGCACCGCGGCCGTGCCCATGGCCTGGCCGTTCGAGGCGCGGGGCGAGAGCTGCGGGGACGACGAGAGCGGTGCCGCGCTCGCCTACCGGCTCATGGTGGGCGGACGCAGCCTCGGTGTCCTGCTCATCGGGCGCGCGGGCCTGCCCCGCTTCCCCGACGAGGTCACCGGGCTCGTCGAGGACTTCAGCCGCCGGGTCGCCCTCGCTGTCAGCGCGGCCCGCCGCTTCACCCGGCAGGCCACCATCAGCCGCATCCTGCAGCGCGGCCTGCTGCCCACCTCCATCGCCGAGATCCCCGGCATGCAGAGCGCCCTCGTGTACGAGCCGAAGGAGGCGGGCGGCCCCGGCGGCGACTTCTACGACGTGTTCCCCGCAGGGGACGGCCGCTGGTGCTTCGCGCTCGGCGACATTCAGGGCAAGGGCCCCGAGGCCGCCGTGGTGATCGGGCTCGTCCGGCCCTGGCTGCGGCTCCTCGCCCGGGAGGGCTACCCGGTCGCCCAGGTCCTGGACCGGCTCAACCGGCTGCTGCTCGACGACGCGACCGAGGCCGCCGACGCCGCGGCCCGCGCGCTCGCCGCCGCCGCCGGCGGCCAGGGCATCCCGCCCGAGGGCTCCGGCTCCCGCTTCCTCTCCCTCCTCTACGGCGAACTGACGCCGGCCGACGACGGCGGCGGAGTCACCTGCACCCTCGCCTCCGCCGGGCATCCGCTGCCCCTGCTCATGCGGCCCGGGGGCGAGGTCGTCGCGGCGGCCGAGCCACAGGTGCTGCTCGGCGTCGTCGAGGACCCGGACTACACGAGCGAGACGTTCGAGCTGCTGACCGGCGACACGCTGCTGTGCGTCACGGACGGGGTGACCGAGCGGCGCTCAGGGCGCCGCCAGTTCGACGACGGCGACGGGCTCGCGCACGCCCTCGCCGGGTGCGCGGGACTGACGGCGCAACTGCTGGCCGAGCGGATCCGGCGCCTCGTGCACGCCTACGCGGACGGCCCGCCGGACGACGATCTGGCGCTGCTCGTGCTGCAGGCGCAGTGACGTGCGCGGTGACGTGTGCAGTGACGTTCCGGGAGGCGGGACAATGGGGGCATGCCTTCCGCACTTCCCGATGGTGAGCCCGTGCCCGACGACGGGTCCCTGCCCGCCGCCGCGCTCGCCGGCGCCGCCGACCGGCCCCTCGGCTTCTACCTGCACGTCCCGTACTGCGCCACGCGCTGCGGCTACTGCGACTTCAACACGTACACGGCGACCGAGCTGCGCGGCACCGGCGGCGTGCTCGCCTCGCGGGACAACTACGCCGAGACGCTGATCGACGAGGTCAGGCTCGCGCGCAAGGTGCTCGGCGACGACCCCCGGCCGGTGCGGACCGTGTTCGTCGGCGGCGGTACGCCGACGCTGCTGCCCGCCGCCGACCTCGTACGGATGCTGGAAGCGGTCCGGGACGAGTTCGGGCTCGCGGACGACGCGGAGGTGACGACCGAGGCCAACCCGGAGTCGGTCGACCCGGCCTACCTGGCGGAGCTGCGGGCCGGGGGCTTCAACCGGGTCTCGTTCGGCATGCAGAGCGCGCGGCAGCACGTACTGAAGGTGCTCGACCGTACGCACACCCCCGGGCGGCCCGAGGCCTGTGTCGCCGAGGCGCGGGCGGCCGGCTTCGAGCATGTGAACCTCGACCTGATCTACGGCACGCCGGGCGAGAGCGACGACGACTGGCGGGCCTCACTGGACGCGGCCCTCGCGGCGGGCCCCGATCACATCTCCGCGTACGCGCTGATCGTCGAGGAGGGCACGCAGCTCGCCCGGCGGATCCGGCGGGGCGAGGTGCCGATGACCGACGACGACGTGCACGCGGACCGGTATCTGATCGCCGATGAGGCGATGGCGGCGGCCGGGTTCGACTGGTACGAGGTGTCGAACTGGGCGACGTCCGAGGCGGCCCGGTGCCTGCACAACGAGCTGTACTGGCGCGGGGCCGACTGGTGGGGGGCCGGGCCCGGAGCGCACTCGCACGTGGGCGGCGTGCGGTGGTGGAACGTCAAGCATCCCGGGGCGTATGCCGCCGCGCTGGCGGAGGGGCGCTCGCCCGGTGCCGGACGCGAGGTGCTGGCCGACGAGGACCGGCGGGTCGAGCGGATCCTGCTGGAGCTCAGGCTCCGCGAGGGGTGCCCGTTGTCGTTGCTGAAGCCCGATGGTGCGGCTGCCGCGCGGAAGGCGCTCGGGGACGGGTTGCTGGAGCGTGGGCCCTTTGCGGAGGGGCGGGCGGTGCTTACCTTGCGGGGGCGGTTGCTGGCCGACGGGGTTGTCCGGGATCTGGTCGACTGAGTGCGCCGCGCCGATGCCTCTCAAGCCCCTCCGGCGATTGAGGAGCGGGGGCCGGGGCGGAGCCCCGGGGCTCAGCGTCATCGCCGGGTGCGCCACCGTCGTGGCTGGTCGCGCCCCGCGGCGCAGCCGCTGATCGGCACAGTCCCGCGCCCCTTACGGGGCGCCCCCTCCGCGGTGCTCAAGCCTCCGGGGCCGTCACGAAGTCGATCAACTCCTCTACTCGGCCCAGGAGTTCGGGCTCCAGGTCGCGGTACGAGCGGACCCGGGACAGGATGTGCTGCCAGGCCTCGCCCGTGTTCGCCACGCGCCAGCCCAGCGCGCGGCACACGCCCGTCTTCCAGTCCTGGCCGTGCGGGATCCGGGGCCAGGCCTCGATGCCCAGCGAGGACGGCTTCACCGCCTCCCAGATGTCGATGTACGGGTGGCCGACCACCAGCGCGTCGGCGCTCGTGACCGACTGGGCGATGCGCCACTCCTTCGTGCCGGGGACCAGGTGGTCGACCAGGACGCCCAGGCGCGCGTCGGGGCCCGGGTCGAACTCGGTCACGATCGCCGGAAGGTCGTCGACGCCCTCCAGGAACTCCACCGCCACGCCCTCGATGCGCAGGTCGTCGCCCCAGACCCGCTCGATCAGCTGGGCGTCGTGCTTGCCCTCCACGTAGATGCGGCCCGCGCGGGCCACTCGGGCGCGGGCTCCCGGGACCGCGACCGAACCGGACGCCGTGCGCGTGGGGCGCACGGGACCGCCCGCCGCGGGACGGACCAGGGTGACGACCTTGCCCTCCAGCAGGAAGCCGCGCGGCTCCATCGGGAACGCGCGGAGCTTGCCGAAGCGGTCCTCCAGGGTCACCGTCGGCCCCTGCGCCGTCTTCTCTACGCGGACGACCGCACCACAGAAGCCCGTACCGACCTCTTCCACGACGAGATCCGGCTCGGCCGGGATCTCGGGAACAGTCGTGTTCCGCTTCCAGGGGGGAGTCAGGTCGGGTGAGTACTGGCGCATTCGGCAGACGATAAGAGAAGCTCCCCCGCTCGGCCTACGACACGCCGTAACGGGCCGCCAGTGTGGCGCGCTGCTCGCGGACAAACGCCGCATTCACCACAGACCCGTGCCCGGGAACGTAAAGGGCGTCCTCGCCGCCCAGCGACAGCAGCCGGTCGAGCGCCGCCGGCCAGTGCCGCGGGGCCGCGTCCGAGCCGGTCTGGGGTTCGCCCGACTCCTCCACCAGGTCGCCGCAGAAGACGATCTCCGGCCGGGCGGGGGCCCCGGGGACCAGAACCGTCAGGTCGTGGCCGCTGTGCGCCGGGCCGAGGTTCGCGAGCAGCACCCGCACACCGCCGCCGAGATCCAGCGTCCACTCGCCGCAGACCCGATGGCGCGGGGTGACGAGGAGATCGACCGCCTCGGCCGCCGCGTCGGGGTCCAGGCCATGGCGTACGGCGCTGGCGCGCAGCTGCTCGGCGCCGCCCGCGAACACGGTGTCGATGCCCACGGCCCCGTACACCTCGACACCCGCGAACGCCGCCGTGCCGAGCACATGGTCGAAGTGCGGATGGGTCAGCGCGATGTGCGTCACCCTCCCGTGTGGTCCCAGGAGGCGGCGGACGTCACCGCGCAGCCGGACGCCTTCACGGAGTGAGGATCCCGTGTCGATCAGCAGGGCCGCGTCCTCGCCGACGACGAGCCCCGTCGTGCAGTCCCAGCCGGGCAGCCGGATTCGTCCCACATGCGGCGCCAGTTCTTCCCAACCGGACGACTTCCAGTCGATGTGTTGCATAGAGACGAAGCTAGCGGCCTTGCCGGGCCCGTACCCACCGGCCGTACACTGACCCGGGGACGATTGGCACTCACGCGCAGCGAGTGCCAAAACGCAAAGATCGCAGAGACAGTTGCTGGAGGTGTGCGCCGATGCTCAGTGAACGCAGGCTCGAAGTGCTGCGCGCCATCGTCCAGGACTACGTCGGCACCGAGGAGCCGGTCGGCTCCAAGGCGCTGACCGAGCGGCACAGCCTGGGCGTCTCCCCGGCGACCGTGCGCAACGACATGGCCGCCCTGGAGGACGAGGGGTTCATCGCCCAGCCGCACACCAGTGCCGGGCGGATCCCCACCGACAAGGGGTACCGCCTCTTCGTCGACAAGCTCACCGCGGTGAAGCCGATGACGGCGCCGGAGCGGCGCGCCATCCACAACTTCCTGGAAGGCGCCGTCGACCTCGACGACGTCGTCGGACGGACCGTGCGGCTGCTCGCGCAGCTGACGCGGCAGGTCGCGGTCGTCCAGTATCCGTCCCTGACCCGGTCCACCGTGCGCCATGTCGAGCTGCTCGCGCTCGCGCCCGCCCGTCTGATGCTCGTACTGATCACGGACACCGGGCGTGTGGAGCAGCGGATGATCGACTGTCCGGCGCCGTTCGGCGAATCGTCCCTGGCGGACCTGCGGGCCCGGCTCAACAGCCGTGTCGCGGGCCGCCGGTTCGCCGACGTACCGCAGCTGGTGCAGGACCTGCCGGAGGCCTTCGAGGCGGAGGACCGCGGCACGGTCACGACGGTGCTCTCCACTCTGCTGGAGACGCTCGTCGAGGAGACCGAGGAGCGGCTGATGATCGGCGGAACGGCCAATCTCACCCGCTTCGGACATGACTTTCCCCTCACTATCCGGCCCGTGCTGGAGGCACTCGAGGAGCAGGTCGTGCTCCTCAAGTTGCTTGGTGAGGTGGGTGATTCGGGCATGGCCGTACGGATCGGTCACGAGAACGCCCACGAGGGACTCAACTCCACGTCCGTCGTGTCGGTCGGCTACGGTTCGGGCGGCGAGGCAGTGGCCAAGCTCGGCGTGGTCGGCCCGACCCGCATGGATTACCCGGGAACGATGGGAGCAGTACGCGCAGTGGCACGTTACGTCGGACAGATCCTGGCGGAGTCGTAAGTGGCCACGGACTACTACGCCGTACTCGGCGTGCGCCGCGACGCTTCCCAGGACGAAATCAAGAAGGCCTTTCGAAGGCTCGCTCGTGAGCTTCACCCGGACGTGAATCCGGATCCGAAGACCCAGGAGCGGTTCAAGGAGATCAACGCCGCCTACGAGGTGCTCTCCGACCCGCAGAAGAAGCAGGTCTACGACCTCGGGGGCGACCCCCTGTCGCAGGCCGGCGGAGGCGGCGCCGGAGGCTTCGGCGCCGGCGGGTTCGGGAACTTCTCGGACATCATGGACGCGTTCTTCGGAACCGCGTCGCAGCGTGGGCCCCGGTCGCGTACGCGCCGCGGCCAGGACGCCATGATCCGGCTCGAGATCGAGCTGGACGAGGCGGCCTTCGGGACCACCAAGGACATCCAGGTCGACACGGCCGTCGTCTGCACGAGCTGCAGCGGTGAGGGCGCGGCGCCCGGGACCTCCGCCCAGACCTGCGACATGTGTCGCGGGCGCGGCGAGGTCTCGCAGGTCACCCGCTCCTTCCTCGGCCAGGTCATGACGAGCCGGCCGTGCCCGCAGTGCCAGGGCTTCGGCACCGTCGTGCCGACGCCGTGCCCCGAGTGCGCCGGTGACGGCCGCATCCGGTCGCGGCGCACGCTGACGGTGAAGATCCCGGCCGGTGTGGACAACGGGACGCGGATCCAGCTCGCGGGCGAGGGCGAGGTCGGCCCCGGTGGCGGCCCCGCCGGTGACCTGTACGTGGAGATCCACGAGCTGCCACACCCCGTCTTCCAGCGGCGCGGCGACGATCTGCACTGCACGGTGACCATCCCGATGACGGCGGCGGCCCTCGGCACGAAGGTGCCGCTGGAGACGCTCGACGGCATGGAGGAGGTCGACATCCGGCCCGGCACCCAGTCCGGCCAGTCGGTCCCGCTGCACGGGCGTGGCATCACGCACCTGCGGGGCGGCGGCCGCGGTGACCTCCTCGTGCACGTCGAGGTCATGACACCGCAGAAGCTGGAGCCCGAACAGGAGCGCCTGCTGCGCGAACTCGCCAAGCTGCGCGGCGAGGAGCGCCCCCTGGGGCAGTTCCAGCCGGGGCAGCAGGGTCTGTTCTCGCGGTTGAAGGATGCGTTCAATGGGCGGTGAGTGCTGTTTGTCCGGCAGGGGGGCCGGGGGTTGTCCCCCGGGTGGGCACAGTCAGCCGGGGCAGCAGGGTCTGTTCTCGCGGTTGAAGGATGCGTTCAATGGGCGGTGAGTGCTGTTTGTCCGGCAGGGGGGCCGGGGGTTGTCCCCG
>NZ_JBIWKA010000021.1:0-77584 GCF_044765445.1 Streptomyces sp. NPDC102467 | reverse complement strand
CCCGGGTGAGCGCAGTCAGCCGGGGCAGCAGGGGTTGTTCTCGCGGTTGAAGGATGCGTTCAACGGGCGGTGACGCGTAGGGATGTGCCACCCCGGGCCCACTTCGGGTGGGGTGGCACATGCCAGGCGGGAGCGCCGATTCGGCTGCCTGACGCGTACGTGGCACGATGCGCTCATGTCCTCCGCGCTGACCGATCTCTGCCCCTGTCCGATCGTGCAGGCCCCCATGGCGGGCGGCGCGTCCTGTCCCGCGCTCGTGGCCGCCGTGTCCGATGCGGGCGGTCTCGGTTTCCTCGCCGCCGGGTACAAGACGGCCGACGGCATGTACCAGGAGATCAAGCAGGTGCGGGCGCTGACCGGTCGGCCCTTCGGCGTCAATCTGTTCATGCCGCAGCCCGACAACGCGGACCCGGCCGCGGTCGACGTCTACCGGCACCAGCTCGCCGGTGAGGCCGGCTGGTACCAGGCGCCGCTCGGCGACCCCGACAGCGGGCGCGACGACAATTTCGACGCCAAGCTCGCCATCCTCGTCGACGAGCCGGTACCACTGGTCACCTTCACGTTCGGCTGTCCCACGCGCGAGGTGATCGACGCCCTGCGGAACGTGGGCACGCTCACCGCCGTCACCGTGACGACGGTGGAGGAGGCGCTCGCCGCGCAGCGGGCCGGCGCCGACGCCGTGTGCGTCCAGGGCATCGAGGCCGGCGGACACCAGGGCACGCACCGCGACAACCCCGAGGCCGACGGCAGCGGCGTCGGACTGCTGTCGCTGATCGCGCAGGTACGGGAAGCGGTACAGCTGCCGATCGTCGCGGCAGGCGGAATCATGCGGGGCGCGCAGATCGCCGCCGTGCTCGCCGCCGGAGCCGACCTGGCACAGCTGGGCACGGCGTTCCTCGTGACGCCGGAGTCGGGTGCGCCCGCGCTGCACAAGCAGGCCATGACCGATCCGCTGTTCACCCGCACCGAGCTGACCCGGGCGTTCTCGGGGCGGCCCGCACGCGGGCTCGTCAACCGCTTCATGCGCGAGCACGGGCCGTACGCGCCCGCCGCGTACCCGGAGATACACCACATGACGTCGCCGGTCCGCAAGGCCGCCGCCAAGGCCGGTGACCCGCAGGGCATGGCGCTGTGGGCGGGGCAGGGGCACCGCCTCGCCCGGGAACTGCCGGCCGGACAGCTCGTCGAGGTCCTCGCCGCCGAACTCGTCGCCGCCAAGGCCGCGCTCGGGCAGCGGGGCGCCGCGTGACCGCGCCGGTCTTTGTCGTCGACGGCCCGGTGCCGGGCGACTGCACGTACGTACTGGACGGGTCCGAGGGGCGGCACGCCGTCTCCGTGAAGCGGCTGCGCGCGGGCGAGCCCCTCGTGCTGACGGACGGGCGCGGGGCGTGGAGCGAGGGCGTCGTCGCCGCGGCCGAGGGCAAGGACCGGCTCGTCGTCGAGGCGGGGCCCCTGCGGACCGAGGCCGAGGAGCGGCCCCGGATCACCGTGGTGCAGGCGCTGCCCAAGGGGGACAGGGGAGAGCTCGCCGTCGAGACCATGACGGAGACGGGCGTCGACGCGATCGTGCCGTGGGCGGCGTCGCGGTGCGTCACGCAGTGGCGCGGCGAGCGCGGGGCCAAGGCGCTCGGCAAGTGGCGGGCCACCGCCCGCGAGGCCGGCAAGCAGTCGCGCCGGGTCCGCTTCCCCGAGTTCCCCGACGGCACTGGGGCCGCGTCCACCAAGGAGGTCGCGGCACTGCTCGCCGCGGCGGACCTGGCGGTCGTGCTGCACGAGGACCGGGACGCGCACAGCGCCGCGCTGGCTTCGGCGAACCTCCCGGAGAGCGGGGAGATCGTGCTGGTCGTCGGCCCCGAGGGCGGTGTGTCACCGGAGGAGCTTCAGGTGTTCAACGACGCCGGGGCGCGGACCTTCCGGCTCGGCAGGAGCGTGCTGCGGACATCGACGGCCGGGACGGCAGCGGTGGCGCTGCTGCTGGCCCGCACCGGCCGCTGGAGCTAGAGCTTCTCCGACGGAGAGCCTTTACGCGGGCGGCTGCCGTTCAGGGAGTATCGGCGGTGACGTCCACCTCCGTAAGGGCCGCGTCGGGATGCCGTGCCCCTGTCAGTATCTGGTCCTGCCCGGTGTCGCCGAGGAGATGGCGGCGGAAGAAGGCATCGAGGTACGTGGTGGCGACATGGCGCTGCTGCGGCTCGGTCAGCTGCCTGGCCGGGGCCGCGCCTTCACGGTCGGTGCCCGGGGTGCCCTTGCACCGGCTGGGCATCGTCGGCGGCCGCGACCTGACGGCTCTGCGGCGACCACTGCGTGTTGAAGTAGTTGTGGTTCGCCCCGTGGATGGCGAACTGGTAGAAGCCACTCCGGTTCCCCTTTGCCGCGTCGGCCGCGAACCAGAGCGCCTCACTGCCGACCTGTCCGTCGCAGGTTCCCCGGAAGGTGGCGAACGGGGTCTTGGTGATCGCGTACTGGGACATGTCCTCCGTCATCACGTTGTAGGCGGGCGCCAACGCCGCCACCGCCTTGACCTCGACGCCCTTGGGCCACTGCCCCCGATGGCTGTCGGCCGCCTGCCAGGTGACCCCGGCCCCGGCCCTGGAATGCCCCATGATCCCCACGTTGCCCATGTCCACGTGGTGGGCGAAGCCGACGCGTCGCGCCGCTCCGGTCACCGGGTCGGTGAACTTCCCGGCAAGCGCACCCTTGCCCTGGGAGCTGAGCTCCTGCCACATGCGCAGCTGCCGGTTGAGGAGATCCGCCCGCGCGGCAGCGTTGTCATCGCCCGTCACGGAGGAGGCGTTGATGCCGTTGGCGCCGACCGAGACCACGACGAACCCCTGCCCGGCCAAGGTCCGGGCCAGGTAGTCGTACCCGAGCTGATTGGGCAACGCGGGTGTTCCCGGTGCGCACGGCCAGGCGTACAGCTTCGCGTCGGCGGCTTCGTACGCGGCGTCGTCACCGTCGCGCTCGGCTGCCGTGCGCGCGGCGTCGGCCTCCCGGTCGGCGCAGGTCTCGTGCAATCCGTGCATCATCACGATCAGCGGATGGCGCCCCGTGGCCAGGTCGGCGGGGTAGTGCACCACACCGGTCAACTCGGCCGGTTCCCCCGTCTGCGGCAGCTTCCAGGCCGCGTCCCCCAGGTCGTAGCGGACCGTGCGGACCGTCTTCGTGGTCCCGGAGGCAGCCACGGAAGCCACCGGGCTCCGTCCCGCCGCCTCGTGCACTCCCACGGCGCCCGCCGTGGACGTATACGTGAGGGCGGTCGCGGCGACGGACAGCGCCGCCGTCGACAGGCCCAGCAGGCGAACCGAAACCCTCGTGCGTTTGTGTCGCTTCACCATGTCTCCATCCGTGAGCAAAGGGGCCTGGGCCGGAGCGTGCGGTGCCCGCTCATCGCCATGGCCCCAGGGGCTGAGGTGACTGCTTCCTTCAACGGGCGGCATCGTAGGAATCCGTTATGAACGCGATGACCCGGTCCTGCAACGCGGCCCCTGAGGCACCGGCCCGCTTGATCATGTCTGTTCCGTGGTAGCCGCTCTTGTCGATGACCAGCTCTTTCTTGGGGGCAGCGGAGGCCGCGTAGACCTCACGGACCTGCTTCTCCACCGCGCCTTCCATGTCACCGGGCGACACCACCAACAGCGTCGGAACCTTCAGCTTCCGCACCGCCGCCACCGCATCGACATCGACCCCGAGGCTGCACCGGGCAGGCGAGGACATCATCAGAAGGCCCACCACTCGCAGAGGCGTGTCCACGCCGGCGACAGCCGCCGTCGTACCGCCGCACGACGCTCCCGCCAGGAACACCCTCTTCGCACCGACACGGCGCAGTTCGGCCAGTCCGGCCCGGGCATCGCGGTCGATGTGCTCGTTGACGGCCACGTGCTCGGACGCGCCGTGATCGCGGTACTCGGGGATCACCACGTGGTAGCCGCGCTCCGCCAACTGCCGTCCGATGTCGATGAACGAGCAGATGTTGTAGCCCTGCTCGTGATCCAGCAGAACACCGTCGGGCCCGTCCCCCATGACCAGCGCCGACAGATGTACCCCGTCGCTGGTGGTCAGCGTGGTGGCCTTGCTCCTCAGGTCCTTCGGCACACACGTGTTGACCAGATATCCCCGAGCCGTGCGCACGGTCCGGTCGGGCGAGCCCGGCTTGTACGAGACCGGCTTGTGATCCGGCGGCGCGGGAGCGCGGCTCGCCGTCGCGGACGGCGTCGGCGCGGAGTGCGTCGACGCCCCCGCCTTCGCGTCACGCGCCGGCTTGTCAGCCGGGCCCGAACAGCCCGACACCAGGCCCAGACAGCCCAGCGCAACAGCGGCAACGACTCTGACTCTCAGCACAGACTTCCCCGGATCTCACCCGCACGTCGGTGTCCCGTACACAGCAGGGCACGCACGCCCGTGCCATGGCCCGTGCCGGGACGGAACATCCCTTCACGACCTGACAGACGTACGGGCCCGCCCGAGGTTGCAGGCCGTTGCCGACGACTTGCCTTACGACTGCGACTGCAACTGCAACCTGGGGGCGCCCCACACGTCCTTCCCAGTAGGGGCACCCCCCTGAAGACCCTGAAAGCCCTGAACCTCCCGATCCAGTCGACAGGTTGACCCCTATGTCAGATATGACCCGCCGGGAAACCGGCTGCGGCACCTTCCCGGTGTGGCGCTGATGGCTGCCGTTCTCACCTGTGGAGGTGTCGTCCCGCGCGGCCGGTGGCGATGGCTCCTGGCCCGCCTCTCCCAGGACCGGAGGAGACCGGACTTCACGGGCCGGTCGTCCGGCGCCGCGTCGGAAGAGATCGACCTGCTGTACCGCCACCGCAGGCTCGACCTCGTGCGCCTGGCCGTCCTCCTGGTCGACGACATCCCCACAGCCGAGGACGTCGTCCAGGAAGCCTTCGCAGGCCTCTACCGACGTCATGGCGACATGCTCGACAGCATCGCCGACCCCGAAGCCTACGTACGGCGCAGCGTGGTCAACACCGCAAGGGATGTCCTGCGCAGGAGGCGCACCGTGCGCGCCTACATCCCTCCGCGCATCCTTTCCGCACCACCACCGGAAGAAGAGATCCTCCTCAAGGAAGAACACCAGGAAGTGCTGCGAGCACTGCGACTGCTCACCGTGCGCCAGCGGGAGGTCCTCGTCCTCAGGTACTGGTCGAACATGTCCGAAGCGGACATCGCGGCAACCCTGGGCCTGTCCCGGGGTGCAGTGAAGTCCACGGCGAGCCGGGCGCTGACGGCGCTGGCCAGACGACTGAAGGAGACGCCATGACAGCGGTCGAGGACCGCCTTCGCGCCGCACTGCACGCCCGGGCCGACCAGGTCACCGCCCTCCGCCCGCCCTCCCCGCCATCGACCCGCGCACGGATGGCCGTCCACCCCGGGCTGCGCAAGGCCGCGGTAGTCGTTCTGGCCGCGGTCCTGGCAGTCGTCCTCCTCGTGCTGCCACAGCTCCTCTCGCGGGGCGAGCCGTCGGTCCCCGCCAACACTCCCGCACCAGCCGGCCCGAGCAACAGCCCGTCACCTTCACCCGCCGCTTCTCCACCGGACGGGACACCTGGACCCGTCGCACCCTAGGTCGAAAAGCGGCCAGGCCGCCGTCTCCGTCGTGCCTGGTGCGTGAGGGAACAGGCCGCGCGCGAGTGCCTCGTAGAGCAACGCCCTTACAGTGCACGGCTCGTGGAGGTCCGGACAGGCCCGCCCCACACTGGCCACAACGCCTCTATCCGTGCGGTGGAGACGCTGGCATTCTGCCGTCCATGGGGGATTTGAGACGGATCAGCCGTGATGTACGAAGGTTGCGGGCCCCGCGAGTACTGGCAGCCGTGGGCCTCGTTGCAGGCGCTGTCGCCGGAGCTGTCGCGTGTCAGCCGGCCGACGGGGAACTGAACGTGACCACCGTCTCCGTCACCACGGAGAAGCAGGCCACGGAGGAGCTGAACAGGCAGCACGCCGACGTCGCCTGGCTCAGCTGCAAGAGCACGGCCAGTGGCAGCGGCACGAGCGCCGGTTCGTCGCCGACGGAGGTGACCGTGGACTGCCAGGGGAAGACCAAGGACGGCAAGGACATCACGATCAAGGGGTGGGTGTACGGGGTCGTCCCCGACAAGTGCGTGCGCGGCAACACGATCGCGCATGTCGACAACCAGGTCTGGTTCCACCTCCAGGTCCTCGGCAACTGCGCCGCGTCGGACACGGCGACGCCCGGTTACACGCCGGAGGAGCCCACACACGAGGAGCCCACACACGAGGAACCTCCGCAGGACGAGCCTCCGCAGGACGAGCCGCCGCAGGACGAGCCCACACAGCACGAGCCCACGAACGAGGAGCCACAGCCCGGCGTCACAGAGACGGTGACCGCGACCGAGACCGTCACCGTCCCGGAGCCGCACCCCACCTGCGACTGCGGCCAGGACAAGTGAAGTGAGTAGTGAGGGACGAAGTGAGTAGTGAGTGGGGAACGAACTGATCAAAAGGCTCACGCGCGGCCTGCCGCAAATTTAGGGTGGGCGGGGTGACGAATCCTGCCTACCTCCGGTTCCCGCACCCGCACGGCGAGTTGGTGGTCTTCACCGCAGAGGACGACGTGTGGGCCGCGCCCCTCGACGGCGGCCGCGCCTGGCGCGTCAGCGCCGACAACGTGCCGGTCACCCATCCCCGGATCTCCCCGGACGGGACGACCGTCGCCTGGACGTCGCGGCGCGACGGCGCGCCCGAGGTGCATGTCGCCCCGGTCGACGGGGGGCCGGCCAAACGCCTTACGCACTGGGGGAGTTGGACGACCACCGTGCGCGGCTGGACGCCCGACGGCCGGGTCCTCGCCACCAGTACGCACGGGCAGGCCTCGCTGCGCCGCAGCTGGGCACGGGCGGTCCCGCTGGACGGCGGCCCCGCCGAGACCCTGCCGTACGGCCCCGTGGGCGGTGTCGCGTACGGCCCCGACTCCCAAGTGGTGCTGCTCTCCGCGCTGATGGGCCGGGAGGCCGCCTGGTGGAAGCGGTACCGGGGCGGTACCGCGGGCAAGCTGTGGATCGACCGGGAGGGCGACGGCGACTTCGTAAGGCTGCACGAAAGTCTCGACGGGAACATCGAGTACCCGATGTGGGTGGGGGAGCGCTGCGCGTTCCTCTCCGACCACGAAGGGGTCGGCGCGCTGTACTCCTCCCTGCCCGACGGGTCCGGGCTGCGGCGGCACACGGCCGTCGACGGCTTCTACGCACGGCACGCCGCCACCGACGGAACCCGGGTCGTCCACGCGAGTGCCGGTGAACTGTGGGTCGTCGACGACCTGGCGGCCGGCGAGGCCCGGCGGCTCGACGTGCGGCTCGGCGGGCAGCGGGCCGGTCTGCAGCCGCGCCCTGTCGACGCCACACGCTGGTTCGGGGCCGCGTCGCCCGACCACACCGGGCGTGGCAGCGCGGTCGCCGTGCGCGGCGCCGTGCACTGGGTGACCCACCGCTCCGGGCCCGCCCGCGCGCTCGCCGCCGAGCAGGGCGTACGGGCCAGACTCCCGCACACGTTCCGCGTCGACGGCGAGGAACACGTGGTGTGGGTGACCGACGCCGAGGGCGACGACGCGCTGGAGTTCGCGCCCGCCACCGGGGCCGCGCCCGGCGCCACCCCCCGCCGGCTCGGGGCCGGGCAGCTCGGCCGCGTCCTCGGTATCACCGTCGCGCCGGACGGCGGCCGGGTCGCCGTCGCCGCGCACGACGGACGGGTCCTGCTCGTCGAGCGCGACCGGGGCGACGTACGGGAGGTGGACCGCAGCGAGGACGGGCACGCGTCCGGGCTCGCCTTCTCACCCGACTCGGCGTGGCTCGCCTGGTCGCACCCCGGACCGCACGGCCTGCGTGAGCTCAAGCTCGCCAACACCGCCGACCTGACCGTCACCGAGGCGACCCAGCTCCGCTTCCGGGACTACGCGCCCGCGTTCACCCTCGACGGCAAGCACCTGGCGTTCCTGTCGGCCCGCTCCTTCGACCCGGTCTACGACGAGCACGCCTTCGACCTGGCGTTCGTGAGCGGCTCCCGGCCGCATCTGATCACCCTGGCCGCGGCGACCCCGTCACCTTTCGGGCCGCAACGGCACGGGCGGCCGTTCGAACCGGCGGACACGCCCGCGGCCGAAACACCGGACAGCGAGGGCGCGCCCGCCACCCGCGTCGACCTGGAAGGGCTTGTCGACCGCATCGTGCCGTTCCCCGTCGAGGCCGCCCGCTACTCGACCCTGCGCACGGCCAAGGACGGCGTGCTCTGGCTGCGGCACCCGGTGCACGGTGTGCTCGGCGACTCGCGGGCCGGACGGCACGACCCCGACCCGAAGACCCGCCTCGAGCGCTACGACCTCGCCCAGCAGCGCATCGAGGAACTCGGCGCCGACGCCGACCACTTCGAGGTCACGGGCGACGGCAAGCGGGTGCTGCTGTGGACCGGCGAGGTGCTGAAGGTCGTGCCGAGCGACCGGCGCCCCTCGCACGACGACGACAGCGACACGAACATCACCGTCGACCTGGCCCGGATCAGCCAGAGCGTCGACCCGGCCGCCGAATGGCGGCAGATGTACGACGAGACCGGCCGCCTGATGCGCGACAACTTCTGGCGCCCCGACATGAACGGGGTGGACTGGGCCGGGGTACTGGAGCGCTACCGGCCGATCCTCGACCGGGTCGCCACCCACGACGACCTCGTCGACCTGCTGTGGGAGGTGCAGGGCGAGCTCGGCACCTCCCACGCGTACGTCGTACCGGGCGGCGGGGGCGGCTCCGCCGCGCACCGGCAGGGGCTGCTTGGCGCCGACATCTCCCGGCACGAGAGCGGCCCCCAGGGAGTGCCGCAGTGGCTGGTGGACCGGGTGCTGCCGTCCGAGACGTCCGACCCGCGCGCCCGCTCCCCGCTCGCCGCGCCGGGCGTCGCGGTGCGCGCGGGCGACGCGATCGTGGCGGTGGGCGGGCGGCCCGTCGACCCGGTGGCGGGCCCCGGGCCGCTGCTCGTCGGCACGGCCGACAAGCCGGTCGAGCTGACCGTGTCCCCGGCGGGCGGCGGTGATCCGCGCCATGTGGTCGTGGTGCCGGTGTCGAACGAGGAGCCGCTGCGCTACCACGCGTGGGTCGCGGACCGGCGCGCCTACGTCCACGAGCAGTCGGGCGGGCGGCTCGGCTATCTGCACGTGCCGGACATGCAGGCGCCTGGCTGGGCGCAGATCCACCGCGACCTCGGCGTGGAGGTGGCCCGCGAGGGTCTGGTCGTGGACATCCGCGAGAACCGCGGCGGGCACACGTCGCAGCTCGTCGTGGAGAAGCTGGCGCGGCGGGTCGTGGGCTGGGACGTACCGCGCGGCAGCCGCCCCTCCAGCTACCCGATGGATGCGCCGCGGGGCCCCGTGGTCGCCGTCGCCAACGAGTTCTCCGGCTCCGACGGCGACATCGTGAACGCGGCGATCAAGGCGCTCGGGATCGGGCCCGTGGTCGGGGTCCGCACCTGGGGCGGCGTCATCGGGATCGACAGCCGGTACCGGCTGGTGGACGGCACGCTCGTGACGCAGCCCAAGTATGCGACCTGGATGGAAGGTTACGGGTGGGGGCTGGAGAATTACGGGGTCGATCCGGACGTGGAGGTGGTGGCCACGCCGCAGGACGTCGCGGCCGGGCGTGACCCGCAGTTGGACGAGGCGGTACGTATCGCACTGGCCGCGCTTGCCGAGAACCCGGCGAAGGTTCCACCCGGGCTGCCGTAGAGATCCCCGTCTGCCGGGGGCGGTGTCGTCGCCGGGTGCGGGCCGGTGGGGGCTGGTCGCGCAGTTCCCCGCGCCCCTGAGATGCGCACTTCGTGCGCGATCTCAGGCCATGGGGCTGCGGCGAAGCCGCACGCTCCAGGGGCGCGGGGAACTGCGCGAGAAGTCCCCACCGGCCCGCGGAGACCGGAGCGCGTGGCCCTCGGGGCTGATCGATACGATGCCGCCATACCGAGACGCCCTCGCAAAGGAGACCCGACGTGACCGGCGAACCCCAGGCCGACTGCCTGTTCTGCAAGATCGTCGCGGGGGACGTGCCCGCCACCCTCGTCCGCGAGACCCCGACCACCGTCGCGTTCCGGGACATCAACCCGCAGGCCCCGACGCACATCCTGGTCATCCCGCGCGTCCACCACCCGGACGCCGCCTCCCTGGCCGCCGCGGAGCCGGAGACCGCCGCGGACGTGCTGCGCGAGGCCGGCGAGGTCGCCAAGGAGGAGAAGCTGGAGAGCTACCGGCTCGTGTTCAACACGGGCGGCGGCGCGGGCCAGACCGTCTTCCACGCCCACGCGCACATCCTGGGCGGCCGCGGCCTCCAGTGGCCCCCCGGATAACGGAACACGGACAACTCACCGTGTCTGTAAGGGAATTCGTCGTGCTCGGCACCGCAAGCCAGGTGCCGACCCGCCATCGCAACCACAACGGCTACCTGCTGCGCTGGGACGCCGAGGGCATCCTCTTCGACCCGGGCGAGGGCACGCAGCGGCAGATGCTGCGCGCCGGTGTCGCCGCGCACGACCTGAACCGGATCTGCGTCACCCACTTCCACGGCGACCACTCGCTGGGGCTCGCCGGTGTCATCCAGCGGATCAACCTGGACCGCGTGCCGCACCCGGTGACCGCCCACTACCCGGCCTCCGGGCAGCGGTTCTTCGACCGGCTGCGGTACTCCACCGCGTACCGGGAGACCGTCGACATCGCGCAGGAGCCGGTGAGCGGGGACGGCGCGGTGCTGGCCGACACCCCCGCGTACCGGTTGGAGGCGCGCAGGCTGTCGCACCCCGTCGAGTCGTACGGGTACCGCGTCGTCGAGCCCGACGGGCGCCGGATGCTGCCCGAGCGGCTCGCCGCGCACGGGATCGCCGGGCCCGACGTGGGCCGGATACAGCGCGAGGGCAGGATCGGCGAGGTCACGCTCGCCGACGTCAGCGAGGTGCGGCGCGGGCAGCGCGTCGCGTTCGTCATGGACACCCGGCTGTGCGACGGGGTGACCGAGCTCGCCGAGGGCTGCGATCTGCTCGTCATCGAGTCGACCTTCCTCGACGAGGACCACCGACTCGCCTCCGATCACGGGCACCTGACCGCCGGGCAGGCGGCCCGTGTGGCCCGCGACGGGAACGTACGCCATCTCGTACTGACGCACTTCAGCCAGCGCTACGGCGACCCGGAGGAGTTCGCCCGGCAGGCGCGGGCCGCCGGATTCGAGGGGGAACTGACGGTCGCCCGCGACCTGGACCGCGTACCGGTGCCGAAGCGGCGTTGAAAGCCCAAGGCCCTGACCTGCGTACGATGCTCGGATGTCCCTCGCACCACTCGCTCGCATCCCCAAGGCCGAGCTGCACCTGCACATCGAAGGCACCCTCGAACCGGAGCTGGCCTTCGCCCTCGCCGACCGCAACGGCATCACGCTGCCGTACGCCGACACAGAGGCGCTGCGCGCCGCCTATCTCTTCGCCGACCTGCAGTCCTTCCTCGACCTCTACTACGGCCTGATGGCCGTACTGATCACCGAGGACGACTTCGAGGCGCTCGCCGACGCCTATCTGGCGCGCGCCGCCGAGCAGGGCGTGCGGCACGCCGAGATCTTCTTCGACCCGCAGGCCCACATGGCGCGCGGCGTCGCCATGGGCACCGTGGTCGAGGGCCTGTCGCGGGCGCTCGCGCGCAGCGAGGAGCGGCACGGGGTCTCCACCAAGCTCATCATGTGCTTCCTGCGCGACCAGTCCGCCGAGTCGGCGATGGAGACGCTGGAGGCCGCCAAGCCGTACCTCGACCACATCGTCGGCGTCGGGCTCGACTCCGCCGAGGTCGGCAACCCCGCCTCGAAGTTCCGTGAGGTCTACGAGGCCGCGGGCGACCTCGGCCTGCGCAAGGTCGCGCACGCGGGCGAGGAGGGCGACCCGTCGTACGTGTGGGAGGCCCTGGACCTGCTCGGGGTCGAGCGCGTCGACCACGGGCTGCGGTCCATGGAGGACCCGGAGCTCGTCGCGCGTCTCGTACGCGACCGGATTCCGCTGACGCTCTGCCCGCTGTCGAACGTGCGGCTGCGCGCCATCGACGTACTGGAGGAGCACCCGCTCGTCGCCATGATGGACGCCGGGCTGCTGTGCACGGTGAACTCCGACGACCCGGCCTACTTCGGCGGGTACGCCGGAGACACCTTCCACGCCGTGCACGAGGCGCTCGCCCTGGACCATGAACGGCTGCGGGAGCTCGCCCGCAACTCGTTCGTGGCGTCCTTCCTCGACGGCAGCGAGGAGGACGAGGCGCGGCGCGCGCGTTATCTCGCCGAGGTCGAGGCGTATCCGCTGGACGACATCTCGGGCTGAATCCCGTCCGGGCCCGCCGTCGTGAACTCCACCGCGGCGACGGCGGGCACCTCCAGCGGGTAGATCTCGACGACGGGCTGCTCCAGCAGACCCGACGGCGGGACGATCGCGCCGACCGGGGCGCCGCTGCGGCGCCTGGCCGCACCGGCGAACAGCGGGCGTCCCGCGGTGTGCAGGGTGATCGCGGTGAGCGGCACCGCCAGCAGGAGCAGCGCGACCGCGAGCGCCGTGCCCATCGCGGGGAAGCCGACCGCCTGCGACACGGAACTGCCGACCAGCGGGCCGCACGCCGTGCCGAGCGAGGAGGCCGAGCCGACCAGGACCGCCCAGCGGCCGCGCGGGTCGAGCGAGGCGCCGAGGCCCAGCAGGTACGAGAGCACCACCGGGTAGAGGGTGTTCCAGGCGATCTCGCCCGTCGCGAAGGAGCCGAGGCCGTCGGCGCTCGCGCTGAGTGCGATGCAGCCGGCGATGGCCGCCGTGCCGGCGCCGATGGGCAGCGCGCGGCCCATGCGGGTGCCGAGCGCGCCCGCGCCGATCACGCCGAGCAGGCCCGCGCCGAGCGCCACGGCGAACACGCTGCCGACGGTGACCTCGCTGAGGCCTGCCTGGACGGTGCCGATGCGGCTGCTGACGCCCCACAGGGAGTTCTGCGCCATCGACCAGCAGACGATGACCGCCGCCAGGGCCGTGCCGGAACGGGCGTACGGGAGCGGCGACTTGAGGGTGCGGTCGACCTGCGCCGGGCTGTTGTCCGGACCCGCCGGATCGGGCAGCCGGTGCGTCGCGGGCCACACGGCGAGTGCGGTGACGGCGAGCGCGGCGAAGGGCAGGGCGTGGCCCGTCGGGCTGATCCGGGGGATCGTCAGATAGAGGGCGCCCGCCAGGGCCGAGACGGTCAGCAGGCCGAGCGTGGAGGCGCGGTGCGGGTCCTTCTGGGCGGCGATCCCGGTGGCGGCGACGGCCGTTGCCGTACCCGAGCCGAAGCCGCCGATCATCGCACCCGCGACGACCAGGGGCACGGAGGTGGAGAGCGCCGCGGTGCCGTAGCCGACGGCGGCGAGGAGGAGTCCGGCGCGGGCGGCGCGGCGGGCGCCGACCCGTTCGACGCGGGACGCGAGCGTGAAGCCGGCGGTGGCCGAGCTCAGCAGCAGCGTGCTGCCGACCAGACCGGCCTGGGTGGGGGAAAGGCGCAGGCTGTCGGCGAGACGGCCGACGACCGTGGGCAGCAGATAGGCGGCGAGATAACCGGCCGTGAAGAGGGCTATGAGCGCGGGCCGGGGGGTGCGCGAAGACACGGGCGTTCCTGATGACGGACCCCGATGCCCTGGACGATGTCTGGGCAGGTTTTGGGCAAGGGGGTGGTAAGGAAAGGGGGTTGAGGAGCGCGACGTCTTTGCGAACGGAACCGAACCGGGGACGTTGGGGCGCGGCCAATTTGTATCAAGCCGAAAGGGCCGCACAAAAGTCGAGACTGTGTGACCTGTGCCACATCTGGTTTGGGGGTGGTTCGGCCGGGTAGCCGAGGGCCTTTTCGGCAGGCCGCTAACGCCAGTTGGGGGTGCCCGAGGGGCCGCGGTGGGTGGCCGTCTCGATGCGCGCGCGGGTCTCGCGCATGACCGCCACGATCCGCTCCTCGTGCTCCGCGGTCAGCCGCGCGATCGGCACCGAGCAGCTGATCGCGTCGTGCGCCGGAGCGGCGTAGCGCAGGGCGAACCCGAAGCCGACGATGCCGTCGACGCCCTCCTCGCGATCGACCGAGTAACCGCGGGCGCGGGTCGCCGCGAGGTCGGCGGCGAGCGCCTCGCGGGTGGTGTGCGTGTTCCCGGTGGCCGGGACGTACGGGCCGGGCGGCAGTTGGGTGTCGGAGCGCTCCGCGAGCAGCGCCTTGCCGAGGGCGCCGACGTGCGCGGGGAGCCGCCGCCCGACCCGGGTGATCGTGCGCAGGTATTCGTGCGATTCGCGGGTCGCCAGGTACGCCACGTCGAAGCCGTCGAGCCGACCCAGGTGGATCGTCTCGCCGAGCGCCTCCGACGCCTCGTCCAGGTGCGGGCGCGCGGTGCGGACGTACGGGTCGGTGTCGAGGTAACTGGTGCCGGTCAGCAGAGCGTGGATGCCGATGCCGTAGAGGGAGCCGGTGACGTCGGTGCGGACCCAGCCGCGCGCGATGAGCGTCTGCAGCAGCGCGTACATGGAGCTGCGCGGCACGGCCAGCTCGTCGGCGAGCTCCTGGAGGCGGGCCGGGCGGTCGCCGCGGGCGGCCAGCACTTCGAGCAGGTCGACGGTGCGGGCCGCGGACTTGACCTCGCGGACACCGCCCCTGGGCTGCGCGCCCGTTTCCGCGCTCTCTTGCTCTGTGTGCTGGTCCGGCATGTGCCGATCGTAAGGCGGCGGTCATGAAGTGGGAGTGCGCGGGGCATTGACGGCCCTCGTTCGCGTATCTAATCTCCATCTACATGTGTGGATGGCATCTACGTACGGAGACAGAGGAGTGCCACGACGACCTCGTGGCCCGGCTGCGGGAGGGCATGGCGGGCGGCGTCCTCTCCTTCCCCCTGACGAGTTTCGACGACGGCGGGGTCCTCGACCTCGACGGCTTTCGCGCGTACGTCGCCGCCCAGGTGGCGACGGGGCCCGGCGCCGTCTTCCCGGCGTGCGGCACCGGCGAGTTCTTCTCGCTCGACGAGGACGAGTACCGGCAGGTCGTCACCGCCACGGTCGAGGAGACCGCGGGGCGCGTACCCGTCGTGGCGGGCATCGGATACGGCTGGGCGCAGGCCGTGCGCTTCGCGCGCATCGCCGAGGAGGCGGGGGCGGACGCCCTGCTCGTCCTGCCGCACTACCTGGTGCGGGGCCCGCAGAGCGGACTCGTCGCCCAGGTCGAGGAGATCGCCGCGCGGACGTGCTTGCCGCTCATCGTCTACCAGCGTGACCAAGTCGCCTTCACCGTCGACTCGTTGAGGCGCATCGCCGCCCTGCCGAACGTCGTCGGTCTCAAGGACGGCCACAGCGACCTCGACCAGCTGCAACGTCTCACGCTCGCCGCGCCCGACGGATTCCTCTTCTTCAACGGGGCCGCCACCGCCGAGGTCCAGGCCCGCGCCTACGCGGCCGTCGGCGTCCCCGCCTACTCCTCGGCCGTGCACGCCTTCGCGCCCGAGATCGCCGCCGCGTTCTTCGCGGCGCTGCGGGACGGGGACACCGCACGGGTCGACCGGCTGCTGCGCGAGTTCTACATCCCCTTCGTCGAGCTGCGGGACCGGGTCCCCGGATACGGCGTCTCGCTCGTCAAGGCCGCCGCCCGGCTGCGCGGACGCCCCGTCGGACCGGTGCGCGCGCCGCTCGCCGACCCCACCCCGGCCGACCTCGCCGACCTGGAGCGACTGCTCGCCACCGGCCTCGACCTCGTATCCGAAACCGCCCCCGCCCCCGTCACCGCAGGAGCCGCCCGATGACCGATCTGACGATCACCGACGTCCGCCTCACCCCGATCCTCGTCGCCGACCCGCCGCTCCTGAACACGCAGGGCGTGCACCAGCCGTACACGCCCCGGCTCATCGTCGAGGTCGTCACCGCCGACGGCGTCACGGGGGTCGGCGAGACCTACGGCGACGCCAAGTACCTGGAGCTCGCCCGACCGTTCGCCGACCGCCTGAAAGGGCGTCAAGTCTCAGACCTGAACGGCCTGTTCACCATCGCGGACGAGGTGTCCGTCGACGACGCGCGCGTCGAGAACCAGGTCGACGTCGGCGGGCTGCGCGGCGTCCAGACCGCCGACAAACTGCGCCTCTCCGTCGTCTCCGGCTTCGAGGTGGCCTGCCTCGACGCGTTCGGCAAAGCGCTCGGCCTGCCCGTGCACGCGCTGCTCGGCGGCAAGCTCCGCGACTCCGTCGAGTACAGCGCGTACCTCTTCTACAAGTACGCCGCTCACCCCGCCGGTGTCGTGAGCGAGAAGGACGACTGGGGCGCGGCCCTCGACCCGGCCGGCGTCGTCGCGCAGGCCCGCCTGTTCAACGAGCGCTACGGCTTCGAGTCCTTCAAGCTCAAGGGCGGCTGCTTCACGCCCGACGAGGAGATAGCCGCGGTCCGCGCGCTCGCCGAGGCCTTCCCCGGCAAGCCCCTGCGCCTCGACCCCAACGGTGCCTGGTCCGTGGAGACTTCACTCAAGGTCGCCGACGAACTCAGGGACGTACTGGAGTACCTGGAGGACCCGGCGCTCGGCACGCCCGCCATGGCCGAGGTCGCCGCCAAGGCCGGTGTCCCGCTCGCCACCAACATGTGCGTGACCACCTTCGCCGAGATCAAGGAGGCGTTCACCACCGGCGCCGTCCAGGTCGTCCTCTCCGACCACCATTACTGGGGCGGTCTGCGCAACACGCAGCAACTCGCCGCCATCTGCCGCACGTTCGGCGTCGGCATCTCCATGCACTCCAACACGCACCTGGGGATCAGCCTCGCCGCCATGACGCACGTCGCGTCCACCGTGCCGAACCTGCACCACGCCTGCGACTCGCACTACCCGTGGCAGTCCGAGGACGTGCTGACCGAACGCCTCACCTTCGAGGACGGCCGCGTCACAGTCTCCGACGCGCCCGGCCTCGGCGTCGAACTCGACCGCGCCAAGCTGGAGTTGCTGCACCAGAGGTGGCTGAACGAGGACTTCGCCGCGATGCGCGACCGCGACGACGCGGCCGCCATGCGCGTCCTCGACCCCGACTGGGTCACCCCGGCCGTGCCGCGTTGGTAAGCCCCCCCACTGATCCCCCCCCGCATTGGTGCAGCCCCCCACTGGGCCGGGAGTCCCCCTCCCGGCCATGCCCCAGCCTGTACTCCCTGCCCACGACCGGAGCCGCTCGTGTCCGCAGTCCCCGCCCCCGTAGAACACCCGATCGCCGTCCAGTCGGCCATCCGTAAGATCTTCCGGCGCGTCGTCCCGCTCTTCTTCGTCATGTTCGTCGCCAACTACATGGACCGGGTCAACCTGGGATTCGCCCAGGACCAACTCCGCGCCGACGTAGGCCTTTCCGCCGCCGCCTTCGGTCTCGGCGCCGGCATCTTCTTCATCGCGTACGCCATCTTCGAAGTCCCCAGCAACATGCTCATGGAGCGCTTCGGCGCGAAGGTCTGGCTGACCCGCATCATGATCAGCTGGGGCGTCGTCGCCACGGCGATGGTCTTCGTGAACAGCCCCGGCATGTTCTACGCCCTGCGGTTCCTGCTGGGCGTCGCCGAGGCCGGGTTCTTCCCCGCCGTCATCTACTACTTCTCGCGGTGGCTGCCCGATTCGCACCGCGGCCGCGCCACCTCGGTGTTCCTCATGGGGTCCGGCACCGCGACGGTGATCGTCGGGCCCATCTCCGGCGCCCTCCTGGAGATGCACGGCATCTGGGGACACTCCGGCTGGCAGTGGATGTTCTTCATCGAAGGCATCGTCTCTGTCGTGCTCGGCTTCGTCGTGTACCGGTTCCTCGACTCCAGCGTCGAGGCCGCCACCTGGCTGACCCGGGAGGAGAAGGACGGGCTCGTCGCCGTCATCGACGCCGAGCAGCACGACCGGGAGAAGGGGCGGGCGACCGCGCGCGTCTCTCGGTGGAAGCTGCTCGCCGACCCACAGATGCTCCTGTTCCTGTGGATCTACTTCGCGATCAACGTCGCCCTGTACGCCGTCACGTTCTGGCTGCCCTCGATCGTCGACGACATCGGCGGGCTGAGCGAGTTCCAGGTGGGGCTCCTGACCGCCGTCCCGTGGCTCTTCGCCATCGCCTCCGTGTACGTCTCCGGCCGCCTGTCCGACCGGATCGGCAAGCGGCGCCCCATCCTCGTGGCGCTGCTGCTCATCGGCGGCGCCGGGACGCTGCTCGCCGTGTTCGTCTCGCCGTGGGCGGGGCTCGGCGCGCTCTGCCTGGCCGCCGTCGGCTTCAAGCCCGCCTCGCCGATCTTCTGGACCATTCCGCAGAGCTACCTCGACGCGCGGGCCGCCGCGCCCGGCATCGCCCTCATCAACTCCATCGGCAACCTGGGCGGGTTCGTCGCCCCGACCGCGTTCGGGCTCATCGAGGACGCGACAGGATCGACCAAGGGGGGCCTCGTCGGGCTCACGGTGGTCGGGTTCCTCGCCGCGCTGAGTGTGCTGCTGGTGCGGGGCGGTGGCCGCAACGACGTCGTGCGCGGGGCGCGGCGGGCGGCGTCGGCCCCGGCTCCGGCGTCCCGGATCGCCGGTGGTGGAGCGGCGCGCGTGACGGGCTGATGTCAACTGCCGTGGTACGGGCCCGCTTCATGCACACTGGCCGGACCCGTACCACTGCAGGGAGAAGGACGTGACCCCCACCGAACCGGCCCACACGGACCCTCTCGCGGCGCTCCGCGCGCCCGGCGACCCGGCCTGCGACGTGTACCTCACCGGCACCGTCTTCCTCGACATCGTCTTCACCGGCCTGGACAGCGCGCCCGTACGGGGCACCGAGTCGTGGGCGCGCGGCATGGGATCGAGCCCCGGCGGCGTCGCGAACATGGCCGCCGCCCTCGCCCGCCTCGGCCTGCGCACCTCCCTCGCCGCCGCCTTCGGCGACGACCACTACGGCGAGTACTGCTGGGACACCCTGGAGCGGGGCGAGGGCATCGACCTGAGCTACTCGCGGACCGCGCAGGGCTGGCACTCGCCCGTCACCGTCTCCATGGCGTACGAGGGCGAACGCACCATGGTGAGCCACGGGCACGAGCCGCCCCCGCAGGAGCCCGCGCCCGCGTGTCCGCCCCGTACGCGGGCCGCGATCGCCGCGCTCGTCCCCGGGGTCGACGCGCCCTGGATCGCCGAGGCCGCCCGTGCCGGGACCCGGGTCTTCGCGGACGTCGGCTGGGACGACACCGGCCGCTGGGATCTGGCGGCCCTGGCCGACCTCCGGCACTGCGAGGCGTTCCTGCCGAACGCGGAGGAGGCGATGCGTTATACGGGGACGTCGTGTCCCCGGGCGGCCGCGCACGCGCTCGCCGAGCATGTGCCGCTGGCCGTCGTCACGCTCGGCTCCGAGGGCGCGTACGCGGTGGACGGGCGCAGTGGTGAGACGGCGTCCGTGCCGGCCATCGAGGTCGAGGCGCTCGATCCGACCGGGGCGGGGGATGTCTTCGTGGCCGGGTTCGTGACGGGCACGCTCGCGGGGTGGCCGCTGGCCGACCGGCTGGCGTTCGCGGGTCTTACGGCGGCGCTGTCGGTGCAGGAGTTCGGGGGGTCGTTGTCCGCGCCCGGGTGGTCGGAGGTCGCCGCGTGGTGGCGGCAGATCCAGGCGTACGAGGAGCGTGGCGAGCAGGATCCTGCGGCGCTCGAGCGGTATGCCTTCCTGGAGCCGCTGCTGCCGGAGGCCGCGCGGCCCTGGCCGCTTCGGCGTGCCGTGCCGACCATTGGGTTCGGGCGGTCCGCCTGAATGGAGGGTGGCCGTCCGGGGTTTCGTCGGCGGCTGTCTGGTGCGTTCCGATAGGTGTCGGGGTGGGTACGGGGCCGCCCGGGGTATGTCCGTGCTCGCCATCTTGATGGCCTCGCCGCTTGCTTCGGGCGTCGCTACCGCGTGCCGGTGTGCTGCGCGCGCACATACCCCGACCGTCCCCTCCCGTCTCGTACGCGACCGGAGGGCAGTGGTGTGCTCGGTTCTCCGCCCGCTCCGGGCGCCCTCTTCTGTCTCGTAGGCGGCTGAGCGCCGGTAATGCAAGCCCCTCCGGCGTTTGAGGAGCGGGGTCCGGGGCGGAGCCCCGGGGCTGGGCAGCTGCGCCGGGCGCATAACCGGGGGACAGGAACAAGAGCGCGGGAAAAGGCTACGGGTCTGTCAGCGGAGCGACGTACGCTGGGGAACGTCAGACAACGGCTGTCACAAGGAGAATGCGGCCCTCAGAGCCCGCCCATGACGCAGACACCATCCAGCGCCCGTAGCGCAGGGCAGGAGCAGGCACGCGCGCAGTTCACCGTCCCGGCCAAGCACCCCATGGTCGAGGTGCTGGGTTCCGGTGACGCCCTGCTGCGAGTGATCGAGAAGGCCTTCCCGGCGGCCGACATCCACGTCCGGGGCAATGAGATCAGCGCGTCCGGGGAGCCGGGGCAAGTCGCCCTCGTCCAGCGCCTGTTCGACGAGATGATGCTGGTTCTGAGGACAGGGGCACCGATGACCGAGGACGCCGTGGAGCGCTCCATCGCCATGCTCAAGGCGACGCAGAGCGGTGAGGGCGACGGTACGGAGACCCCCGCCGAGGTGCTCACGCAGAACATTCTGTCGTCGCGCGGCCGCACGATCCGGCCCAAGACCCTGAACCAGAAGCGGTACGTCGACGCGATCGACAAGCACACGATCGTCTTCGGGATCGGGCCCGCCGGCACCGGCAAGACCTATCTGGCCATGGCCAAGGCGGTGCAGGCCCTGCAGTCCAAGCAGGTCAACCGCATCATTCTGACCCGGCCCGCCGTGGAGGCGGGGGAGCGGCTCGGATTTCTGCCGGGCACGCTCTACGAGAAGATCGACCCGTATCTGCGGCCTCTCTATGACGCGCTGCACGACATGCTCGACCCGGACTCGATCCCGCGGCTGATGGCCGCGGGCACCATCGAGGTCGCGCCGCTGGCCTACATGCGGGGCCGGACGCTCAATGACGCCTTCATCATTCTTGACGAGGCCCAGAACACGAGCCCCGAGCAGATGAAGATGTTCCTGACCCGGCTCGGGTTCGAGTCGAAGATCGTGATCACCGGGGACGTGACGCAGGTCGACCTGCCGAACGGCGCGAAGAGCGGGCTGCGGCAGGTGCAGGACATTCTGGAAGGCCTCGACGACGTGCACTTCTCGCGTCTGTCGTCCCAGGATGTCGTCAGGCACAAGCTGGTCGGCCGTATCGTCGACGCGTACGAGAAGTACGACAGCGAGAACGGTACGGAGAACGGCACCCGCAAGGGCCGTCCCAGAGGGACCCAAGGAAAGTAGTACGAGAGCGCCATGTCGATCGACGTCAACAACGAGTCCGGAACCGAGGTCGACGAGCAGGCGATCCTCGACATCGCCCGCTACGCGCTCGCGCGGATGCGTATCCACGCGCTCTCCGAGCTGTCGGTGATCGTCGTGGACGCCGACGCCATGGAGCAGCTGCACGTCCAGTGGATGGATCTGCCGGGGCCGACGGACGTGATGTCCTTCCCGATGGATGAGCTGCGGCCGCCGATGAAGGACGACGAGGAGCCCCCGCAGGGGCTGCTCGGCGACATCGTGCTCTGTCCCGAGGTCGCCAAGCAGCAGGGCGAGGATGCGCCCACGCAGCACTCCATGAACGAGGAGCTGCAGCTGCTCACCGTCCATGGCGTGCTGCACCTGCTGGGGTACGACCACGAGGAGGCCGACGAGAAGGCCGAGATGTTCGGCCTTCAGGCGGCCATCGTGGACGGGTGGCGTGCGGAGAAGGGCATGAGCGGGCCGTCCCCGGCGCCGACCGTGTCATGAGTCCCTCGTTGATCGCGGGCGCCGTCGCGCTGGTCGTCGTCGCCTGGCTCGCCGCGTGCGCCGAGGCGGGCATCGCCCGGACGTCCAGTTTCCGCGCCGAGGGGGCCGTCAGGTCGGGGCGGCGTGGCAGCGCCAAGCTCGCCCAGGTCGCCGCCGACCCGACGCGGTATCTGAACGTCGCGCTGCTGGTGCGGGTGGCCTGCGAGATGGCCGCCGCAGCTCTCGTCACGTACGCGTGCCTCGAGGAGTTCGACGCGACCTGGCAGGCGTTGCTCGTCGCCATCGGTGTGATGGTGCTCGTTTCGTATGTGGCGGTGGGGGTTTCGCCGCGGACCATCGGGCGGCAGCATCCGTTGAACACCGCCACGGCTGCTTCGTACGTACTGCTGCCGTTGGCGCGTGTGATGGGGCCGATCCCGCCGCTGCTGATTCTGATCGGTAACGCGCTGACGCCCGGCAAGGGCTTCCGGCGCGGGCCGTTCGCCTCCGAGGCCGAGCTGCGCGCCATGGTCGACCTCGCCGAGAAGGAGTCCCTCATCGAGGACGAGGAGCGCCGCATGGTGCACTCCGTCTTCGAGCTCGGCGACACCCTCGTGCGGGAGGTCATGGTGCCGCGCACGGATCTTGTGGTCATCGAGCGGTACAAGACCATTCGGCAGGCCCTCACCCTCGCGCTGCGGTCCGGGTTCTCCCGGATCCCGGTGGTGGGGGAGAGCGAGGACGACGTCGTGGGGATCGTCTACCTGAAGGATCTTGTCCGGAAGACCCATATCAACCGGGACTCCGAGGCCGAGCTCGTCTCGTCGGCCATGCGTCCCGCCACCTTCGTGCCGGACACCAAGAACGCCGGGGACCTGCTCCGCGAGATGCAGCAGCTGCGCAATCACGTGGCCGTCGTCATCGACGAGTACGGCGGCACGGCGGGCATCGTCACCATCGAGGACATCCTGGAGGAGATCGTCGGCGAGATCACCGACGAGTACGACCGGGAGCTGCCGCCCGTCGAGGAGCTGGGCGACGACCGCTTCCGGGTCACCGCGCGGCTCGACATCGGCGACCTCGGTGAGCTGTACGGCATCGAGGAGTACGACGACGAGGACGTGGAGACCGTCGGCGGACTGCTCGCGAAGGCGCTCGGCCGGGTTCCCATCGCCGGGGCCTCGTCCGTCGTGACCCTGCCCGACACGCGGCAGCTGCGGCTCACCGCGGAGGCCGCCGCCGGGCGCCGCAACAAGATCGTGACGGTGCTCGTGGAGCCGGTCGGTCCGATGGAGGAGGAGACGGCCGGGTGACACCGCAGGAGCTGCGCGCACTGTGCCTGTCGTTCAACGCGACGGCGGAGGAGTTCCCCTTCAACCCGGAGATCTCCGTCTTCAAGGTGCTGGGGAAGGTCTTCGCGCTCAGCTCCCTGGACGCGCGGCCGCTGACCGTCAACCTCAAGTGCGATCCCGAGGACGCGGTACGGCTGCGCGGTGAGTACGAGGGCGTCATCGTGCCCGGCTGGCACATGAACAAGCGGCACTGGAACACCGTGACCGTGGCCGAACTCCCGGCCGGCTTCGTGAGGGAGCTCGTCGAGGACTCGTACGACCTGGTGGTGGCGGGGCTGCCCCGCGCGGAGCGGCTGCGGCTCGACCGGCCCTGAGCTCGGGCGGCAGGCCGCGGCGCACTGTCGGCGCGCCTCGAAATGGCCCGACTGCCCCTCCCCAAAGGGAGGACGCGGCGGCAGAATGGGATGGCGGTGACCTACGACGCCACCGCTCCGGGCAGCCTGCCAGGGAACTCGGAACGGCAGCGTCAGTCTCGGGCGTCCGTCGCTATCGGCCCCGGCCCTTCGGTCGGGGCTGATTGCTGTCACACGAAGGGCAGAATCCACTCTTCGGCGATCTTGTGCATCGCGATGAGGAGATTGACCAGCGGGATGATCAGAGCCACCCGCTCACCCAGGGTGCGCTTGGTCCTCTGCGGACGGAGCCCTCCTTCCTCGCCTTGAAGTTCGTCCACGGTCGCTCGACCCCTTTCCGGTACTGCTCGTCGTCACGTCAGCCAAGTACCGCCTGGCTGACGGAAGTTGACGTTGATTGATGATCAACTCCGTTGTAGATCAAGGTTGTTGATCGGACCACGAGTCATCAGCGTATCCCCGAGCTCGCGAAAAGCACAGTGCTCAACGGTTCCTCCTTTATGGCGCGTCTCAATCTGCTACATAGCAGAGTGCGGAGTAAGGTTAGAGTGTGCGCATCGCACCCCGTGTGCGGCGTGCGCGCCCCGTACGGGACGATGGCTGATGTGTCGCAACTAAGAGGTCTCGATGAGTCATGTGTATAGCTGCTATGTTGCACAAAGCCGGATGCGGTCGGGGGTGGAGCACTGATGGCTGTGACCAGTGCGGCGCTGCTGCGACTGCAGCTGCGCACCGAACTCCGTAAGGCGCGGATCGCGGCGGGCCTGACTCAGCGGCAGGTCGCCGACCGGATGGAGTGGAGTCCGTCCAAGCTCATCCGGATCGAGGCGGGCGAGGTCGGCATCTCCGTCAACGACCTGCGTCCACTCGCCGCCGCCTACGGCATCTCGGACCGGCGCAAGCTGGAGGGACTGCTGGACATGGCCCGCGGGAGCCGGCGTATGCCGTTCACCGAGTACCGGGATCTGTACAGCAAGGACTTCATGCAGCGTCTCGCTCTGGAGTCGGCGGCGTCCGTCCACCGCCAGTTCGCGCCACTGCTCCTCCCTGGGCTGCTGCAGACCGAGGAGTACATGCGAGCCGTGATCAGTGCCTACGGCAAGGAACTCCCTGAGGACAACGTCGACCGCATCGTCGAATCGCGGCTCGCCCGGCAGGACGTGCTGGAGGAGGACGCGCGCGAGTTCAGCTTCGTCCTGGACGAATCCCTGGTGCGCCGGGTGACGGGCGGCCGCGGGGTGATGCGGACGCAGCTGGAGCGCCTGGCCGAGCTGTCCGGTCGTCCGCACATCACGATGCAGATCCTGCCGTTCAGTGTCGGTGCTCATCCCGGTATCCAGGGGCCGTTCACGCTGTTCGAGTTCCTGGCCGAGGGGATGGAGGACTCTCTGTTCCTCGAGGACTCCCGGGGCGTGACCATCGCCTCGACCTCCCCGGAGGAGACCAGGCAGTACCTGGAGCGGTTCTGGGAACTGGAGGATCTGGCGCTGAAGGAAGGCGTCGATGTGGTGCTGCGACGTCTCGCGGAGCGCGTCGCGGAGGGAGGGGACGAGCTGGAGGGGCTGCTGCAGCAGGACCCCGCCTGAGCGGACGCCATCGCCAACTTGTCGTGATCGCCGGTAAGTTGGCGAGAATTGTCATGCCCGCGTGCTTGGGTTCTGCACGTACCATGGGGGTTCTGCCGTGTGACCCACGGCGGCTTTTCGGGGGACGTCCCGGCTGGGCGGTCCGCAACCGGGGTGGAGGCCGAGGGTGATCGAGGCATGGGCATGGCGCAAGAGCGGTGCGTCCGCAGCCAGTGACGATTGCGTCGAGGTCGCCTGCACGGGCGACGAGATCCGCGTCCGGGACTCGAAGCGCCGACGCGCCCACGTCATCGCTGTCGCCCCTGCCGCATGGGACTCGTTCCTGCGCTACGTCGACCCGTCGCACACTCGCCGCGCGGAGCCGTAGGCGGCGCGAGCCCCCGTCGGCGGATGAGCCGGAGCGCCCTCCTTATGCTCACCCCATGACTGAGAGCACCGACCTCGACCCCGAGGACCGCAAGATCGTCACCCTGGCCCGTTCCGCGCGGGCGCGCAACGGTGTGCCCGAGGGGGCGGCCGTGCGCGACGAGACGGGGCGTACGTATGTCGCGGGCACCGTCGCCCTCGACTCCCTTCAGCTGAGCGCGCTGCGCACGGCCGTCGCCATGGCGGTGGCGTCCGGCGCGGAGTCCCTGGAGGCGGCGGCCGTCGTCTCCGGCGCGGATGTCCTGCCGGACGAGGACGTGGCCGCCGTACGCGATCTGGGCGGGGCGGGCACGCCGGTGTTCCTGGCCGGCGCCGACGGTGCGGTGAAGGTCACTCTGTAGGCCGGCTGACGTGGCCCGGGTCACTGGATCGGCGGCCTGCGGCGTTATGGGTGAATACGGTCACATCCGCCCATAACGGGGTCGTAGGCCCCGGCCCGGCGCGTGCGGAGCGCACCGGCGGCGGCGCTGTGACGCGCGCCGCCGGGACCTTCGGCCCGGGTCGAAGGTCCCGCAAGGGGTCCGCCGGGCGCCGGGACCAAGGTCCCGCGCGGCGGACCGAACGGTGGATGCGGGCGGCGGCCGTCGACCGGCACGGTGGAGCAGTCGCCCGATGCGCCGGACCCCGGCCAGGGCGCAGCCGCCGTCCCCGAACAAAGGCTTCCTACGTGTTCTCCACCGCTCGCCGCTCCATCCGTGCCCGCCGCATCGCCGTCACCACGGCCGTCGCCGGAGGCGGCGTCGCCCTGGCCCTGACCACGGCCGGCGGCGCGTCCGCCGCTCCGGCCGCGCAGAGCTGGGACGCCGTCGCCCAGTGCGAGTCCGGCGGCAACTGGTCCGCCAACACGGGCAACGGCTTCTCCGGCGGCCTGCAGTTCACCTCGTCCACCTGGTCCGCCTACGGCGGCACCCAGTACGCGGCCAACGCCCACCAGGCCAGCAAGGGCGAGCAGATCAACGTCGCCAAGAAGGTCCTCGCCGACCAGGGCAAGGGCGCCTGGCCGAACTGCGGCACCAAGCTCTGAGAGCCTGTCTCCGAGTGACGCCCCGGGCCGCGCTCGAAGCAAGCGCGGCCTACACGGCGTCCGGGCCCCGCTCGCCCGTGCGGACCCGCACCACGCTGTCCACCGGCACCGCCCACACCTTGCCGTCGCCGATCTTCCCGGTGCGCGCGGCCCGCACGATCGCGTCCATCGCCGGTTCGGCGTCCTCGTCCCTGACGACGACCTCGATCCGCACCTTGGGCACCAGGTCGACCTGGTACTCGGCGCCCCGGTACACCTCGGTGTGCCCGCGCTGCCGCCCGTAGCCGCTGGCCTCCGTCACCGTCAGACCGAGCACGCCCAGCTCCTGCAGCGCCGTCTTGACCTCGTCGAGGCGGTACGGCTTGACGACCGCGGTGATCAACTTCATGGCGCGACCTTTCGGGCGGCGGGGGCGGGGTGGACCGAGACGCCCAGGACGCCGTGATCGTACGCACTCTCCGCGTGCGCCGTCTGGTCCAGGCCCGTCAGCTCCTCCTCGGCCGACGCCCGGAAGCCCATCAGCTTGTCGAGGGCCTTCCCGATCCCGAACGTCACGAGGAACGTGTACGCGGCCACGACCACCACGGCGAGCAGCTGCTTGCCGAGCTGCCCGAACCCGCCCCCGTAGAACAGGCCCTGCCGGTCGGCGGATCCGGTCATCGCCGACGTGGCGAACAGACCGATGAGGACCGTGCCGACGACCCCGCCGATGAAGTGCACGCCGACGACGTCCAGCGAGTCGTCGTAGTCGAACCTGAACTTCCAGGCGACGGCGTACGAGCAGACGACACCGGCCACGACTCCGACGACGGCCGCGCCGAGCACCCCCACGACCCCGCACGCCGGGGTGATCGCGACCAGGCCCGCCACGGCGCCCGAGGCCGCGCCGAACGTCGTCGGGTGCCCGTCCCGCCGGTGCTCCACGAAGAGCCAGCCGAGCAGTCCTGTGCAGCCCGCGATCAGCGTGTTGAACAGGGACGCCGCGGCGAGACCGTTCGCGCCCAAGGCCGAGCCGCCGTTGAAGCCGAGCCAGCCGAACCAGAGCAGGCCCGCGCCCATGACCACCATCGGCAGGTTGTGCGGGCGCATCGCCTCCTTCTTGAAGCCGATGCGCGGGCCGAGGACCAGGCACAGCGCCAGACCGGACGCGCCGGAGGCGATCTCGACGACGAGGCCGCCCGCGAAGTCCAGGGCGCCCAGCTGGTTCGCGATCCAGCCGCCCGGACCCCAGACCCAGTGCGCCACGGGAACGTATACGAGCAGCGCCCACACGGGGACGAAGACGAGCCACGCCGCGAATTTCGTGCGGTCCGCGACGGCTCCGCTGATCAGCGCCGCGGTGATGATCGCGAAGGTCAGCTGGAAGGTCGTGAACAGGAACGTGGGGACGGTACCGGTGACCGAGCCGGGGCCGACGCCGGCCATGCCCGCGTGGTCCAGGCCGCCGATAAGACCGGCGAAGGAGTCGTCGCCGAAGGCGAGGGAGTACCCCGCCACCAGCCAGACCACCGTCACGAGCGCGATCGAGACGAAGCTCATCATCAACATGTTCAGGACGCTCTTCGAACGGACCATGCCGCCGTAGAACAGCGCGAGGCCGGGCGTCATCAGAAGAACGAGGGCGGTGGCGGCGAGCAGCCACGCGGTGTCGCCGGTGTCCAGTGCGGGGACTTTCGCGGCAGCCAGGGGGACTGCGTGGGCTGGGGGGACGGTCACGGGTTTTCCTCCGGGTGGGGACTGCCGTAGAGCGTCACCGGCCCGGGTTTCCGAATCCGCACCCAGGCGTTTCCGTCGTGTTTCGTATTGCCGAGGGGTTACCGCAACCTCACGGTACTGCGGGGCTTCCCGGATCAGGGACAATGGGCGCCATGAGCGTTCGTACCCAGTCCTCCCAGCCGTCGGATTCGTCGGACCCCGGCCACCGCGCCGGCTTCGCCTGCTTCGTCGGTCGCCCCAACGCGGGCAAGTCCACCCTCACGAACGCTCTGGTCGGCAAGAAGGTGGCGATCACCGCCGACCAGCCGCAGACCACGCGGCACACCGTGCGCGGCATCGTGCACCGCGAGGACGCGCAGCTGATCCTGGTGGACACGCCGGGGCTCCACAAGCCGCGTACGTTGCTGGGCGAGCGGCTGAACGATGTCGTGCGCACCACCTGGGCCGAGGTCGACGTCATCGGCTTCTGCCTGCCCGCGAACGAGAAGCTCGGCCCCGGTGACCGGTTCATCGCCAAGGAACTCGCGTCCATCAAGAAGACGCCGAAGATCGCGATCGTCACCAAGACCGACCTCGTCGACAGCAAGACCCTCGCCGAGCAGCTCATCGCGATCGACCAGCTCTCCGTGGAACTCGGCTTCGAGTGGGCCGAGATCATCCCGGTCTCGGCGGTCGGCAACGAGCAGGTCGACCTCCTCGCCGACCTGATCGTTCCCCTCATGCCCGAGGGCCCCGCCCTCTACCCGGAGGGCGACCTCACCGACGAGCCCGAGCAGGTCATGGTCGCGGAGCTGATCCGCGAGGCCGCGCTCGAAGGCGTACGGGACGAGCTGCCGCACTCCATCGCCGTCGTCGTGGAGGAGATGCTGCCGCGCGAGGACCGGCCCGCCGACAAGCCGCTCCTCGACATCCACGCCTTCGTCTACATCGAGCGCCCCAGCCAGAAGGGCATCATCATCGGCCCGAAGGGCAAGCGCCTCAAGGACGTCGGCATCAAGTCCCGCAAGCAGATCGAGGCGCTGCTCGGCACGCCGGTCTATCTCGACCTGCACGTGAAGGTGGCCAAGGACTGGCAGCGCGACCCGCGCCAGCTGCGCAAGCTCGGCTTCTGACTCCTGCCGGCTTCTAGCTCCTGTCGGGTTCTACGTCCTGTCGGGGGTGAGGTCCTGGAGGCCTATCACCCGCAGCAGTTCGAGCCGCTCGTACGTGTCCGTGCCCGGCCGCGCCGAGTGCACGACCAGCATCTGGTCGTGCCCGCCGCTGAGCAGCACCTCGCAGTCCAGGTCCAGGACACCGACCACCGGGTGCAGGAAGCGCTTCGTCGCCGCCCGTCGCACGGCCACCTCGTGCGACGCCCAGAGTTCCTCGAACTCCTCGCTGGCGCCCCGCAATTCGGCCACCAGGGCGGCAGGGCCCGGGTCGTCGGGACGCGCCCCGGCGACCGCCCGCAGATTCGCCACGTGCGCGCGGGCGTGCGTCCGGTAGTCCTCGGGCGGGATCAGGGCGCGGGCGGCCGGGTCCGTGAAGTAGCGGCGGATCATGTTCTCCCCCGTGTGCTCGCCCGACAGGGCCACCGCCATCGTGTTCTGCGCGAGCACCTCGCCCCAGTCGCTCAGCACCTGAGCCGGGGAGTCGTACAGCCGGTCCAGGATCAGCAGCAGACCCGGCCGGACATGGCCGGAGGAGCCGCCCGCGCGCGGCGGCTCCTCGCCCGCCAGATGGAACAGGTGGTCACGCTCGTCGGCCGTCAGGCGCAGCGCACGGGCCAGCGCGGTGAGCATCTGGCGTGAGGGATGGGAGCCGCGCCGCTGCTCCAGACGCGTGTAGTAGTCCACGGACATCCCGGCGAGCTGCGCCACCTCCTCGCGGCGCAGCCCCGGCGTACGGCGCCTGGCACCCGCGGTGAGGCCCACGTCGGAGGGGGCCAGGCGGGTGCGGGCGCGGCGCAGGAAGTCGGCGAGTTCGGCTCGGTTCACCTCTCCAGGGTCGCGCGGTACGCCCGCCTTATCCAGGGCGCGCCGGTCCCTGGATAAGGGCGTCTCTCCCGGCGCGGCGCTCTTTCGCCGACGGTGGTGTGCATGGCTACGACAACGAGGAGGCGGCCATGCTGACATTGGTGACAGGCGCGACAGGGCAGGTCGGGCGACGGTTCGTGCCCAGGCTGCTGCAGAGCGCGGCACCCGGCGACGAGGTCCGGGTCCTGGTGCGGGACGCGGCCCGCGGCGAACGCTTCGCCGAGCTGGGAGCGCAGGTGGTGACCGGCGATCTGCGGGACACCGACGTGCTGGGCAAGGCGACGGCCGGGGCGGACGCGGTGGTGAACGTCGCCGCGGCGTTCCGCGGCGTGCCGGACAAGGAGGCGCGCGCGGTCAACCGGGATGCGGCGATCGAGCTGGGCCGCGCCGCAGTGGCCTCAGGCGTGCGGCGGTTCGTGCAGGTCAGCACAGGTCTCGTGTACGGCGCTGGGCGGGGCAGGCCGCTGGTGGAGACCGACGGGACGGTGCCGGGCGGCGCCATGTGGGGCGCCTACCCCGAGTCCAAGGGGGAGGCGGAGCGGGCGCTCGGCGCGCTGGACGGCCTCGACGACCTGCGGATCGGACGGCTGCCGTTCGTGTACGGCGACGGCGACCCGCATATCGCGAACGCGATGCAGTGGGCGCCGAACTGGCCCGCCACGCAGTGGCTGCACATGGGGCATCACGCGGACGTGGCCCAGGGGCTGCAGCGGTTGCTGTACGCGCCGGGGGCACAGGGCGTCTACAACATCGCCGACGACGCTCCCGTCACGACCGTCGATCTCTACGCGCTCAACGGGTTGCCGGTCCCGGCCGAGCTGTACGAGAAGGTGGATCCGGATCCGTGGCGGGCGGTCATGTCGACGGAGCGGATCCGTCGCGAGCTGGGTTATCGGCCGTTCTTCCCGTCGGTCTGGGTGGCCCGTGACATGGGCGCGCTGTAGGCGACCCCGCCAGGGGCGCGGGGGACTGCGCGGCCGGCCACGACGGTCGTGCACTCGGCGATGGCGCCGAGCCCCGGGGCTCCGCCCCGGACCCCGCTCCTCAATCTCCCCCAGACTCCGTCCGGGGGGACCCCCAAGGGGCTTAATTGGGGCTTGAGTGGGTGGCGATCATCGCCGTGCCCACCGGGCGAAAACCCAGCCGCGCGTAAATGCGGGCCACATCATCATCCCCGGCCGACAAGAACACCGTGGAGACGCCGGAGGCCACCGCATCGGCGACCAGGGCCCCTGTCACCGCAAGACCGAGCCCGCGCCGCCGCGCCGCGGGCAACGTGCCGACGCCCGCGATCTCCGTGACGTCCTCGACGGGCAGGTGCATGCCGGAGCTGAGGACCACCCCGTTCTCGACGGCTGCCGCGAGGACCGTGCGGCCCGCCCGGATCCGTTCCTGGACCTCCGGCAGGCTGCTGTCGGCGGCCCGTGCCGTGAGTTCCGCGGTGAGTTCGGCGGCGCCTGCCGGGCCCACCGCGGTCCCGGGGTACGCGAACGCCACGTGCGGCAGCGCCAACGCCCCCGCCAGGAAAGGGTCCTGGGCGTCGAGGACCTGGACCAGAGGGTGCGGGGCGGGCGTGGGCGCCGACGCGTCCCGCGCCATCAGCGGGTACTCGCCGACCCGCAGCCCGGCCGCCTCCACGGCCGCCCGCAGCCCCGGCGTCGTCTCCGCCACCCACTCGAACGCCTCGGGCACCCCCAACTCCCGCTGCCGCGCGCACACTTCCTGTACGTCGTGGACGCTCGGCGGCGGCGCGTCCGGGCGCAGCGCGGGCCGCGCGTAGTACGGCCAGCCCGGCCCCTCACGGACGAAGAGAGTGAGCGAACCGAACTCCTCCACGCGGGCGGCGGCCCGCGGCACGGTGTCGTAGTACCGCTCAAGGCGGTCGAGGAGGGGGCGGGGGAGGGGAGGGAGGGCGTCGGCGGCGGTCATATGGGCGCAGGCTACGACCGGTTCCGCCGTCAGTCCACCGCCTTTATGTTCCGCACGAGCAGCGCCCCGACGAGGCCCACGGCCGCCGCCACCAGATACAGCGTCCGGTAGCCGCCCAGCTGGTTCACCAGCGGCGCCGCAAGCGCCGGGGCGGCCACCTGGGGGAGGGAGTTGGCGATGTTGATGACGCCGAGATCCTTGCCGCGGTCGAGCGCCGCCGGCAGGACGTCCGTCATCAGCGCGAAGTCGACCGAGGTGAACACCCCGAACCCGACCCCCAGGACCGCTGCCGCGACGAGCGCGCCGGGCCACGTCTGCCACCAGGCCAGCACGCCCGTCGCGACGGCCATCAGCACGCCCGACCACAGGACGAACGGCTTGCGGCGCCCCACCCGGTCCGACCAGGCGCCGCCGACGACGACCGTGGCGAGCAGCGTCACCCCGTTCACGGCCGTCAGGATCAGCACGCCGAACTCCGGGTCGTCGTAGTCGAGTTGGTCGCGCAGGTAGTAGAAGAGGTAGAGCAGGACGAGCGCGTTGCCCAGGTTGATCAGGAAGCGGGTCAGCCACGCCCAGCCGAGGTCGGGGTGGCGCCGCGGGCTGAGCCGGAAGCCCGCCGCGAAAGCGCGCCACGACCACGCGGGACGGTCGGCCGGGTCGAGACGCAGGTCCGGGTGGCGCAGCACGTACGGGGCCACGCCCACCATCGTGAAGACGGCGCACGCCGCGTACCCGGCGCCGACCCCGCCCGCGACCGTCGCGAGCCCCGTGCCGACGACCACGCCCAGGATCTGCGCGGCCCCCAGCCAGCCGCCCACCGTGCCCCGCTGCAGCCGCGGCACCCGGTCGGGGACGGCCGCCGTGACCGCGGCGAACGCCGCGTTCAGGGTCAGCTGCACCAGGCACCAGCCCAGGAAGAGCACCCACACGGCGCCCGCGCCGCCGAGCAGCAGCAGCGCAAGGGCGCCGCCCGCCGTGCCCGCGACGATCCACGGGGTGCGCCGCCCGTACCGGGACACCGTGCGGTCGGAGAGGGCGCCGAACAGCGGGTTGGCGGCCAGGGACACCACCGCGCCGACGCCCGTCACCCAGGCGAGCAGCGCCTCCTTCGACACTCCCGTGCCCGGCGCGAAGTGTTCGGACTGCTGGGCGAGCAGGATCTGCAGCGGCCCGTACCAGCCCACCCAGATCGCCCCGTTGGCCAGCGACAGGGCGGTCGTCCAGCCACGGCCGACCCGGTCGACCGGTTCCTGGAGCGCGCGGGCCGTCATGCCCGCTGTGCCCGCAGCGCGTCCCGCAGCCAGCCGTACGACGCCTTCGGGGTGCGCACTTGAGTGTCGAAGTCGACGTGCACGAGCCCGAAGCGCTTCGTGTACCCCTCCGCCCACTCGAAGTTGTCGAGCAGCGACCACACGAAATAGCCGCGTACGTCCACCCCGGCCTCCAACGCCCGGTGCAGCGCCCGGAGATGACCGTCGAGATAGGCGATCCGCTCCCGGTCGTCGAGGCCCTCGTACGCGCAGCCGTTCTCGGTGACGACCAGGGGCGGCAGCCGGTCCCCGTAGCGGTCGCGGAAGCCGGTGAGGAGTGACGTGAGGGCGTCCGGAACCACCGGCCAGCCGAAGTCGGTCGTCGGGTATCCGGCTATCTCCCGTACGGAGAAGGGGAGTTCGGCGGGGAGCGTGAGCCCGGAGAACTCGGTGTCCGTCGTGCCCGGCGCGCCCACCTTCGTAGGCTGGTAGAAGTTGATCCCGTACCAGTCGAGGGTGGAGTCGGAGATCACTCTCAGGTCGGCCGCCACGTCGGCGCCCGGCATCAACTCGGCGAATCCGTCCGGGTATTCGCCGAGCAGCAGCGGGTCGGCGAAGAGCCGGTTCAGGATCACGTCGTACAGGTCCGCCGCTGCGGTGTCGGCCGGGTCGTCGGAGGCGGGCCAGGTCGGGCCGTGCGAGTTGGCGATGCCGATGTCGCACGCACCGGCCGCCCGCAGTGCCCGTGCCGCGAGGCCGTGCGCGAGGAGCTGGTGGTGGGCCACCGGCAGCGCGTCGAAGAGCAGCTTCTTGCCGGGCGCGTGCTCACCCAGCGCATGGCCGAGCAGAGTGTGCTCCGCGGGCTCGTTGAGCGTGATCCACTTCTGGACCCGGTCGCCGAGCCGGGCCGCGACCGTCGCCGCGTACTCGGCGAAGCGGGCCGCGGTGTCCCGCTCCAGCCAGCCGCCCGCCGCCTCCAGGCTCGCCGGCAGGTCCCAGTGGAAGAGCGTGGGGACGGGGCGGACACCCTGGGCGCACAGCTCGTCGACGAGCCGGTCGTAGAAGTCGAGGCCGCCGGGGGCCAGGACCCGGGGCCAGGAGACGGAGAAGCGGTACGCGTCCGCGCCCAGCTCGCGGACGAGCGCCACGTCCTCCTGGTAGCGGGCCACGTGGTCGCAGGCCACTGCCGCCGTCGAGCCGTCCTTGATCCGGCCCGGCTCGGCGCCGAACGCGTCCCACACCGAGGGCGCGCGCCGGTCGACGGCGCCCTCGATCTGGTGCGCCGACGTGGCGACGCCCCACAGGAAGCCGGGCGGGAAGGAAGGGAGTGCGCCTGAGGTAGCTGCCATGGGCGCGATCATCCGTACCGGCCAGTACGAAGTCAACGCCCGTGCGACAGACTCCAGTTGTGCGTCAGGCCCCTTCCTTGAGGACCCGGGTGATCAGCTTGCGCTGTTCCTCGGTGAGCCGGGGGTCCGCGCAGTACACGGTCCGCCCGTCCACGCTGATGGTGTAACTGAAGCCGTCGGGCACCCCTATGGGTGGCGTGTCCCGGCCCGCGGCCATCGCCTTCTCGGCCAGGGCCTGCCACTCATGGGCATCGGCGAGGCCCGCCGTGTCGACCTCCGCGTGCCGGTCGATGCCGGCGAAGCCGCCCGTGCGCGTGACGTGAATACGCATGGCTCCCTGTCTACTCCCGGAAGGCCGGCCCCCGAAAGGTCCATTTCCGGAAGCCCCGGACGAGTCGTCGGTCACTGGGCGGGGACGCCGACCTGTTCCCATGCCTTGAGCACCGACTGGTACTCCTCGCCCGCGCCGTAGCGGGCCTGCGAGGCCTTCACCGTCGCCTTGGCGAAGTCGGCGAAACTGCAGTCCTGCTTCAGCCCGCCACCGGTGAGGGTGTCGTACCAGATCTGTCCGGCCCGCTCCCACGCGTGCCCGCCGAGCGCGGTGGCGAGGATGTAGAAGGCGTGGTTGGGGATGCCGGAGTTGATGTGCACGCCGCCGTTGTCCCGGCCGGTCCGCACGTAGTGGTCCATGTCGGCGGGCTGCGGGTCCTTGCCGAGCACGTCGTCGTCGTAGGCCGTGCCCGGAGCCTTCATGGAGCGCAGGGCGACGCCCGTGACGCGCGGCGCGAGCAGGCCCGCGCCGATCAGCCAGTCGGCCTCCGACGCGGTCTGGCCGAGCGTGTACTGCTTGATCAGCGAGCCGAAGACGTCCGAGACCGACTCGTTCAGGGCGCCGGGCTGCCCGAAGTACGTCAGGTTCGCCGTGTACTGCGTGACGCCGTGGGTCAGCTCGTGGCCGATGACGTCGACGGGGAGGGTGAAGTCGAGGAAGATCTCGCCGTCACCGTCGCCGAACACCATCTGCTCGCCGTTCCAGAAGGCGTTGTTGTAGCCCTCGGAGTAGTGCACCGTCGCGTTCAGCGGCAGGCCCTCGCCGTCGATCGAGTGGCGGGTGAACTTCTCGAGGTAGACCTCGAAGGTCGCGCCCAGGCCGGCGTACGCGCGGTTGACGGTCGCGTCCGAGCCGGGGTTGTCCCCCTCGCCGCGGACCTTGCGCCCCGGCAGCTCCGTCCGGTGCCGGGCGTCATAGACGGTGCGCTGCGGCTTCTCGGGCGCGGCGCCGGCCCGCGGTGCCACGGAGGGGGCGCCGATGACGGTCGTCAGCCGCCGCCGGGTGCGCTCGAAGGCGTCGCGCTCCAGGCTCCTGCGGGCGGAAGCGGCGACCGTGGGGTCCTGGGCCTGGGCGACCTGGTCAAGGATGTGGGGCGGCACGATGGTACAAAACACGGGCTCGAACCCCGTCGGGTTCCCCGCTGTGTTGTCGGTCATGTCAGGCAATGTGGCACTGAGTCATGACGCTGTCACTAGCTGCGACCAGGATTGATGAAATAGAGGTATTGATCACCTCATACCCGTTACCTGAAGCAGATCCCGCATACTGATACGGGCTCTCGCGCCCGGCGTGTCTCGGTTACAGTGCGATGCATCATGCGTTTCGGGTTGCTTCTCCTTAGCTGCCGCGGCGAGGGCCTGTAGTAAAGGCCGGCCCCCTCTCCGCGGAGTTTGGCGTTGCGCTGTCGGCCGCCTTACCGGCCACCTCTGAGGAGCCCCACGCATCATGTCGAACTTCCAGCGCCCCACGTCGATGCCGATTCACAAGTACGGCCAGTACGACCAGGTGGACATCCCCGACCGCACGTGGCCGAACAACCGGATCACGGTCGCGCCCCGCTGGCTCTCCACCGACCTGCGCGACGGCAACCAGGCGCTGATCGACCCGATGTCGCCCGCTCGCAAGCGCGAGATGTTCGACCTGCTGGTCCGCATGGGCTACAAGGAGATCGAGGTCGGCTTCCCCTCGTCGGGGCAGACGGACTTCGACTTCGTACGCTCGATCATCGAGGACCCGGACGCGATCCCGGACGACGTGACGATCTCCGTGCTGACGCAGGCCCGCGAGGAGCTGATCGCGCGGACCGTGGAGTCCCTGGTCGGCGCCAAGCGCGCCACGGTCCACCTGTACAACGCGACGGCGCCGGTCTGGCGCGAGGTCGTCTTCCGCGGCTCCAAGGACGCGGTCAAGCAGATCGCCGTGGACGGCACCCGCCTGGTCATGGAGTACGCGGAGAAGCTGCTGGGCCCCGAGACGGTCTTCGGCTACCAGTACAGCCCCGAGATCTTCACGGACACCGAGCTGGACTTCGCCCTGGAGGTCTGCGAGGCCGTCTGTGACGAGTGGCAGCCCGGTCCCGACCGCGAGATCATCCTCAACCTGCCCGCCACGGTGGAGCGTTCGACGCCGTCCACGCACGCGGACCGCTTCGAGTGGATGTCCCGGAACCTGACGCGCCGCGAGTACGTGTGCATCTCGGTCCACCCGCACAACGACCGGGGCACGGCCGTCGCCGCCGCCGAACTGGCGGTCATGGCAGGCGCCGACCGCATCGAGGGCTGCCTGTTCGGCCAGGGCGAGCGCACCGGCAACGTCGACCTGGTCACCCTGGGCATGAACCTCTTCTCGCAGGGCGTCGACCCGCAGATCGACTTCTCGGACATCGACGAGATCCGTCGCACCGCCGAGTACTGCACCCAGATGGAGGTCCACCCGCGCCACCCCTACGCGGGCGACCTGGTCTACACCGCCTTCTCCGGCTCCCACCAGGACGCCATCAAGAAGGGCTTCGAGGCGATGGAGGGCCGCGCCGCCAAGGCGGGCAGGACCATCGACGACATCGAGTGGGCCGTCCCGTACCTGCCGATCGACCCGAAGGACGTCGGCCGCTCCTACGAGGCCGTCATCCGCGTCAACTCGCAGTCCGGCAAGGGCGGTATCGCGTACGTCCTGAAGAACGACCACAGCCTGGACCTGCCGCGCCGTATGCAGGTCGAGTTCTCCAAGGTCATCCAGACGAAGACGGACGCCGAGGGCGGCGAGGTCACGCCCAAGGACATCTGGGCCGTCTTCCAGGACGAGTACCTGCCCAACCCGCAGAACCCGTGGGGCCGCATCCAGGTCAAGAACGGCCAGACGACCACGGACACCGACGGCGTCGACACCTTGACGGTCGAGGCCGAGGTCGACGGCGTCGAGCAGGTCCTGGTCGGTTCGGGCAACGGCCCGATCTCCGCGTTCTTCCACGCGCTGCAGGGCGTCGGCATCGACGCCCGCCTGCTGGACTACCAGGAGCACACGATGAGCGAGGGCGCGTCCGCGGTCGCCGCCTCGTACATCGAGGTCGCGATCGACGACAAGGTTCTGTGGGGCATCGGCACCGACGTGAATACGACACGTGCGTCGCTGAAGGCGGTCGTCTCCGCGGTCAACCGCGCGGCCCGCTGACCTTACTGGCCTGCATGTTCACGGCCCCGTACACCTTTTGTGGGTGTGCGGGGCCGCGTCGGATATCGGCCACCCGGACAGGCCCCTCGTGACCTCGGCGTGACCAAGGTGCTGACGCCGCATCGACAATGTGGCTAACATCACGCCAACGCCGCGATGTTGCGGCGCCGTTACGGAGGTGTGCGACGTGCTGCCGATCTGGGGACGTATCCGACGGACCGGGACCTCACGGGTCCTTGGCGTGCACACCACCTGGGCCACCGTGGGCGACGGGGAGTTCTTCTGCCCCGGCTGCGGTGGCGACCGCAACTACCAGCGGCGCACGGGCCGGCGCCGCTTCACCGTGCTCGGCGTGCCGGTGGTGCCGCGCGGCGAGACCGGGCCCGTCGTCCAGTGCGCCGCGTGCGAGGACCGGTTCGGCCTGGACGCGCTCGACCACCCCACCACGCACCGCTTCTCCGGGATGCTGCGGGACGCCGTGCACACGGTGGTGCTCGCGGTGCTCGCGACGGGCGCCTCCTCCTCCCGTACGTCGCTGGAGAGCGCCGTCGGCATTCTGCGCGGAGCCGGGTTCGACGATTGCTCCGAGGTGCAACTCGCCGCGCTGGTCGAGGCGTTGGTGATGGACACCGGGCGCCTTCCGGAGCACTGCGGGGCCGGCGCCGGGCTCGCGATAGAGCTGCACGAGGCGCTCGACCCGCTCACCCAGCACCTGGCCCCGGCGGGCCGGGAGTCGATCCTGCTGCAGGGCGCGCGGATCGCTCTGGCGGACGGCCCGTACTCCTCCGCGGAGCGGGACGTGCTCGGGACGGTGGGGGCCGCCCTCACCCTGTCCACCGACGAGGTGAGCCGGCTGCTGGCCGTCGCCGCGCGGACGCCCAGCTGAGGGCTCCGCCCCGGCGCCGCGACAGCGGTCAGGTCACCTCTCGGACGAGGTCGTGCGTGGTCTGGTCCTCGTCCACCGGGTGGTGACAGCGGAAGACATGGCCGCCGGACCCCGCGGGCTCCGGCATCGTCGCCGCGCACGAGTGGTCCGCCCGCCAGCACCGGGTACGGAACGGGCAGCCCGAGGGCGGACGCGTGGCCGACGGCACCGGGCCGATCAGCGGAATCGGGTCGATGGGGTCGAGCAGGCCGGGCGTCGCCGAGAACAGGGCGCGCGTGTACGGGTGCCGGGACCGGTCGAGGACGTCGGCCGCCGGGGTCTCCTCCACGATGCGGCCCAGGTACATGGTGATGACCCGGTCGCTCATCCGGCGCACCGTCTGGATGTCGTGCGAGACGAAGACCAGGGCGAGACCGAGACGTTCCTTGAGGTCGAGGAGGAGGTTGAGGATCTGGGCGCGCACCGACACGTCGAGGGCGCTGGTCGGCTCGTCGGCCACCACCAGGTCCGGCTCCAGGGCCAGCGCCCGCGCGATGGCGACGCGCTGCCGCTGCCCGCCCGAGAGCTGACCGGGGAGGACATCGGCGAGCGCCTTCGGCAGGCCGACCAGGCCCAGCAACTCCGTTACGCGCGCGGCTCGTTCGGCGGCGGTGCCGCGGCGGTGCACGTCCATCGGGTCGCGCACGATCTGCGCCACGGTCAGCCGCCGGTTCAGGGCCGTCGACGGGTCCTGGAAGATCATACCGACGCCGGTGCCGAGCGCTGCTCGGCGCTCCGCGGGAGGCATGGTCCACAGGTCGGCGCCGTCGTACGTCACGGTTCCGGATGTGGGGTGCTGAACGCCCACCAGCACCTTGGCGAGGGTTGATTTGCCGCAGCCGGATTCGCCTACGATGCCGACGGTTTCGCCGGGGGCGATCGTGAGGTCCGCCGCGGTGAGGGCGTAGACGTGGTCGCGGCGGAAGAGGCCGGCCGAGCGGGCCTTGTGCACTACGTGCACGTCGGCCAACTCCACGATGGGGGTGATCATTTCGGCTCCCGCTCCGTGGTGGTCGCACTTCGGGCCGTAGGTACGGTGGTCGTGTGTGCGGTTGCGGTTGCGTCGCGGTTGCTCGCGCCGTTCCCCGCGCCCCTTCGGGGCGCTGCCGGGCGATGGCACGCCGTCGCGTGTCCGGGACCGCCCGTCAGCTCGGGGGCCGTCTCCTGGCACACCTGCGACGCCAGCGGGCACCGGTCCGCGAATCTGCAGCCTGCCGGGAAGTCGGCCGGGGACGGGACCACGCCCCTGATCTGGGTGAGCCGGTCCGCCGCCGATTCGAGGGAGAGCACCGAACCCAACAGGCCGCGTGTGTAGTGATGTTGAGGTATCTCCACCAGGTCGGCCGTCACGCCCGTCTCCACGATCTGGCCTCCGTACATGACGACGACGCGGTCCGTGACATCGGCGACCAGCGCCAGGTCGTGCGAGACGAGGACGAGTGCGAAGCCCAGTTCGGCGCGCAGGCCCAGCAGCAACTCGATGACCTGTGCCTGCACCGTCACGTCGAGCGCCGTCGTCGGCTCGTCGGCGATGATCAGCTTCGGGTCGCGGGAGAGCGCCATGGCGATGAGGACGCGCTGACGCTGGCCACCGGAGAGTTCGTGCGGGTAGCTGCGCAGGGTGCGGTCCGGGTCGAGCCCGACGAGTTCGAGGAGGGCGGCGGGGGAGCGGCGGCCACCGCGCCGGACGACCTGTTTGAGCTGCGCCCGTACGGTCATCGCCGGGTTGAGGGACGACAGCGCGTCCTGGTAGATCATCGCCATGTCGTGGCCGAGGAGGCGGCGCCTGGCGCCCATCGGCAGGCCGACCAGTTCGCGGTCGCCGAAGGTGACGTGGCCGCGGACCCGGGCGCCCTTGGGCTGCAGCCCCATCACGGTCAGCGCGGTCAGCGACTTGCCGCAGCCGGACTCGCCGACCAGGCCGAGGACTTCGCCGGGGCGCACGTCGAAGCCGATCCCGTCGACGATGTCGACCCCGCCGTGCCGTCCGTCGAAGCCGATGGCCAGGTCCCGTACGGAGAGGACCGGTGGCCCGGTGGGCAGGGGTCTGGCGCGTGCGCGCAGGCGGGTCGCGGCCTCGGGGAGGCCGGGCAGTTCGAGGACCTGCCCGGTGCCGGGCGCGGGGGCCTCCAGCCGGTCCGGCTCTCTGGCCGGCACGTCCCGCGCGACGGGCGCCGCCCACGCGTCGGAGACGCCTTCGCTAAGGACGTTCAGGGACAGGACCGTGAGCAGCATCAGCAGCCCGGGGAAGACGGTCGCCCACCAGCCGCCGATCAGCACCATGTTCTTCCCGTCGGCGATGACGCTGCCCCACGACGGTTCGGGGGGCCGCACGCCTGCTCCGATGAAGGACAGCGACGCCTCGAAGACGATGGCCTCCGCGACCTGCACGGTGCAGAAGACGAGGATGGGGGCCGCGCAGTTGATGGCGACGTGCTTGAGCACGATGTGCGGGGTGCGGGCTCCGATGACGCGCTCGGCCGTGACGTAGTCCTCGCCGTACTGGTCCAGGATGTTGGCGCGGACGACGCGGGCGATCGGCGGGGTGAACAGGAACGCGATCGCACAGATCAGTACCGGGATGCCACCGCCGAACACGGCGACGAGCACGGCCGCGAGGGCGATGCCGGGGAACGCCATGACGATGTCGAGGCAGCGCATGAGCGTCTCGTCGACGGCCTTGCGGGACGTCGCCGCGACCGCGCCGAGGAGCGCGCCCACGGCGAGCGCGAGCAGGGTCGCCCCGAGTCCGATGGCGAGGGACCAGCGCGCCCCGTACATCAGCCGGCTGAGGATGTCGCGGCCGAGACTGTCCTGCCCCATCCAGTGCGCCCCGGACGGGTGCCCGGTGCTGTCCACCTGTGGCTGCTGGTCGAGGGGATCGTGCGGCGCGAACAGCGGGGCGAACACGGCCATGAGGACGACGACGGCGACCACGCAGAGGGCGACGCGGGACAGCATGGGCAATCTGCGCAGCTTGCCCGATCCAGCCCCTCCGGCGTTTGAGGAGCGGGGTCCGGGGCGGAGCCCCGAGGCCTTCACGACAGCCCCCGCAGCCGCGGATTGACCAGCAGATACAGCACATCGATCACCAGGTTCACCACAACGAACCCCACGGCAGTGGTGAGCACCACCCCCTGGACCACGGCAGGATCCCCGTTCTTGACCGCGTCGATCATCAGCTTCCCCATCCCGGGCAGCGAGAAGATCGTCTCCACGACCACCGCCCCGCCCAGCAGATAGCCCACGCGAAGGCCGAGCACCGTGAGCGGGTTGATCAGGGCGTTGCGCAGGACGTTGCGGCCGACCACGACGACCGGCGGGAGCCCGCTGCCGACGGCCGTGCGCACGTAGTCCTTGTCGAGCTCCTCCACCACGGCCGTGCGGACGATCCGGGTGAGCTGCGCGGCGACCGGCAGCGACAGGGCGAGCGCGGGCAGCGTCATGCACTTGAGCCAGCCGGTGAGCGAGTCGGCCGGGTTGATGTATCCGCCGGTCGGGAACCAGCCCTGGTCGACCGCCAGGTACTGGATCATCAGCAGCGCCAGCCAGAAGCCGGGCGCCGCGACCCCGGTCAGCGAGATGACCCGGACGATCTGGTCCCAGGCCCGGTCGCGGTGGATGGCCGCGCTGATGCCGAGGATCAGCGACACGACGACGGCGATGCCGAGCCCGAGGAACGTCAGCTGCAGGGTGAGCGGCAGCGCGGTGGTGACCTGCTCGACGACCGGCTGCCGGGTCAGCACGCTGATGCCCATGTCGCCGTGGAGCAGGTCGCCGACGAAGTGGAGGTAGCGCAGCGGCATCGGGTCGAGCAGCCCGTTGCGTTCGCGGAAGTCGTGCAGCTGCTGCGGTGTCGGATTGGCGCCCTGGAAGTACGCGGACGCCGGATCGATGTCGGCGAAGCGCATCACGAGGAACACGAAGAGGACGATGCCGAGCAGCAGCGGTACGAGCAGCACGAGCCGCCGGGCGAGGATTCTGGCGATCACGGCCACGGCCACGAACTCCCTTACGTGAAGACCGGGTTGCGGGGCTTACGCGGGCTTGGCCTTGAGGACGTTGATGCCGGGGTACGGCTGCGCCCGCACCCCGCTGATCTTCTTCGCGTCCCAGGCGGTCATCAGCTCGTTGTGCACGACGGGATAGATGACGGCCTGCTCGGCGACGATGTCGAGGTACTCCTGGATCATCGTCTTCTTCTTGGCGGCGTCCGGCTCCCGGGTGGCCTGGTCCATCTGCTTGAAGAGCTGCTCGGCGGTGGAGTTGTCGGCCCAACGGGCGTACCCCATCCACAAGTTGGTGGGGCCGTAGTTGTAGTGCATGATCAGGTCCGCGTCGAGGCCGAACTGGTTCGGGTTCGAGGCCGCGGCCACCACCTGGTAGTCCTTCTTCTGGTCCATCTTCGTGAAGACGGCGGTGGTCTCCTGCGGGTCGAGGGTGGTCCGCACGCCGATCGCGTCCCAGGAGGCCTTGATGGTCGGCAGGCAGTCGGCGATCCATGACACGTTCACGGCCATGAGATTGATGCCGAGGCCGCTGACCCCCGCCTCCTTCAGCAGCTTCTTGGCCTTCTCCGGGTCGTAGTCGTAGACCGGCTTCGCCCGCCGGTGGCTCGGGTTCTCCTCGTTGAGGAACGAACTCGCCGCCTTGCCATGGCCCTTGAGAGCGACCTCGATCATCTTCTTCTTGTCGATCGCGTAGTGCAGGGCCTGCCGCACGCGTACGTCGTCGAACGGTTTGTGCGCGGTGTTGAACATCAGGAACAGGTTGTTCATCCCGGCGCCGCCCTCGACGGTCATCCCGCCCTTCTCCAGCTGCTGGATGTTGGCGTACGGGATGTTGTCGGCGATCTGCGCGTCGGCGCTGCCCCCGGAGATCTTCGCTACGCGCGGCGCCGCGTCGACGATGGTCAGCCAGTTCATCTTCTTGAAGGCGGGCTTGCGGGGGCCGTTGTAGCCGCCGAACGCCTCGAAGGTGGTGTTCGTCTTCGGCTGGTGCGAGGTCTGCTTGTACGGGCCCGAGCCGACGGCCTTGCCCTTCATCGCCTCGTCCCACGCGCCGGCCGCCGAGAACACGTGCTTCGGCATGATCTTCGCGAGGGTCAGCCGGGCGACCCCGTCCGGGAAGGGGAACTTGAGGACCAGCTCGACCGAGGAGTCGCCGGTCTTCCTGACCTCCTTCAGCCAGCTCTCGAAGAAGCCCTTGGCGAGCGTCTGCGTCTTCGGGTCGAGGATCCGGGCGAAGACGAACACCACGTCGTCGGCGGTCACCGGCTTCCCGTCGTGCCATTTGGCACCCGGCCGAAGGGTGAACTTCCAGGAAGTACCTCTGAGTTGGGCCGCGTCCGGCACTTCGGTCGCGAGCGCCGCGTACGGGGCCCGGGTGGTCGGATCGGTGTCGACGAGCCCCTCGTAGATGTGCTGGTTGCCCGCCATCGCGAAGGCGGACGCCGTCTGCGTCGGGTCCCAGCTGCCGTCGTTGCCGTAGCCGATGACGGCGGTCAGGCTCGTCGAGCCGCCCTCGCCGTCGTCGTCACCCGTGTCGTTCGTCGACTTCGGCCCGGACGAACAGGCGGACAGCGACGTGGAGATGGCGGCGGCCGCACCCAGGGCGCCGGTGTACTTGAGGAAGGAACGGCGGCCGGTGGCGTCGTGGTCGCTCATGGTGCCTCCATTGTGGAGATCCAACGTCCTACGTCTTGGTAGCGACGTGACCATAAGAGGCCCCGGAGGGGCGGTCAAGAGATCGCGCAGGATCGCCCGGCATCGCGCCCGGAAGATCTTCCGCCCCGAGGTGGGACGTGGGATGTCCGGAGCGCCTACGATGCGGCGCATGCCAGACGAGCCCCGGAACACGGCCGTACGCCAGCCCCGTGTGAGCCACCAGGTCCAGCGCGCGGTGATGCAGCAGATCCTGGACACGGGGCTGCGGCCCGGTGAACTGCTGCCCACCGAAGCCGAGTTGATGGAGGCGCTCGGCGTGAGCAGGAACTCGGTGCGGGAAGCGCTCAAGGCGCTCCAGGCACTCGACATCGTGGAGATCCGGCACGGCTACGGCACCTACGTCGGCCAGGCCTCGCTGACCCCGCTCGCCGACGGCCTCACCTTCCGCACCCTGCTGCGCCCCGCGGACGACGCGCACGCCCTCGCCGAGATCCTCCAGGTGCGCGAGATCCTGGAGGAGGGGCTGATCCGGCGGGTCGCCGCGGCCCCGCCCGCCGCCGACCTACTTGACCAACTCGACGCGATAGTAAGGAAGATGGGGGAATCGGGAGAGGCCGACGAGCCGTTCGCCGACCTGGACCGCGAGTTCCACGAGACGCTCTACCGCTCGCTCGGCAACGAGCTGATCCCGCAACTGCTCGGCGCGTTCTGGAACGTCTTCGACAGGGTCGCCGGAGTGCGCCAGTGGGCCGGCGACCCGGCGCCCGAGGTCACCGTCGACCGGCACCGCGCCATCGTGACGGCCCTCCGCGCCCAGGACACGGCCGGCGCCCAGCAGGCCATGGCCACGCACTTCCGCGGCATCGAGAAGCGCGCCGAGCAGGAGACCCGCGGGGTCGGCTGAGCCGAGCCCTGGCCCCTGAGCCTTGCGGGGCCCTACGGACCAGTACCGGCGTCCAGGCTGTAGACGATCCCGTCGACCGTGTCGTCGTACAGCCCGCCCTCGTACGCCGTCGTGTACGCGGCCTCGCCGAGGGCCTTGAGGCTCCGTCTCTCCGCGCTCTCGCGGACGGCGACGAGCTGCGCATTGCCCATCTGAGGGCGGCCGAAGGCCAGCCACAGACGCTGCGCCGCACCCAGCAGCCGGGCCCCCGTCTCGCCCTGCCCGTCGGCCACGGTCGCGGCGGCCAGCAGATCGGCGGCGAGGGCGACCCCCAGAGTGTCGTGGAGTTCGGCCTTGCCCCGCAGGCTCGCGCGGGCATGCCCGGCGGCCTCGGCCCAGTTGCCGAGCCCGAACTCGGCCAGGGCCTGCAAGTAGTCCCCGAACGCCCGCCCCCAGCACTCACCGCGCGCGGCCAGCTCGGTGGAGACCCCGTTCGCGATGGCCTTTCCCAGGTTCAGGTCGCCGAGATCGATGCGGGCGAACGCAAGGGAGAGCCGGTTCATGAAGCACGCGGCCTCGTAGGAACCCCACAGGGTTTCGGGCGGGGCCGTGTCCAGCGTGATGAGCGCCCGCTCGGGTTCACCTTGCTGGGTCAGGATCGTGCCTTCGAGGTAGTCCGCCGCCACGCGCACGGTCGGATCGGCGGACGTCGCGGCCAGGGCCCGCAGCTCGGCGGAGTGCCGCAGCGCCACATCAAGGGCGCCCTGCCCCACGCAGACGACTCCGCCGGCCCACAGGGCCTTGCCGTACTCGGGCCAGGGCTCCGGGCCACCGGCCAGGGCCCGGTCCAGGTAGTGGCGGCCTTCGCGGGCGAACCCGCACGCGAACCAGAAGACCCACAGGGCGCCCGTCATCTCCAGTGCGATGCGGCGCAGGCCGTCGCGGAGCGCGAAGTCGAGGGCCGCCCGGATGTTGGCGTGCTCGGCCGTGATGCGCGCGCTCCACGCCGTCTGCCGGTCGGACAGCCACTCCCGGTCGGCCCGCGCCGCCAGGTCCCGGTAGCGCTCCAGGTGGGCCCGGAGCACCGCCGTCTCCTCGCTGAGCTCGCGCAGCCACTGTGCGCCGTACTCCCGCACGGTGTCGAGCAGCCGGTACCGGGCCGGCGCCTTCGTGCCCGGCACCGGGCGGACGAGAGACTTCGAGACCAGCCCGTCGAGCAGGTCGGGAACGGCGTCGGCGGACAGCGGGCCGCCCGCGGTCACCGCCTGGGCGTCGGCCAGGTCGAAGCCGGCGGCGAAGACCGAGAGCCGCGCCCACAGCAACCGCTCGAGGGGCGCGCACAGTTCGTGGCTCCAGCCGATGGTGGTGCGCAGCGTGCGGTGCCGGGGCGCGGCCGTGGCCCCCGGGGCATCCGGGGCGACCAGAGTGTCGAACCGGTGCAGCAGCCGCTCGTCGAGCTGCTTCATGGTCAGATCCGGCAGCTGGGCCGCGGCGAGTTCGATGGCCAGTGGGATGCCGTCGAGGCGGCGGCACACGGTGACGGCAGCGTCCCGTTCCGCACCGTCGAGCCGGAACCCGCCGACCGCGCCGACCGCGGCGGCCGCCCGGTCGGCGAACAGGGCGACGGCGTCACCGCCCACGGTCCCCCCTCTGGCATCGGCCGCCACGGGCAGCGGCTCCACCTCCAGACGCCACTCGCCCGCCGCGCCCAGCGGCTCCCTGCTCGTCGCCAGGATCCGCAGTCCTGGCGCCGCGTCGAGCAGGCGGGTCGCGAGGCGTGCGCACTCCCCGGTCAGATGCTCACAGGTGTCCAGGACAAGCAGCACGTCGCGGGTGACGAGCCACTCGGCGATGAGGTCCTCGGGCGGTCCGGCCGACTGGTCGACCAGGCGGAGCTCCTCGAAGACGACGTGGCCGAGCAGGGAGGGTTCGCGCAGGGGGGACAGTGAGATCAGTCGCGCGCCGTCCCTGAAGCCCGGGGCCGCGCGACGCGCGGCGCGCGCGGCGAGCCGTGACTTGCCGACGCCGCCGACCCCGGTGAGGGTGATGAGCCGGTGCCGGGTCAACGCCTCTTCTATCAGGCCCAGTTCGCGATCGCGACCGATGAAGCTCGTGGTCTCAGCGGGGAAGTTCTCCATGCGCACCGCCGTCGTGTCTTGTCCGCCCCGTCCGCCCCGCGCTCGCGCGGCGTCGCCGGACAGTCTGCTCCGGCTCCGCGGCCACGACGGTGAATGTCACAAGTTGCGCAGGCGCCCTGGGCCCGCCCCGCCGAAACGGGCAGAAGGTGACAGCGAGGGGCAACTGCGGTCGCGGATGCACGCACTGTGGACAACGTGCGGCGCGGAACCGGGCATTCGGACAGAGTGGACCGCTCACGCGACGGGGCAGGCAGACGGCGCAGGCAGGGCGGGGCAGGCGGTTCGGAGCAGGCGGGAGGATCCCGCATGACGGTGCGGGAAAGTGGGCGGATGCGCTGGGGCAGGGCGAGGGACCTGGCGCTGCCGGTGACCGTCAGCGCCCTGCTGGCCGTCCTCGGCGGGCTCCACGACGGGTGGCGCCCTGCGGTGGCGGCGCTGCTGATCGGACCCGTCCTGGCCTGTTCCCGGCTCGGCGTGCGCGGCACGCTCACCGTCGCCGGCTGGAGCGCGGTCCTCGCCCTGTCGGCCGGCCTCGTCCGGCATCTGACGGGGACGTCACCGTTCCTCGTGGAATATCTGGTGCTGCTCGCGGGCGGCGCCGTGGCCGTCCGCATCGCCAGAGAGAAGACGGCGCGCGCGGCCGCCCTCCAGCACGTCACGGAGGTGGCGCAAGTGGCCCAGGGCGCGATCATGCGCCCGCTGGCCGCCAAGGTCGGCGAGATCGACGTCTTCACCCGGCACCACTGCCCACTGGAGCCCGCGACCGTCGGCGGAGACGTGTACGAGGCCGTCAACACCCCCTACGGAACAAGGGTGTTCATAGGCGACGTACGCGGCCACGACCTGGACGCGGTACAGACCGCCGCATCGGTGCTCGCGGGCTTCCGCGACCTGGCTTACGTGACCCCCGACCTCACCGACGTCGCCGTACGGCTGGACGCGCTCCTCGCCCCGGAGCTCGGGCCCGAGGGCTTCGTCACCGCGCTGTTCGCCGAGTTCGCCCCGGGCGAGGTCCGGATCGTCAACTGCGGGCACCCGCCGCCGCTGCGCACCGGACATCGGCCCAAGCTGCTCCAGCCGATCGAGCCCGCGCTGCCGTTGGGGCTCGGCACCCGGCCCGGCAGCCGCCGGTGCTGGTTACAGCCGGGCGACAGGATCCTGTTCTACACCGACGGCCTGACCGAGGCGCGGGACGCCGACGGCGCGGAGTTCCCACTGCTCGAACAGTGCGCGGAGCCGCTCTCCGCGGTCCTGCCGAGCGACGCGCTCGACGCGCTGTACGAGGCGGTGACCGCGCACACCGGGGCGCCGCTCCTGGACGACGTGGCACTCGTTCTGTGCCAACAGGTCGACCTGCTCGGGAGCGTTGGCGACGTGCCGCCGACACATGCGCAGGCCCGCGAGGGCCGGGTGGACGTGGACCTCGGGCCCAGGTGAGCCGAGGCGCCTGAGCTTTCGTCACCGCTTGGCACCGGCGCCCGACAAGCAGCGGCTTCGCGTACAACCCCAGAACCGGCGGACCGCACCAGCACGTCCTGGGCGGATATGAACCGCCGTGCCTTCGAGGGGGCGCCGACATGAGCACGCCGACCAGCACCCACCGCCTGACCGTCCTCAGCCCCGGAACACTGCGCGGCACGACCGTCGACGTCTCCCGCGGGCCGTTCCTCGTGGGCCGCGCGGCCGCGTGCGACCTGCGCCTCGACGACCCGTGCGTCAGCGGTACGCACGCCGTGCTCCACCCCGTCAAAGGCCCCTTGGACCGCGTGGTCCGCGTGGTAGTTGAAGACCTGCACTCCCGCAACGGCACCCGCGTCAACGACGGGCCCGTCACCACGGCGCGGCCGCTCAGCCACGGCGACGTCATCCGGTTCGGCACCGTGGAGGCGCGCTACGAGCAGGGCGCGGCCGCGCACAACGCCTCCCTGCAGACCGTCACCGCGCTGCCCTCCGCCGGTTTCGCGGCGTACGACCGGCGCGGCCGCGGCCGCCTGTCCACCCGCACCGGGGCCCGCCGGCTGATCGCGCTCTCCCTGATCCTTCACCTGGCGGCCATCGCGATGGCCGTCGTGTTCACGCGCCGCGTCGTCGACCTGGTGAAGGCGGCGCACCGGCCGGTGAACTTCCACGAGGTCACGCAACGGCTCATGACGCCCGAATGGCGGGGCCTGCCGGTCGCCGTCATCGGCGGGCTCGTCGCCGTCACCGCCTGCTCGCTCACGATCGCCGGGATCGTGCTCCACCTCGTCGCCGCGTCCCGACGCCGCTGTATCGGGGAGCAGTTGGAGCGCGTAGACCCTTCCCACTGTAGGGACGCACCGTCGGCGCGGAGGAACAAAGAGTGAAACCGGATCGGGGAGGGGAGCCACGTGGCGGGCTAGGAGAGGGCGAACCGCCCCGTGTCCATCGACGGAATCGCGGCGTTGTCCGGTTGACTCGGCGCCCCGCCCGGCCGCCGTACTCCTCGCGCAGCAGGACGCACTACCGGACAGGAGCACCACCCGATGAAGCCAGCGATCGGTTCGTACGCGGTCGACACGAGCACGGGTCAGGTGGGCCGGGTGATGGGACACGAGGGCCCGTACGTGCAACTGCGCCCCTTCGGCGGCGGCCGCGAGTGGGACTGCCCGCCCGAGACGCTGCGCGAGGCGACGACCACGGAGCGGCTGCGAGCGGCGACGGCGTACGAGAACAGAAGGAGCCGCGGGGAAGTCCCCTGATGTGCGCGGGGGCGAAAACCCTGTGTGGCGAACGCCACGTGCGCGGTGCTCGCATGGGGCGGGCCGCCCCCTCCCGGCCCGAAGAACCGGCCGCGCCGTTCCCCGCGTTCGGGTAGAGGCAGAATGGAGGCATGAACCTGCCCCGTGAAGACGACGACGCCGCCCGTGGGTGTGTGCGATGAGTCTCTTCCGGGACGACGGGGTCGTCCTGCGGACCCAGAAACTCGGCGAAGCCGACCGCATCATCACCCTCCTCACGCGCGGCCACGGCCGGGTCCGCGCCGTGGCCCGTGGCGTGCGGCGCACCAAGTCCAAGTTCGGGGCGCGGCTCGAACCGTTCTCCCACGTCGACGTGCAGTTCTTCGCGCGGGGCAGCGAACTGATCGGGCGCGGCCTGCCGCTGTGCACGCAGAGCGAGACCATCGCCGCGTACGGCAGCGGGATCGTCACCGACTACGCCCGCTACACCGCGGGCACCGCGATGCTGGAGACGGCGGAACGGTTCACCGACCACGAGGGCGAGCCGGCCGTTCAGCAGTACCTGCTGCTCGTCGGCGCCCTGCGCACCCTCGCCCGCGGCGAGCACGAGGCGCACCTCGTCCTCGACGCGTTCCTGCTCCGCTCCCTCGCCGTGAACGGGTACGCGCCCACCTTCGGCGACTGCGCGAAGTGCGGAATGCCCGGTCCCAACCGATTCTTCTCGGTCGGCGCGGGCGGCTCGGTTTGCGTCGACTGCCGGGTACCGGGCAGCGTCGTACCCTCACCGCAGGCCCTCGTCCTGCTCGGTGCGCTGCTGACCGGCGACTGGGCGACGGCCGACGCGTGCGAGGCACGTTTCGTACGGGAGGGCAGCGGCCTCGTGTCGGCCTACCTGCACTGGCACCTGGAGCGCGGACTGCGCTCGCTGCGCTACGTAGAGAAGAGCTAGCCGGCCGGCGAGAGCCGGCGGCCGAGAACTGAACTGAGCTAAGGGGAGAGGCCGGAACATGGCACGTCGCGGAATCCTCGGACGGTCCCGCCGTGAGTACAGCACGCCCGAACCGCACCCCTCGGGCGCGCGGCCGCCGAAGATCCCCGGTGAGCTGGTGCCGGGACACGTCGCCATCGTCATGGACGGCAACGGACGGTGGGCCAAGGAGCGCGGGCTGCCCAGGACCGAGGGGCACAAGGTGGGCGCCGAGCGCGTCCTCGACGTCCTTCAGGGCGCGGTCGAGATGGGCGTGGGCGCCATCTCGCTGTACGCGTTCTCGACGGAGAACTGGAAGCGGTCGCCCGACGAGGTCCGCTTCCTGATGAACTTCAACCGGGACTTCATCCGCAAGACCCGCGACCAGCTCGACGAACTGGGCATCAGGGTGCGCTGGGTCGGGCGCATGCCCAAGCTGTGGAAGTCGGTCGCCAAGGAGCTGGAGATCTCCCAGGAGCAGACCAAGGACAACGACAAGCTGACCCTGTACTTCTGCATGAACTACGGCGGCCGGGCCGAGATCGCCGACGCCGCGCAGGCCATCGCCGAGGACGTGAAGGCGGGCCGCCTCGACCCGTCGAAGGTCAGCGAGAAGACCTTCGAGAAGTACCTGTACTACCCGGACATGCCGGACGTCGACCTGTTCCTGCGGCCCAGCGGCGAGCAGCGCACCTCCAACTACCTGCTCTGGCAGAGCGCTTACGCCGAGATGGTCTTCCAGGACGTGCTGTGGCCGGACTTCGACCGACGTGACCTGTGGCGCGCGTGCGTGGAGTACGCGTCCCGGGACCGGAGGTTCGGCGGGGCCACCCCCAACGAGGTCCTGCTTCAGCTTGAGGCCGAGGGCTAGACCGGGTCCCGGTCCCGTCTGCGGGGTTCCGCGCGTCGCGCGCCGCAGCTCTCGTCGTGGCTGGTCGCGCAGTTCCCCGCGCCCCTGGAGCATGCGGCTCCGCCGCAGCCCCATGAGGCGCACGCGCGCGTGCGCCCCTGAAATGGCGCACGCAGTGCGCATCTCAGGGGCGCGGGGAACTGCGCGACCAGCCACGACGCACCCGCACCCGCCGACCCATGCGCACCCGGCAGACGCGACGCGTCGAACCCCGCGTCACACAGAAGCGGCGCAATCCATACACGTGCCGAAGATCTCCACCGTGTGCGCCACGTTGACATACCCGTGCTCGGAGGCGATCGCTTCGGCCCACTTCTCCACCGCGGGGCCCTCGACCTCGACGGCCTTGCCGCACATCCGGCAGACCAGGTGATGGTGATGGTCGCCCGAGGAGCACCGCCGGTACACGGCCTCGCCCTCCGAGGTGCGCAGGACGTCCACCTCGCCCGCGTCGGCGAGGGATTGCAGGGTGCGGTAGACCGTGGTCAGACCGACGGAGTCGCCCTTGTGCTTGAGGACGTCGTGCAGCTCCTGGGCGCTGCGGAACTCGTCCACCGCGTCGAGTGCTGCCGCCACTGCCGCGCGCTGGCGGGTAGACCTGCCTCGAACCGGGGCTGCCACGGGTTCCTCCTCACATCCCTGCCACGTACGTGTCGCCGCCATTGTGCCAGGCGGCGCTGTGACCGGGTCAGACCTTGGCAGCGGCCTGCTCCGGGATCGAGCACTCCGCCGGGTCGCCGGTGACCGCCGACGCCTCTCGGGCCCGGCGCCGGGCCAGTGGTGCGGCCAGCAGCGTCAGGGCGATGAAGACGCCGATGGTCAGGAGCACGATCGTCGCTCCGGGCGGCACGTCCTGGTAGTACGACGTGACGGTGCCGCCGAGCGTCACGACGACGCCGATGGCGACCGCGACGGCGAAGGTCGCCTTGAAACTGCGGGTCAGTTGCTGGGCCGCCGCCACCGGGACGACCATCAGCGCCGACACCAGGAGCAGGCCCACCACGCGCATCGCCACCGTCACCGTGACCGCCGCGGTGACCGCGACCAGCAGGTTCAGGGCGCGCACGGGAAGCCCCGTGACCCGCGCGAACTCCTCGTCCTGGCTCACCGCGAACAGCTGCCGGCGCAGGCCCACCGTGACCAGGACCACGAAGGCCGCGAGCAGGCAGATCGTGACGACGTCCTGCTGCGACACCGTGGTGAGCGAGCCGAAGAGGTAGGAGGTGAGATTGGCGGTCGAGCCGTCCGGCGCCAGGTTGATGAACATGACGCCCGCGGCCATGCCGCCGTAGAAGAGCATGGCGAGTGCGATGTCGCCGCGGGTCCTGCCGTACCAGCGGATGAGCTCCATGAGGAGCGCGCCGAGCACGGAGACGAGCATCGCCATCCACACCGGGGACATGGAGAACAGGAAGCCGAGGCCGACACCGGTCATCGCCACGTGACCGATGCCGTCGCCCATCAGAGCCTGGCGGCGCTGCACCAGGTAGATGCCGATGGCCGGGGCCGTGATGCCGATGAGGACGGCGGCGAGCAGGGCCCGCTGCATGAAGGCGTAGTCGAGGAATTCCATGATCGTGCGGCCCTCAGCTCAGCAGTCCGGTACGGATGGGTTCGGCGTCCGCCGCGGCGTGCGGGTGGACGTGGTCGTGACCCGGCAGGGCGTGCTGCCCGACCGCCTTCGGCGGCGGCCCGTCGTGCAGGACGCAGCCGTCACGCAGCACCACCGCGCGGTCGATCAGCGGTTCGAGCGGCCCGAGTTCGTGCAGGACGAGGAGGACGGAGGCGCCCGCCGCGACCTGCTCGCGCAGCGTCGCGGCGAGGATCTCCTGGCTGGCCAGGTCGACGCCCGCCATCGGCTCGTCCATGATCAGCAGCTCGGGTTCGGCGGCCAGGGCGCGGGCGATGAGCACGCGCTGGTGCTGGCCGCCGGAGAGGGCGTCGACCGAGTCCTTGGCGCGGTCGGCCATGCCGACCAGCTCCAGGGCGCGGCGCACCGCGTCCCGGTCGGCCGCCCGCAGGATGCCGAAGCGGGCCCGGGAGAGCCGCCCTGAGGAGACGACCTCGGTGACCGTCGCGGGCACGCCGCCCGCGGCCGTCGTGCGCTGCGGTACGTAGCCGACGCGCGCCCACTGCCTGAAGCGGCGCCGGTCCGTGCCGAACAGCTCGATCTCGCCGCCGGTGAGCGGCACTTGGCCGATGATGCTGCGCACGGCGGTCGACTTGCCCGAGCCGTTCGCGCCGAGCAGGGCGACGACCTCGCCGCGGCCCACGGTCAGGTCGATGCCGCGCAGTACCGGGCGCGAGCCCAGTTCGGCCGTCACCCTGCGCAGGGTGATGACGGGTTCCGCGGATGCGCTCATCTCGCTGCCGCCCTTCAAGTCGCTGGATGGGTACGTCACTTGGCGCCGAGAGACTTCCGCAGCGCGGCCAGGTTCGACTCCATGACCTGGAGGTAGTCGTCGCCCTTGGACTTGTCGGTGATGCCCTCGATCGGGTCGAGTACAGCAGTCTTGAGCTTCGCGTCGCTCGCCAGGGTCTTGGCCGTCTTGTCGCTGACGAGGGTCTCGTAGAAGACGGTCGTGACGCCGTCGGCCTTCGCCATCTTCTGGAGGTCCTTGACGCGGGCGGCGCTGGGCTCGCTCTCCGGGTCGAGGCTGTTGATGGCCTCCTCGGTGAGTCCGTAGCGCTCGGCGAGGTAGCCGAAGGCGGCGTGCGTGGTGATGAAGACCTTCGAACCGTCGGTGCCGGTGTCCTTCAGACCGTCCTTGAACTTCGTGTCGAGCCCGTCCAGCTTCTTGAGCAGCGCGGCGGTGTTCTTCTTGTAGTCGGCCGCGTTGTCGGGGTCGGCCTTCTCCAGCGCCTTGCCGACACCCTCGGCGACCTCGGCGTACTTCACCGGGTCGAGCCAGATGTGCGGGTCGGAGCCCTCGCTGTCGTGGTCGTGCCCGTCGGCATCCTCGTCGGAATGCCCCTCGGCGTGCCCGCCCACCTCGTTGCCGTGCTTCTCCAGGCTGGTCAGGGAGGCCGCGTCGATCTTCGTCTTCGTGCCGGACTGGTCGATGGCCTCGTCCACGGCGGGCTGCAGGCCCTTCAGGTACAGAGCGACGTCGGACTCCTCGATCTGGGCGCGCTGCTTGGCGCTGACCTCCAGGTCGTGCGGCTCCTGGCCGGGCTCGGTGAGGTTGCTGACGTCGACGTGGCCGCCGCCGATCTCCTGCGCGAGGTACTGCATCGGGTAGAACGACGCCACGACATCCAGCTTGCCGTCGTTCTTGCCGTCCGCCGCGTCGGACGACGAGCAGGCGGACAGGGTCGTCAATCCGAGCACCGTGGTGGCGGCGACGGCGGCGGTGGATATGAGGCGGCGGCGGGGGCGACGAGCGAGGCGTACGTTCATGACACTCATTTTCAACAAAACTGGAAACGATTGTCAACAAGGACTTCGTCACGCTCGGTCCCGCTCTGTACCCCGGAACCGATTTGGTCGCAGGGGTGGGCCCGCCGGTAACCTGAAGCATTCGCTCCCGGAGCGCGTATCCAGCGAGCTTCAACGTCGTCGTAATGAAGAGAGCACCGTGGCCGCCGACAAGATCGAAACCATCGTCAGCCTCAGCAAGCGCCGTGGCTTCGTCTACCCCTGCAGCGAGATCTACGGTGGTCAGCGCGCCGCCTGGGACTACGGTCCGCTGGGCGTGGAACTGAAGGAGAACCTCAAGCGCCAGTGGTGGCGCTACATGGTCACCTCGCGCGAGGACGTCGTCGGTATCGACTCGTCGGTGATCCTGGCCACGGAGGTCTGGCAGGCGTCGGGCCACGTCGCCACGTTCACCGACCCGCTGACCGAGTGCACCTCCTGTCACAAGCGGTTCCGCGCGGACCACTTGGAAGAGGCGTACGAGGCCAAGCACAACAAGCTTCCCGAGAACGGCCTCGCCGACCTCAACTGCCCCAACTGCGGCAACAAGGGCACGTTCACCGAGCCCAAGCAGTTCTCCGGCCTGCTCTCCACGCACCTCGGCCCGACCCAGGACAGCGGCTCCGTCGCCTACCTGCGTCCCGAGACCGCGCAGGGCATCTTCACCAACTTCGGCCAGGTCCAGACGACTTCTCGTCGCAAGCCGCCCTTCGGCATCGCCCAGATGGGCAAGAGCTTCCGCAACGAGATCACGCCCGGCAACTTCATCTTCCGCACCCGCGAGTTCGAGCAGATGGAGATGGAATTCTTCGTCAAGCCGGGCGAGGACGAGGCGTGGCAGGAGTACTGGATGGAGCAGCGCTGGAACTGGTACACCGGCCTGGGCCTGCGTGAAGAGAACATGCGCTGGTTCGAGCACCCGGCGGAGAAGCTCTCCCACTACTCCAAGCGCACCGCCGACATCGAGTACCGCTTCCGCTTCGGCGGCAGCGAGTGGGGCGAGCTCGAGGGCGTCGCCAACCGCACGGACTACGACCTGACCGCGCACTCCAAGGCCTCCGGCCAGGACCTCTCCTACTTCGACCAGGAGAAGGGCGAGCGCTACACGCCGTACGTCATCGAGCCCGCGGCCGGTGTCGGCCGCACCATGCTCGCCTTCATGCTCGACTCGTACTTCGAGGACGAGGCGCCCAACGCCAAGGGCAAGATGGAGAAGCGCACGGTCATGCGCTTCGACCCGCGCATCGCCCCGGTGAAGGTCGCGGTGCTCCCGCTGTCCCGCAACCCCGACCTCTCCCCGAAGGCCAAGGGTCTGGCCCAGGCGCTGCGCCAGCACTGGAACATCGACTTCGACGACGCCGGCGCCATCGGCCGCCGCTACCGCCGCCAGGACGAGATCGGCACGCCGTTCTGTGTCACGGTCGACTTCGACACCCTGGACGACAACGCGGTGACGGTGCGCGAGCGCGACACCATGAAGCAGGAGCGCGTCTCTCTCGACCAGATCGAGGGCTACCTGGCCAGCCGCCTGATCGGCTGCTGACGTCGGTTTACGTTGCTGAAGGCCCCGGCCGCTGTTCTTTGCGACCGGGGCCTTCGTGCTGTCACGGGGCTTCCGCCCCGGACCCCGCTGCTCAATCGCCGCAGAGGCTCAAGTACGGCACACTGCGGGGATGGCGGAGATGACTAGCAGCAAGGTCAGTCGCTGGGACCAGCACGGGCGCGCTCATGTCGTACGCGTCGAAAAGGCTGGTATTCAGCGCCACTTGACCTGTGAGACGTGCGGCTGGCACAGGAACGCGCAGTTCCTGCCGTGGCTCAAGGCGCAGGAGCATCTGGAGCGGGAGCACCAGGCGACGGTGGATCCCGGAAGCGAGACCTCTTAGGGCGCGGCGATTCCGCGGAGGAGCAGGGCCAGTACCGCGTCGAACGACTTCTGGGCGCCGGGCCGTGACCACTGCGGCGCGTAGACCGGGTCGTGGAAGTGGGCGGTGGCCTCGAACAGGGCGCGGGCCGTGGCCGGGATGTCCGGCGCTTCGAACTGCCCCTGGCCGACGCCCTCTTGGACGATCGCCGTCAACTGACCGGCCAGCTCGCCGATGTGTGCGTCGACCACGTCGCTGATCTCCGTGGTCAGGACCGAGTAGGTGGCGAACAGCTCCGGGTCGTCGCCCGCCTTGTGCCGCTTGGCGTCGAACAGGGCCGTGAACCAGTGCCGCAGTTTGGCCGGCGGCTCCTCGGGGCCGGCGACAACCTCGGACAGGACGGCGGTCGTCCGGTCCAGCCACCGCTTGGTGACCGCGCCGCGCAGCTCCGCCTTCGTACGGAAGTGCCGGTACACCGAGCCGTGGCTGACCCCGAGCGCACGGGCCACGTCGACCACGTTCGCCTTGGCGGCGCCGTGTCGGCGCAGCACTTCCTCGGTCGCTTCGAGGATGCGCTCGGGTGTCAGGGGCTCGGTGGGCGGTGCCATGTCAGTGACCGTACCGGGCCGTGATCAGCGCTCGCTGTCGAGGTGTGCCATCTGGGCCGCCGGGTAGCGCTCGCCGGCCGCCGCGTCCGCGGGCACGGCCTCCTCGATCGCGGCGAGGTCGGCGGCGGTGAGGGTGACGTCGAGCGCGCCGAGGGCCTCGGCCAGCCGGTCGCGGGTGCGGGCGCCGACCAGCGGCACGATGTCGTTCTCGTGCCGCGCGCCCTGGGCCAGCACCCAGGCGATCGCGATCTGCGCGACGCTCACGCCCTGCTGCTCGGCGATCTTGCGGAGCCGGTCGACGAGGTCCAGGTTGTGCTGCAGGTTCTCGCCCTGGAAGCGGGGGCTCATACCGCGGAAGTCGTTCGCGGCGAGCGTGCGGTCGCGGGTGAAGTGCCCCGAGATCAGGCCGCGCGACAGGACCCCGTACGCGGTGATGCCGATACCGAGCTCGCGGGTGGTCGGCAGGATCGATTCCTCGATGCCGCGCGAGATGAGGGAGTACTCGATCTGCAGGTCGGAGATGGGCGCGGTGGCCGCCGCCCGGCGGATCGTCTCCGCGCCGACCTCGGACAGGCCGATGTGCCGGACATGGCCCTTCTCGATCAGTTCGGCGATCGCGCCGACGGTCTCCTCGATCGGCACGTCGGGGTCGAGACGGGCGATCCGGTACACGTCGATGTGGTCGACGCCGAGGCGCTGGAGGCTGTATGCCGCGAAGTTCTTCACGGCCGCCGGGCGCCCGTCGTAGCCGGTCCAGCCGCCGTCCGGGTCGCGAAGCCCGCCGAACTTCACGCTGGTCAGCGCCTTCTCGCGGGCCGCGCCCGGGGCCGTGCGCAGGGCCTCGCCGATCAGCATCTCGTTGTGGCCCATCGCGTAGAAGTCGCCGGTGTCCAGGAGCGTGACGCCCGCGTCGAGAGCGGCGTGGATGGTGGCGATCGCCTCCGCGCGGTCGGCGTCGCCGTACAGCGCGGACATCCCCATGCAGCCGAGGCCGAGCGCGGAGACGCGGGGGCCGGTGGTGCCGAGGGGCTGGGTGGGGAGGGTGGTGCTCATGGGGACTCCTTGGAGCTCGGGGTGCCGGTGCCTCCACCTTGGCATGACAGGTGACAGATTTCAATATCTGTCACTTGTCACCTGCCATCGTCACCTGTCATGCGTCGCCTGTCATCCATCCGCCACCTGTCATCCGTCAGAGCACCGCCCGCGGCAGTCGCAGACTCAGCCCCACCGTCAGGGCCACCGCCCCGAGCTGCACCAGCAGGGTCGTCACCAGGGCGTCGCGCATGCCCCAAGTGGGAGCCAGGGAGAGGAAGAGCGTGCCGAGGGTGGCCACCCCCAGGGCCAGGGCCGCCTGCTGGATCGTCGTCATCACGCCGCTGCCGACTCCCGCCCGCGCCGCAGGCACCTCGGAGAGGATGATCCGGAAAAGGATGGGGAGCTGGAGCGCCTGGCCCGCGCCCGCGAGAGCCGCGCCCGGCAGCAGCTGGAGCGCCCCGAGATCCGGCCAGGTCCGCCAAGCGGTCAGCGCGATCAGAGCCACCCCGGCCCCCTGCAGCAGACCACCCGCGGTGACGACGCGCGTGCCCCAGCGGGCCACCAGGCGCGGCCCGGCGAGCGACGCCGCGAAGAAGACCGCCGCCATCGGGGCGAGGGCCAGGCCCGCCGCGGTCGCGCTGAGCCGTTCGCCCTGCTGCAGTGCGACCGCGATCACGAACATGAAGCCGCTGAAGCCGATGGAGAACGGCAGCACCATCACCAGCCCCCGGCGCAGGGAGAGAAGTCGGAAGAGGGACGGCGGGATCAGCGGCGAGCCGCCCGCCCGGTCCGCCCGGCGCTCCACCACGTAGAAGGCGTACGAGAGAACCGGGGACGCCGCCAGTGACAGCCACGTCCACAGCGGCCAGCCCGCGGCCCGGCCCTCGGTCAGCGGTGCGAGCAGGGTGACCAGGGCGAGGGTGAGCAGGACCGTGCCGGGCACGTCGACCGGTTCGGGGCGCGCCGAGCGGGTCTCGGGGACCGCCCGGACCGTGAGGACGAGGGCCAGGACGACCACCGGCACGTTCACCAGGAACACCGAGCGCCAGCCCGTGCCGAACAGGTCCGCCGAGACGAGCACGCCGCCCAGGACCTGCCCCGTCACCATCGACAGGCCCGCCGTCGCCCCGTACATGCTCATGGCCTTGGCCCGGCGGGGTCCGCTCGTTGTGGCCTGGATCGTGGCGAGCACCTGCGGCAGCATCGCGGCCGCCGCGGCCCCCTGGGCGACCCGCGCCACCACCAGCGTCCAGGCCGTCGGGGCCAGACCGCAGGCGAGCGAGGTGAGGCCGAACGCGGCCATGCCGCCGATGAAGAGGCGGCGGCGGCCGAGCAGATCGCCGAGCCGGCCGCCGAGGACCAGCAGGACGGCGTACGCGATGCCGTACCCGGCGATGATCAGTTCCAGGACCGGCTCGCTCGCGGACAGGTCGCGGTCGATGGTGGGCAGGGCGACGTTCACGATGAAGAAGTCGATGAGGGGCAGGGCCGCGCCGAGCAGCACGGTGAACAGACCCGGACCGCTGAGCGAGATACCGGGCGCCGCCGTGGGTGGCGCGACCGGCGGGGACTGCGTGTGGGTGGTCATGGATCGAGCGTCCGCCGCCGCTCAGGCGGGTACCAGAGTCTCCTTATCCTGGTAGAACCTCTACCTGTAAACAGGATGGCCGCGGCTGCGGGGGCGGGTGCAGGCTGGAGGAATGACCACCATGGCGCAGGATGCCCGACCCACCGAGATCCGGCGGCACGAGCTGGCCGGGTTCCTGCGCAGCCGCCGGGAGCGCATCGCGCCCGAGGAGGTGGGCCTGCCGCGCGGCCGGCGCCGCCGCACCCCGGGCCTGCGCCGCGAGGAGGTCGCGCAGCTGTCGGCGGTCGGCGTCACCTGGTACACGTGGCTGGAGCAGGGCCGCGACATCCAGGTCTCGGCGCAGGTCCTCGACGCGCTGGCCCGCACCCTGCGGCTCGACGCGAGCGAACGCGCCCACCTGTTCGGCCTGGCCGGCGCGATCGATCCGACGCCGGCGGCGAGCTGCCCGACGCTCACCCCCGAACTGCGGGAGATGCTGGCCCAGTTGGAGCCGATGCCGGCCTGCGTGCAGAACAGCCGCTACGACATCCTCGCCTACAACCGCACGTACGGGCGGCTGCTCTGCGACCTGGACGCGATCCCGCCCGAGGACCGCAACATGATGCTCCTCGCGTTCACGCACGAGGAGTGGCGCTCCGCGATCGTCCACCTCGACGAGGTGCTGCGCGTCATGGCCGCCAAGTTCCGCGCGGGCATGGCCGACCATCTCGCCGAGCCCGCCTGGAAGCTGGTCCTGAAGCGGCTCCTTGACGAGTCCGCCGAGTTCCGGGAGGTCTGGGAGCGCCATGAGGTGGTGCGCTCGCAGTCCAGCAACGTCAAGCACTTCCGCAACCCGTACGTGGGCCTGGTCCGCGTCGTGCACACCGACCTGTGGCTGGGCCGGGACAGCGGGGCGCGCCTGCTGACGTACACCGCGGCGGACGACGCGAGCCGCGACCGGCTCGACCGGCTCCAGGAGCTCGTCACCCAGGAGGTCCTGCCGGTCTCATGACCCGGCGGCCGCCCGTGCGGCCGCCGCGTCCTCGGGCTCCTCCAGACGCTCGGCCGTCCGCCGCGCCGTCTCCCGCGCCCAGTGCCCGCTGGTCAGCGCGCCGAGGACCAGCACCGCGAGACCGCACCCGGCGATGATCCACCAGCAGGCCCTGCTGGCACCGACGAAGGCGTGGGCGTACGAGGATCCGGCGACGCCCGACGCGAGGACCGCGCCGATGACGGCGACGCCGAGGGTCTGCCCGATCTGCCGGCTGGTCGAGGCGACGGCCGCCGCGACACCGGCCTGCGCGCGGGGCATCCCGGAGACGGCGGTGTTCGTGATGGGCGCGTTGACGAAGCCGAAGCCGATGCCGAACAGGACGTAGCCGATGAACAGCGTGACGTTCGACGTCTCGGCGTCGAACGCCGCGAACAGGACGCCGCTCACCGTCATCATCACGCCCGCGACGAGCAGCGGCAGGCGCGGTCCCCGGTTGCCGACGAGCCGCCCGGACAGCGGCGCGCAGATCAGCGTCATCGCCGCCATCGGCAGCATCCACAGGCCCGCGTGCAGGGCGTCCAGGCCGCGTACGTCCTGGAGGTAGAGCGTGGACAGGAACAGGAAGCCGCCGAGCGCGGCGAACCCGCAGACCGCGATGAGCGTGGCCCCGCTGAACGGTGCCGAGCGGAAGAAGCGCAGGTCGATCAGGGGCTCCCGGCGGCGCGGCTCGTACAGCAGGAGCCCGATGAGCGCGGCGAAGGCGACCACCGTGCAGGCGATGATCCGCGCGGACGTCCACCCCGCCGAGGGCGCCTCGATGATCGCGTACGTCAGTGCGCCGAGCAGCGCGATGACCAGGGCCTGGCCGACCGGATCGGGGCGGCGGGCCTTGGGGGCGCGGGACTCGGGAACGTAGCGGATGGTGAGCAGGAGCGCGGCGAGGCCGACAGGGAGATTGATCCAGAAGATCGAGCGCCAGCCGACCGAGTCCACGAGCACGCCGCCCACCAGGGGGCCCGCGGCCATCGAGATACCGACGACACCGCCCCACACACCGATGGCGCGAGCCCGCTCACGCGGGTCGGTGAACGTGTTCGTGATGATCGACATCGCCACCGGGTTGAGCATCGAGCCGCCCACGGCCTGCACCATCCGGAACGCCACGAGGGTTTCCAGGCTCGGCGCGAGCGAGCAGGCCACCGAGGCGGCCGTGAACACGATGAGCCCGATCGTGAAGACCTTGCGCCGCCCGATCCGGTCGGCGGTCGAGCCGGCCAGCATCAGCAGCGCGGCGAGGACCAGCGTGTACGCGTCGATCGTCCACTGCATGCCCGAGAGCGTGGCGTCGAAGTCCTTCGCCATGGAGGGCAGGGCGACGTTCAGGACGGTGTTGTCGAGGCTGACGATCAGCAGGCTCATGCAGCAGATCGCCAGGACGAGCATGCGGCGCCGGTGGGTCAGGGTGTGTGGTGCGTCGGGCATGTTTTCGACGGTAGCCGTATCGGTGAGGGGGCGGGCACGTGAGGTCATGCCCCCAGCGTCGTCCACCGCTCAGACGGGTACCAGAGTCTCCTTATCGTGTTACAGGCACTACCTGGCAACAGGATGAGCGCGGAGGCATCCTGGTGGCATGGCCACTGCGACGACTGCGACGACTGCGGCGACCGCGACGAGGACCGGGGCCGCCACCGGTTCCTCCGGCGCCGAGTTGCGCCGCGCCGAGCTGGCCGCGTTCCTGCGCAGCCGCCGCGAGCGCATCACCCCGGACCAGGTCGGCCTGCCCGGCACCGCCCGCCGCCGCACCCCGGGCCTGCGTCGCGAGGAGGTCGCGCACCTCGCCTCGGTCGGTATCACCTGGTACACGTGGCTGGAGCAGGGCCGCGCCATGAACGTCTCGGCCGGCGTCCTGGACGCCATCGCCCGCGCGCTGCTCATGGACCCCACCGAGCGCGCCCACGCCTTCGCCCTCGCCGGGGCGACCGACCCGCGCGCCGAGACCGTGTGCCCGGCCGTCACTCCCACCGTCCTGCGCATGCTGCGGCGCCTGGAGCCCTACCCGGCCGAGGTGAAGAACGCCCGGTACGACATTCTCGCGCACAACCAGGCCTACGCCGATGTCTTCGGCGACCCCGCCGAACTCGAACCGGCGCACCGCAACGCCCTGTGGATGATGTTCATGAGCGACCGCTGGCGCGTGCGGCTCCTGGACCGCGACGTGATGCTGCCCGAGCTGATCGCCAAGTACCGCAAGGCGATGGCCGAGCATCTCGCCGAGCCCGCCTGGAAGGCGACCGTCGACGAACTCCTCACGGCGTCGTCGGAGTTCCGCGAACTGTGGGAGCGGCGCGAGGTCGCGCCGATGGTCTCCCACGTCAAGCGGTACGAGCACGTGGACCCGGAGATCGGCCTGCTGCGTCTGGAGCACCGCCACATGTGGCTGGCGCCGGAGAGCGGCGCGTACCGCGTCGTCACGTACGTCCCCGCGGACGACGAGACCGAGGAGCGCCTGGAGCGGCTCGCGGCCGCACCGCGCTGACCTGTGTGTTCCGCGGAGCCGCGGTCCGTGCGCACCCCCCGTTCGGCGTACGGGACAATGGGGGCATGACCGCTACGACCCCGCCCCTCACCGTCGGACCGCACACCGTCGTCCCGCCCGTGGTCCTCGCACCCATGGCGGGCATCACGAACGCGCCGTTCCGCACCCTGTGCCGCGAATTCTCCGGCGGCAAGGGGCTCTTCGTCAGCGAGATGATCACGACGCGGGCGCTGGTCGAGCGCAACGAGAAGACCATGCAGCTCATCCACTTCGACGAGAGTGAGAAGCCGCGGTCCATCCAGTTGTACGGGGTCGACCCGGCGACCGTCGGCAAGGCCGTCCGCATGATCGCGGAGGAGGGCCTCGCCGACCACATCGACCTGAACTTCGGCTGCCCCGTCCCGAAGGTCACGCGCAAGGGCGGCGGCTCAGCGCTCCCGTACAAGCGGCCTCTGCTCCGCGCGATCCTGCGCGAGGCCGTGACCGGGGCGGGTGACCTCCCGGTCACGATGAAGATGCGCAAGGGCATCGACGACGACCACATCACGTTCCTCGACGCCGGCCGGATCGCGGTCGAGGAGGGCGTGACGGCGATCGCGCTGCACGGGCGCACGGCGGCCCAGCACTACGGCGGCACGGCCGACTGGGACGCGATCGCCCGCCTCAAGGAGCACGTCCCGGAGATCCCCGTGCTCGGCAACGGCGACATCTGGTCGGCCGACGACGCGCTGCGCATGGTCCGCGAGACCGGTGTGGACGGTGTCGTCGTGGGCCGGGGCTGCCTCGGCCGTCCGTGGCTCTTCGCCGACCTGGTCGCGGCGTTCGAGGGGCGGCCCGAGCGGGTCCGTCCCACGCTGCGGGTCGTGGCTGACGCGATGGTGCGGCACGCCACGCTCCTCGGTGAGTGGATCGGCGACGAGGCCCGCGGCGTCATCGACTTCCGCAAGCACGTGGCCTGGTATCTGAAGGGTTTCGCGGTCGGCTCCGAGATGCGCAAGCGTCTTGCGATCACCTCGTCCCTGGCCGAACTCCGCGGCGGGCTGGACGAGTTGGACCTCGACCAGGACTGGCCCGTCGGCGCGGACGGCCCTCGGGGCCGCACGTCCGGCAACAACAGGGTCGTGCTGCCGGACGGCTGGCTCCGCGACCCGTACGACTGCGCGGGGCTCTCCGAGGACGCGGAGCTGGACACCTCCGGCGGTTGATCGTCGGTCTGCCCCGGCTGCGCCCGCTCTTCGCCCGCGGGCCGGTGGGGGCTGGTCGCGCCGTTCCCCGCGCCCCTGGGTTGTTCTTCGCCTGCGGCCCGGCGGGGACTCCTCGCGCAGTTCCCCGCGCCCCCTGGGTCGTCGTGTGCCCGCGGGTCCGGCGTAGCTGATCGCGCCGTTCCCCGCGCCCCTGGGAGTGTTTCGTCCGCGGGCCGGTGGGGGCTTCTCGCGCAGTTCCCCGCGCCCCTGGAGCATGCGGCTTCGCCGCAGCCCCATGAGCGCGTCAAGCGCGCCCGATGAAATAGCGCACGCAGTGCGCATTTCAGGGGCGCGGGGAACGGCGCGACCAGCCCCCACCGGCCCGCAGACACAGAACAACCCCCTCAGGGGCGCGGGGAACGGCGCGACCAGCCCCCACCGGCCCGCAGGCACAGAACAACCCCCTCAGGGGCGCGGGGAACGGCGCGACCAGCCCCCACCGGCCCGCAGGCACAGAACAACCCCCCCAGGGGCGCGAGGAACTGCGCGATATGCCCCCACCGGCCCGCGGTCGGCAAACGCTTCGCCCCGAAGATCGTCAAAGATCTGGCCGGAAAGGCCTTCCGCTCAGGACTCCGCGCCCCCACGACACCCCGCCAAGCCCCGCAGGGCGTCCGCATAGTGACATCCCGCCGTCCGAACCCCGGTTCAAACGGCGTGATTCTCGCCACCTCTGATCACCGTCACGCTCAGATGAGCGGAAATTCGCTGACTGCACTTCTCCAAGCCGTGGCACTGAGTGCCACTGCGCGATCATTTATGACTTGAACGCACATGAGAGCGTGCGCTGCTCATGTGAGCGATATCCGGGGTCTACGAGGGTTGACCCTTCGGGAAGTGAACGCGGTGCGGAGCCTGCCGGTACCCGGCGGTCACTTTCGATCTCCTGGCGGACGGGTGGTTACGGCCGCATGACGGCAAAGTGGACGTACCCAGGGGCCTTGGATCTGGGTATGTTCCTCGCCGTCAGGGCAGCCACCGAGCCTCGAGGAGTCGAGACCCGTGTCGGAAAACAAAGATCCTCAGGTAGCCGATCAAGGCGATCAAGGTGTTCAGGGCGCGAAGTTCGTCTATGACTTCACCGAGGGGAACAAGGACCTCAAGGACCTTCTCGGCGGCAAGGGTGCCAACCTCGCCGAGATGACCAACCTGGGGCTTCCCGTTCCTCCGGGCTTCACCATCACCACCGAGGCCTGCAAGGTCTACCTCGACAGCGGCGAGGAGCCGGTGGCACTGCGTGACGAGGTCGGCGCCCACCTCGACGCCCTCGAGAAGAAGATGGGGAAGAAGCTCGGCCAGGCCGACAACCCCCTTCTGGTGTCGGTCCGTTCGGGCGCCAAGTTCTCCATGCCCGGCATGATGGACACGGTCCTCAACATCGGTCTCTCCGACAAGTCGGTGCAGGGCCTCGCGAAGCAAGCGGGCGACGAGCGCTTCGCCTGGGACTCGTACCGCCGCCTCATCCAGATGTTCGGCAAGACCGTTCTCGACGTCGACGGCGAACTCTTCGAGGACGCGCTGGAGAAGGCCAAGCACGCCAAGAAGGTCACGGTCGACACCGACCTGGACGCGGCCGACCTGAAGAAGCTCGTCACGCGCTTCAAGAAGATCGTCAAGACCGAGGCCGGGCGCGACTTCCCGCAGGACCCGCGCGAACAGATGGATCTCGCCATCCACGCGGTCTTCGACTCGTGGAACACCGACCGTGCCAAGCTGTACCGCCGCCAGGAGCGCATCCCGGGCGACCTCGGCACCGCGGTCAACGTGTGCTCGATGGTCTTCGGCAACCTCGGCCCCGACTCGGGCACGGGCGTCGCCTTCACTCGCGACCCGGCCTCGGGCCACCAGGGCGTCTACGGCGACTACCTGCAGAACGCGCAGGGCGAGGACGTCGTCGCCGGTATCCGCAACACGGTGGCGCTCGCCGAGCTGGAGCAGATCGACAAGAAGTCGTACGACCAGCTCATGCAGATCATGGAGACCCTGGAGAACCACTACAAGGATCTCTGCGACATCGAATTCACCATCGAGCGCGGCCAGTTGTGGATGCTGCAGACCCGCGTCGGCAAGCGGACCGCGGGCGCCGCCTTTCGCATCGCGACCCAGCTCGTCGACCAGGGCCTGATCGACGAGGCCGAGGCCCTGCAGCGCGTCAGCGGCGCACAGCTCGCGCAGTTGATGTTTCCCAAATTCGACGAAGAGGCGAAGGTAGAGCAGCTGGGGCGCGGCATCGCCGCGTCGCCGGGTGCCGCCGTCGGCAAGGCGGTCTTCGACACGTACACCGCGATCAAGTGGTCGCGCTCCGGCGAGAAGGTCATCCTGGTCCGCCGGGAGACCAACCCCGACGACCTCGACGGCATGATCGCGGCCGAGGGCATCCTGACCTCGCGCGGCGGCAAGACCTCGCACGCGGCCGTCGTGGCGCGCGGCATGGGCAAGACCTGTGTCTGCGGCGCGGAGGAGCTCGGGGTCGACACCAAGCGGCGGCGGCTCACCGTCGGCGACGTGGTGGTCGAGGAGGGCGACGTCATCTCCATCGACGGCTCCACCGGCAAGGTGTACCTCGGTGAGGTGCCCGTCGTACCGTCCCCGGTCGTCGAGTACTTCGAGGGCCGCATGCACGCCGGCGCCGACGACGCCGACGAGCTGGTCGGCGCCGTGCACCGGATCATGGCCTACGCGGACCGAGTACGCCGCCTGCGCGTACGGGCCAACGCCGACAACGCCGAGGACGCCCTGCGTGCCCGGCGGTTCGGCGCCCAGGGCATCGGCCTGTGCCGCACCGAGCACATGTTCCTCGGCGAGCGCCGCGAAATGGTCGAGAAGCTGATCCTCGCCGACACGGACACCGAGCGCGAGGACTCGCTCAAGCAGCTCCTGCCGCTCCAGAAGCAGGACTTCGTCGAGCTGTTCGAGGCGATGGACGGACTGCCGGTCACCATCCGGCTGCTCGACCCGCCGCTGCACGAGTTCCTGCCCGACATCACCGAGCTGTCGGTGCGCGTCGCGCTCGCCGAGTCCCGTCAGGACAACAACGAGAACGATCTGCGGCTGCTCCAGGCCGTGCACCGGCTGCACGAGCAGAACCCGATGCTCGGCCTGCGCGGTGTGCGCCTCGGGCTCGTCATCCCCGGCCTGTTCGCGATGCAGGTACGCGCCATCGCCGAGGCCGCCGCCGCCCGCAAGAACGCCAAGGGCGACCCGCGCGGTGAGATCATGATCCCGCTCGTCGGCACCGTCCAGGAACTGGAGATCGTCCGCGAGGAGGCCGACCGGGTCATCGCCGAGGTCCAGGAGCAGACCGGCGTCCAGCTGAAGCTTGCCATCGGCACCATGATCGAGCTGCCCCGCGCCGCCCTCACGGCCGGGCAGATCGCCGAGGCCGCCCAGTTCTTCTCCTTCGGCACGAACGACCTGACGCAGACCGTCTGGGGCTTCAGCCGCGACGACGTCGAGGCCTCGTTCTTCACGGCGTACCTGGAGAAGGGCATCTTCGGGGTATCGCCGTTCGAGACGATCGACCGGGACGGCGTGGGCTCCCTGGTGCGCAGCGCCGCAGAGGCCGGCCGGGCCACCCGCCCCGACCTCAAGCTCGGCGTCTGCGGTGAGCACGGCGGCGACCCGGAGTCGGTGCACTTCTTCCACGAGGTGGGCCTCGACTACGTCTCCTGCTCGCCGTTCCGCATCCCGGTCGCCCGCCTGGAAGCGGGCCGCGCCGCCTCGTCCTCGATGGGCAGCGACCACCGGTAGGGCCATGGACTCCGGAGCCGGTGTCGGTCCCCGACCCTCACCGATCGGCGGCGGCTCCGGTCCGCGGGACGAGAGGGCGGCACCCCTGTGCGGGGGGTGCCGCCCTCTCGGCATGAGGCGGGGCGTGAGGTGGCGCACAAGGCGGGGCGCAAGGCGGGGTTGAGCGGAACGGGGGCTACCACTTTACTGTCGGGTAACCGTCCGCACACCAGGGAAGACCGACCGCGCGACCAGGGAGCCCCACCATGAGCGGCTGGAACGCCAGCGACATCCCCGACCTGAACGGCCGTACGGCCGTGGTCACCGGCGCCAACAGTGGCATCGGCTACGTCACCGCGCGCGAGCTGGCCCGCGCGGGCGCCCACGTCGTACTCGCCTGCCGCAGCGTGGAGCGGGGCACCGCCGCGCTGGACCGGCTGCACACCGAAGTGCCGGACGCCGAAGTCGAGTTCGGCGCCCTGGACCTCGGGGACCTCGACTCCGTACGGAAATTCACCGTCGGCTGGGGCGACCGGCCGCTCGATCTGCTCGTCAACAACGCCGGGGTCATGGCGCTGCCGTACGCGCGCACCGCCGACGGGTTCGAGACCCAGTTCGGGGTCAACCACCTCGGCCACTTCGCGCTGACCGGGCTGCTGCTGCCGAACCTGCTCGGTACGCCCGGCGCCCGTATCGTCTCCGTCTCCAGTGGGCTGCACGCCCTCTCCAACATCGACATCGTCGACCTCAACAGCGAGCGTAAATACCGGCGTTGGGTGGCATACGGCCGGTCCAAGACCGCGAACCTGCTGTTCGTGCACGAGCTGGCGCGGCGCATCGGCGCCGCCGGCGCGGATCTCGTGGTCGCCGCCGCCCACCCCGGGTACGCCGCCACGTCGTTGCAGACGCGCGGTGTCCGGATGGAGGGACGCAAGGGCGCCGAGCGCATCGTGGAAGTGGGCAACCGGGTCTTCGCGCAGCCTGCCGAGGACGGGGCGCTGCCCACGCTGTACGCGGCGACCGCGCCCGACGTACGCCCCGACGACTTCTACGGGCCGCGCGTGCTGATGTGGCGCGGGGCGCCCGCCAGGTCGTGGCGGGCGTCGTGGACGCTCAACGACGTGGCGGGGGAGCGGCTTTGGGCCGCGTCGGAACAGTTGACCGGCGTCGGGTACAGCGGCCTGAAGGGCTGAGGCGGGCGAGGGGCTAGGGGGGCGAGGGGCTAGGCGGGCGAGGGGTCAACGCCGGGGTGGGCGGCCGGGACGGGGTGTCGTGCCGAGGCCCGATGCCTCGAAGATCCCCCGCGCGCCGGCCCTGTCCACCCGTTCCCCCACTTCCCGCAGCACGTCCGAGCCGGTCACCAGCAGCCCGCCGGCTCGCGCCCGCGCCGCGCCCGTCTCCAGGCCGTGCCACAGCAGCGGGTTCGCCACGAGGATCCTGGGGTCGACTTCCACGCGGGTGCCGAGCGCGTCCCGCAGGACGAGCCGGGGCGTGATGCCCTCCCCGCGCCGTACCGACACCAGCAGGTCGGTGCAGACGTGCCGCCGCCCGCCCAGGCCGCGCACCGCGAGCCAGCCGGGGCCCGCCGTCACGCGCGGCGGGTGCAGCACGGCGTAGAGGAGGAGGGACACGCCCGTCCACAAAGCGGTGCGGGCAGGCGTCAGGGTGGAGTGGGCCGTGTCGATGGTGACCACGAGCGCGAACAGCAGCCCGGCGCAGAGCAGCGCGGCCCGTAGCTCCCGCGGCCAGTTCCGGTCGGTCGTCCCCGGCCGCGCGGCCTCGGCCGACCCCGTCACATTGAGTGCCATGCAGCGCACCGTAGGCCGGACTCCCCGCCGCGTCAGCCCCCTTTGACGCGCCACTGACTTGGGTGGCCCGCACCTTGACGATCCGCTGATGTGTGGGCGGCGGCTGCATCGGGGTGGTGGGCGGCTCAGACAGCCGCCCCGCCGTCGATCACCAGATCCGCGCCGACCACCGAGGCCGCGTCGGCGGAGGCCAGGTACAGCACGGCGGCGGCGGCCTCCTCGGTCGTCGATACGCGGCCGAGCGGGGACTCGGCCTTCATGCGTACGGCCTGCTCGGCCGGGGTCTCGCCCGAGCGCAGCGACATGGTGGTGGCCATGGGGCCGGGGCTGACCGCGTTGATGCGGACGCCCTCCGCGATGTGGTCCAGGGCGGCGCCGCGGGTCAGCGCAGAGACGGCCGCCTTCGACACGGCGTAACCGGTCATGCCACGGGCGGACTTGTGGGGCCCCAGGTTCGAGGAGACGTTGACGATGGCGCCGCCGCCGGCCTGGCCGCGCATCTGGGCGATCTCGGCCTGCAGCGAGTACAGGACGCCGGTGACGTTCGTGTCGAGCAGGGCCCGCCAGTCGCCGTGGGCCAGGTCGCCGCCGGGGGTGCCCGCGCCGCGCAGTACCCCGGCCGCGTTCACGGCGACGTCGAGCGAGCCGAACCGGTCAACAGCCGTACGGACGGCGGCTGTTGCCTCATCGGCGCGGGACACGTCCGCCACGTGGGCGAGGGCCGTGCCGCCCGCCGCTTCGATGAGCGCGACGGTCTCGGCGAGCGGCGCGGGGGAGCGGCCCGTGACGACCACCCGCGCGCCCTCCGCGGCGAGGGCGAGCGCGACGGCCCGCCCCAGACCCGAACCCGCGCCGGTGACAAGGGCGGTCGTGCCGGAGAAGCGCGTGCGGGGCGTGGACGGAACGGAAGACATGACGGCTCCTGGTGTGAGTGTTCTTGACCGATCGGTTCAATATCGAGATACGCGAAAGATCCGCCGGGCGGCGGCGGATGCGCGGGTCAGTCCAGGAGGGCCAGCGCCTGCTCCGCCGCGTCCTGGATGCGCCGGGTGTCCGGCGAGGCCTTGCCCACGACGCGGATGCCCTGCATGAGGACCAGCAGGAGGCGGGCGAGCGCGCGCGGGTCGCGGTCGGCCGGCAGTTCGCCCTGGGCGCGGGCGCGCAGGAGTGCGCCGTGCAGCACGGTCTCGATCTGCTCCCAACTGCGCTCCACCCGGCGGGCGGCCTGCGGGTCGTGCGGGCCGAGCTCTGCCGCGGTGTTCGTGACGAGGCAGCCGAGCAGGCGCTCGTCGTCGGTGGTCGCCTCGGCGGCGAACCGGCGTACCAGGGCGCGTACCGCAGGCAGCGCAGGTCCGCCGCCGGACAGTTCGGCGAGCACGTGCAGGTCGGTGGAGTCGGTGTAGCGGTCCAGCGCCTTCAGGTACAGCGCGTGCTTGTTGCCGAACGTCGCGTAGATGCTGGCGCGCCCGATGCCGAGGTGCTCGACGAGGTCCGCCATCGAGGTCGCCTCGTAGCCGCGCCGATGGAACAGCTCGAGGGCTGCCTGCAGCGCGGCGTCCGGATCGAATTCCTTGGTCCTGGCCACATCGGGGAATCTACGTCAATCCAGAACGAGCGGTCAAGTATTACGTGGCCCGGACCTCTAGGCGGCCTGGACGGTCCGCACCGGGTACGCCCGGACGGTGGCCGTCTCGTCGTCCAGGCAGCGCCCCGTCTCCAGGTCGAAGCGCTGCTTCAGCAGGGGAGACGCCACGAACGGGCGCCCGAGCGCCGAACCCAGCAACCCGCGCGAGAGCACTGCCGCTCCGGTGAACGGGTCCGTGTTGTCCACCGCGTACACGCTGCCCGAGCGGTCGAGGAAGACCGCCGCCTGCCGGCCGTCCGGCAGGAGGGCCGCGACCCCGCGCCCCGGAGTGAGGAGGGCGAGGTCGCAGACGGTGAACCAGGCACCGTCCAGGTCGAGTTCGACCAGGAGCGTCGTCTCCTCGGGAGTGAGCGTCGTCTCGGTCACGGTCGCGGTCATGGTCGCCGTCATCGTCATCGGATGGCCAGTCCTTCCAGGGGGATCAGGGGCAGTTCGGGCTTGATCTGGTCGCGCTCCGCGACGAAGCGGACCGTCGGGTCCGGGGTGTCGGGGGCGTTCACGAAGGAGACGAAGCGGGCCAGGCGCTCCGGGTCGTCGAGGGTCTCGGACCACTCGTCGCGGTAGTGCGCCACGTGGGCGGCCATCAGGGCCTCCAGCTCGTCGCAGATGCCGAGCGAGTCGTGCACGACGACGTCCCGTACGTGCTCAAGGCCGCCGTCGATGCGGTCCAGCCAGGCCGCGGTGCGTTCGAGGCGGTCGCCGGTGCGGATGTAGAACATCAGGAACCGGTCGATCAGCCGGATCAGCTCGGCATCGCTCAAATCCTGTGCCAGCAGGTCGGCGTGACGGGGCGTCATGCCACCGTTGCCGCCCACGTACAGGTTCCAGCCGTTGGCCGTGGCGATGATGCCGAAGTCCTTCGACTGGGCCTCCGCGCACTCGCGGGCGCACCCGGAGACCGCCGACTTCAGCTTGTGGGGCGCCCGCAGGCCGCGGTAGCGCAGCTCCAGATCGATCGCCATGCGGACCGAGTCCTGCACGCCGTACCGGCACCAGGTCTGCCCGACGCACGACTTCACGGTGCGCAGCGACTTGCCGTACGCGTGCCCGGACTCGAAGCCCGCGTCGACCAACCGGGCCCAGATCATCGGGAGTTGATCGACCCGCGCGCCGAACAGGTCGATCCGCTGGCCACCAGTGATCTTGGTGTACAGATCGAAGTCCCGGGCGACCTCGCCGATCACGATCAGCTTCTCCGGAGTGATCTCACCGCCGGGGATCCTGGGCACGACCGAGTACGAGCCGTTCTTCTGCAGGTTGGCGAGGAAGTGGTCGTTGGTGTCCTGCAGCGCCGACTGCTCGCCCTGGAGGACGTAGCCGTCCGCGCCGATCGACGGGGCGAGCGAGGCGATGATCGACCCGACCGTCGGCTTGCAGACCTCGCAGCCCTCACCGCCGCGCGCCTCCTGGCGGCCGTGCTCGTCAAGGAGTCGCGCGTACGTGGTGATCCGCTTGACGCGCACGATCTCGTACAGCTCCTGGCGCGTGTGCTGGAAGCAGCCGCACAGCCCGTCGTCACCGGACTTCGGCAGCAGCTGCCCGATGAGCTTGACGCAACTCCCGCAACCAGTACCGGCCTTGGTGCACTTCTTCACCTCCGGCAGCGAGGAGTGCGTGCAGATCTCGCCCTTGGTGACGTTGTGGCAGGAGCAGATGACGGCCGAGTCGGGCAGCGCCTCCGGGCCGAGCTGCGCCGGGGCGCCCGCACCCGCAGGCAGCACCAGTTGTTCGGGAGCGAGCGGCGGCACGGTACCGGTCAGCGCGCGCAGCGTCCCGTACGCCTCCGCGTCGCCGACGAGAATGCCGCCGAGCAGCTCGCCCTCACCGCCGATGACCAGCTTCTTGTACGTGCCCGAACGCGAGTCGGAGTAGACGACGTCGAGGCAGCCGTCGGCCGCGCCGTGCGCGTCACCGAAGGACGCCACGTCCACGCCGAGCAGCTTCAGCTTGGTGGACAGGTCGGCGCCGGTGAAACCGTCGGTCTCATCCCCTTCGATGGCCGCGGCGGCCGTCACCGCCATCTCGTACCCGGGCGCCACGAGCCCGTACACCCGGCCGTCGGCGGCGAGCGCGCACTCGCCGATCGCGAACACCGCCGGGTCGCTGGTGCGGCACTGCTCGTCGACGGCGATGCCGCCGCGCTCACCCACCGACAGGCCCATGTCGCGGGCGAGTTGGTCCCGCGGCCGGACACCCGCCGAGAAGACGACGAGGTCGGTCGCGAGCTCCGAGCCGTCCGACAGTCTCATGCCGCGCACGGCGTCGCCGCGCTCCGGATCGGCCAGGATCTCCTGCGTGCCGACGCCGGTGTGGACGGAGAGGCCCATGCCGGTGATGGTCCGCAGCAGTGCCGCGCCGCCGCCCTCGTCGACCTGGACGGGCATCAGCCGGGGCGCGAACTCCACGATGTGCGTGGTCAGTCCGAGGCCCTGGAGCGCGCCCGCGGCCTCCAGGCCGAGCAGCCCGCCGCCCACCACCGCGCCGACCGTCGCGTTCTTCTTCGCGTACTCCTCGATCGCGTACAGGTCGTCGATCGTGCGGTACACGAAGCAGCCCGTCGTGTCCTTGCCGGGGACCGGCGGCACGAACGGGTACGAGCCCGTGGCCAGCACCAGCGCGTCGTAGGTGACGGTGAGTCCGGACCGGGCGCGCACGGTGCGGGTGGCCCGGTCGATCTCCACCGCGGGGTCGCCGAGGTGCAGCTCGATGCCGTGCTTCTCGATGAACTCCGGGTCGGTCATGGAGAGTTCCTCGGGCGTCGTGCCCGAGAAGTACGAGGTGAGGTGGACGCGGTCGTAGGCGGGCCGCGGCTCCTCGCACAGGACGACCACGCGGTGCGTCCCGGTGAGACCGCGCTCGGCCGCCGCTTCGAGGAAGCGCTGGCCGACCATGCCGTGGCCGACGAGGACGAGGGTGGGTGTTGAGGTCGCCATGTCAGAGGCCTCCGTCGTTGGTGAGCAGGTGCAGCAGCGGCGCGCCGTCGTCGGCGGGCAGCGGTTCGTTCGATTCCCAGGCGTGCGCGAGCGCGCCGACGCCGCCGAGCGCGCCGACCAGGACCCCGCCGACGAGCCGGTCGCCGCGCACCACGACCCTGCGGTACGTGCCGCGCGTCGCGTCCGCGAGCTGGACGACGTCGTCACCGGGCAGCGGCTCCGTCTCGCCGAACGCGGCGAGGTCCAGAGGGCCCGCCTCGTGCGGCAGCGTGAGCCGGGTCAGGGCGCGGGTGCCGGTGTACGTCCCGGTGGCCCCGGTCAGCAGGTCGGCGAGGGCATCGGCCTGTTCCATGGCCGGTGCGGCGAGCCCGTACACCGTGCCGCCGTGCTGGGCGCAGTCGCCGACGGCGTGGATGTGCGGGTCGCTGGTGCGCAACTCGTCGTCCACGACGATGCCTTGGCGCACGTCGAGACCCGCCGCGCTCGCGAGCCCGGTCCTGGGCCGGGCGCCGCAGGCGAGGACGGTGACGTCGGTGCCGAGCACATATCCGTCGTGGAGTTCGACACGGGTCACGCGTCCGCCGAGGACGCCGACGGCCCGCACCCGGCACTCCGTGTGGATCTCGACGCCGAGTGCGGTCAGGTGCCGGTGTACCAACTCCGATGACGCCGGATCGAGTTGGCGTTCCATGAGCCGCTCGGACTGCTGGACGAGCACCACCTGGGCGCCACGCCTGGCCAGGGCGCGGGCCGCCGAGACGCCGAGCAGGCCGCCACCGATGACGACGGCGCGTGTGCCCTCCGCCACCGCGTCCGACAGTGCCATGCAGTCGTCCATGGTGCGGAACGCGTGCACGCCGCCCGGCAGTTCGGTGGCACCGGGCTCGAACAGCCCGCGCAGCGGCGGCAGTACCGGGTTCGATCCAGTGGCCAGGACCAGCGTGTCGTACGCCACATCGGCGCCGCTCTCGCACTGCACCAGGCGCCGGGCGCGGTCGATACGGACGGCGCGGGTGTGCAACCGGGGGCCGGGGGTGCCGGGCAGTTCGATGACGTCGGGGCCGTAACTGCCCGCCAGGACCTCGGCGAGCAGCACCCGGTTGTACGGGGCGTGCGGCTCCTCCCCGATCAGCACCGCGCGCTCGCCCAGACGGCGGGCGAGGCGGGTGCCGGCCAGGCCGGTGCCGATGACGACGACGCGATTCATGCTGTGCAGCGTGCGGGGTGGGTGTTTCTCGGGGGCGTCCCGATCGTTTCCCGGGGGGAACGGTGGGCTCAGCGGACCGGCGGGGGCGGTGTGAGGGTGCGATGCCGCGCCGCGGGGGTGGCTGTTGTGCGCGGGTGCGATGCCGTGCCGCGGGGGTTGCCGTTGTGCGCGGGTGCGATGCCGCGCCGCGGGGGTTGCCGTTGTGCGCGGGTGCGATGCCGCGCCGCGGGGGTTGCCGTTGTGCGCGGGTGCGGCTCTCGTCGTGGCTGGTCGCGCAGTTCCCCGCGCCCCTGAAATGCGCACTGCGTGCGCCATCTCACGGCCGCGCATCCCGCGCCCCTGGGGGGCAGCGGCGAAGCCGCAAGCCCCTCCAGGGGCGCGGGGAACGGCGCGAGGAGTCCCCACCGGCCGGCGGACGAAGAACCCCTCCAGGGCGCGGGGAACGGCGCGAGGAGTCCCCACCGGCCGGCGGACGAAGAACCCCTCCAGGGGCGCGGGGAACGGCGCGAGGAGTCCCCACCGGCCG
>NZ_JBIWKA010000020.1:0-197627 GCF_044765445.1 Streptomyces sp. NPDC102467 | reverse complement strand
GAACACCAGAACTGGCCCCAGCCCGCCCGCGCCGGCGTTCAAGCCGTCCGCATCCAACGACCCCAACCCGCCAGCCCGTAAAGCAACAGCATTGCTTTTAGAGTGCGTTTCGTATGCGGCCAGGACGCTTCGCAGGTGCCGCTCGTTGACGATCAGCACGCGGTCGTGGAGTCCTCTGCGGCATCCGGGATGCGGCTCGCCGCGACAGGCGCACGCCCACGCTGGTCCGCGGCGCGGACGTGGCGAGCGGGGCGGCGGCCCTGCGGGGCATCAGCGAGGTGGTGGAGGCGGACCCGGTGGCGTAGGACGAATGACGGCACGATGTCGCCCCTCCCCGAAATTAGCCAGCTGTCATCCTTGGCTCATCCTTGGCCGCGGAGGAGTGGGCCGGCCGGCACAGCCCAGCGTGGGTGGCCGGGGAGCTCAGCTCGTGGTCGTCCTACGCCGCCGCAGGCGCTGGGAACTTCCCGGTGAAATAGAGCCCCGCAAGGTTGGCTTTGATCGCATCCTTGTAGCTCTTGGAAAACTTGTTTCCTGATTTCTCGGCGTAGCGGGCGGTATTTTCTTCGCTGTCCAGCGCTGTCGTGATCTCCTGCAGCAGCCTCTTCTCGTTGTCATTGCCCCGTTCACTCACATGCCGCTGCATGAGGTCCCAGAGGTTGGAGGTGGGGGCCCAGCCGGCCGCCGTCATCCTGGTCTTCGTGTCCGTGGAGAGTGAAAGGTCGCCTCTCCCCATATAGAAGAAGCGGGGCTTCGCCTGGTTGTCATCCGCGTGGGTCAGCATATTTTCGTTGCAGACGATGTTGTGGTACTCGACCAGCGCCTTGCTGTTTCTCGTCTGGTTGATGTCGATGCCCCCTTCCTGCTGCTTCTGGTGGCCGAGCTCGTGCATGATCGTCTGATTCTTCGTGTAGTCACCCGACACCTCATGGTTGACCAGCAGGACCCGGTGCTCCTCGAAGTAGGCTCCACCGCCGGCCGAGGAAATGATCACTCCGGCATCGGTGCCGTCCACGCCGGTGACCGTATTCACGTTCAAGGCCGCGACTTCGGGGGTGAGGTTGATGCGGCAGTCCGCCGGATATTCGGAGAACGGAGTCGCCGCGGACGTGTTCGCGGGCACCTCGACCACCATGGGTGCGCTCGCCAGTCCCAGCTTCTCCTTCCACCTGTCGATGTCCTCCGTGTTCAGAGCGCGTTGGACCGTCCCGTCCCCGGCCGCCGCCGGCCGCTGCTCCGCGGCCGGTTCCGAGGCCCGCCCGGCGTGCGGAGCGGACACGGACATGACGCGTCTGGCTGTCGCCTCCGCCTCCCGCTCGAACCGGTCCGAAGGGTCGCTGACGCGTAGCCCGTCACCCCGGGCAGTCCCAGCCACCGGTCCCTGGCGCTGCTGGACGACGTGGGTGAGTTCGTGGGCCAGGGTGTGCTTGTCGGCGCCGCCGTCGCCGATGACGATGCTGCTGCCCGAGGTGTAGGCGCGGGCGCCGATCTCGCCGGCCGAGCGCTGGGCGGTTGGGCCTGTGTGCAGGCGTACATCGGAGAAGTCCGCGCCGAGACGCGCCTCCATCTCCTGCCGCAGCGGCGCCGCCATGGGCTGTCCTGAGCCGCGCAGGACGTCGTGGACGGCGGAGCGCTGCACGGGCGCGGTGTCCTGCTCGTGGCCGCAGCCCTCGTCGTGTTGGTGCCGGGCCTCCTCGATCAGGCGGCTGACGGCGGCGTTACCGATGCTGCGCTGCAGGGCCACGAGCGCGGTCCGGGGCACGTCTTCCTGCGGCGCGGCGGAGACCGCACTCGTACGGAGGGCCTTTGCTGCCCTGGGAGTCCTGTCCGCGTCCTGAGCGCGCATCAAGAGCCTTTCTGTGCAGTCGATCCGGGCTGCTCCCCTGACTACAGCACAGGGACACATCCACGGAAGTACCGAAAGGGCAGCACAGCTGCACGGGCACTTGCGCCCAACAGCCGTCATCCGCCGCCCACATGGCGGTCGGGTCCACGCGCCGTTGTGAGCGTGCACCCGACCGGCTGGTGCGATGGTGCGCGTGTGCAGGTCGGAGCCTCGACGGAGGCGACCGCCGCAGGCCCCGGTCAGCCCATGGATTCCAGGGTCCGGCCCTTGGGCTGCACCCCGGTCCGGGCCCCACGAGCGAACGCGTACATCGAGCGCTGGATCGGCGGATGCCGCGCCGGTCAATCGTCTGCGCGCTCGGCCAGTGCCATGTTTCGCGCCGGGGCGCTCGATGGCCGTAGGACCGAGACCGCCTCGAGCAGCGCGAGAGGGCGTCCGGACATGCCGCCCATGCCCAGCCCGTCACGCACCCGCGCAGTCGACGTGAGTGGCGGAGGCGAAGCCGGAACCTCAGCTGACGGGCCGGGGCACGGAGCCGCTCACAGTGCGGTGACCACGTCCTTCAGCAGGAGCCCGGCGAGCGTGGCGAAGGTCAGTCCGGCCGCGATGTTGACCGCGGTGGCCGCCGTGGGGCCGTGCAGCAGCCCCTGCCCCAGCCGGCCCGCGCACAGGCCGATGGTGCTGTCCCAGATCAGGCCCATCGCGAGGAAGATCAGCCCGAGGGTGACCAGTTGCAGCCAGAGCGCTCCTCGGTCCGGGTTGGTGAAGCGCGGGAGGAAGGCGGCGAAGAAGAGCACCGTTTTCGGGTTGAGCAGATTGGTGACCACGGCGCGGCGCAGGACGTCGCGGCCGGGGGGCGTCGCCGTGGCGTGAACGAGAGGCTTCCGCGCGGTGCGCAAGGTCTTTACGGCGAGCAGGCCGAGGTAGAGGCCGCCCGCCAGTTCCAGCGCCGTCAACGCCAGGGGGGTGGACTTCAGCAGGACGGCGAGGCCCAGTGCCGCAGCGGTCACGTGGACGACCATGCCCAGAGCCATCCCGGTGGCGGAGAGCAGGCCTGCCCGCGGTCCGCGCTCGACGGCGACCGCCACGATGTACGCGGCATCCGGTCCCGGAGCGACGGTGACGAGTGTTACGGCCACCAGATAGGCCGGCAGCAGTGTGAGGTCGAGCATGGTCTCCTCCAGGGTTTGCCCATCTGCCCGGACATCTCTGCGTAACGCATAAAGGCCACTCATGACGTTACCGAGTGGAGCGCGTCCCTGCAACGTGAAGAAGCGGCTCAATGCGTTACGGTGAAGTTATGGACTGTGGAGGTAGAACCGTCACCGTGTCCGTGCTGACCCCGGAGGTACTCGTCGATCTGGTCAACGGCTGGGGCGCCCGGCCTCGCCAGGAGGGCCTGCGGACCGACGAGCCGCTGCCCCGCCTGGACTCCCTCGGTGACCTGTCGCTGCCCGGTGCGGTGCGGGACGCGCTGGACGCGGACGCCGTGGCCCGCGTGGCGGACGCGATCCATCCGGTGTTCGCCGCCGCCGACGCGCCCGGCTGCGCCGACCGGCTCACCCGGCTGCTCTCTGCCGCCGGAGCGCGTCCGGTGCTGGCGGCCGCGCCGGACGACACGTTCCACGCCGTCTGGTCCGTGGCGGCGACCGACGACGCGCTGCTCGCTGCCGTCGCCGTCACGCTGCGCACCCACCTGGCCGAGCACGGATGGGGGCGCATCGGGTTGTGCGCGGGCGCCCACTGCGCCGATGTGTACATCGACCAGTCGCCCGGCGGCCGACGCCGCTTCTGCTCGGTCACGTGCCAGAACCGGGCCCGGGTGGCCGCCTTCCGCAGCCGCCGGGCGGCCGGCGCCGGATGACCGCATCCGCTCGCGCCCACCCGGCGCGGAGGACGCGCCGGCTCAGCTCGGCAGCGGCATGGTGATCTCCTCCAGGTGGGCCGGGGAGCGGGCGCCGAGCAACTGACCCGCCGTCACCTCAAGCCCGTGGTCACGGGCGAGCTGGAGTCGGATCCTGCCGGCCATGAGGGAGTCCGGGCCGTAGTCGCTCAGCGGGCGTCGGCCGTCGAGGTCGGAGGCCTCCATGCCGAGGGCGGCCCCGGCGAGGTCCGGCCACGGGCGAGCGGTGCGAGGAGGCCCGGACGCGGCGGGCTGCTGAGCCGTGCTCGCCGCCGCCTCCGCGTCGACGCGCGCGTCCGGCCGAAGGGGGCAGTCGCGGCGGTACCGGGGGAGGAGTTCGCCGCTGCCTTTGGCGGACACGCCGGTCACGGCACGGCTGTTGAAGGCGGAGGTGTTGCCCTGGGGCGCGAGCGGCATCGCGTCGCCCCGTCCACGGCGGCACCGGCGCGGCGGACACGTCGATGCACAGGTCGGATGTGCGGGGCGTGCAGGATGTTTGAGGCAAGGCGGTCTCGACACCGCGAGGGCCGGCGTGCACGCACGAAAGCGCCCGGACTTCGGCGACGGCGGACTAGGACCGTCGCCCCGGGGCCTCGTGCGGGATGCCGGGCCGAACCGTCTGACGACGTGACCGCAATGACATCCACCTCCGAAGGAGCAGTTCCATGGCCCTGACCCGCGAAGAGCGTGAGCAATTCCTCGCCGAGCCGCATGTCGCGGCCCTGGCGGTCGACGCAGGCGAGGGAAGGGCGCCGTTGACTGTGCCGATCTGGTACCAGTACGCGCCCGGCGGCGATATCTGGATCCACACCGGCAAGGGCTCACGCAAGCATGAACTCATCGCGCGGAAGGGCCGGTTCACGCTCATGGTCGATCGCCTCGAGCCGACCGTCCGTTATGTGTCCGTAGAGGGTCCGGTGATCTCCACTGTCCCCGCCACCCGCGCGCATCTGACCGAGATGGCGTCGCGCTATCTGCCGCCCGAGAAGGTTGAGGGCTACGTCGAGTACGCCGAGGCGAACCATGGCGAAGCGGTCGTCGTCACGGTCCGCCCGGAGCGCTGGGTCTCCTCCGACCTTGGCAACGTCTGACCGGTCACGGTCGTCGCGTCGACGTGACGCTGCCCGCTGCCCGCACCCCGGACGGACGACGTACTGGAGATCCCTGCGGATTCAGCAGGCTCCGAGGTCCTGCCAGACGCCCCACTCACCGGTGGTGCCGGGCTCCTCGCCCGTCGTCCACCACTTGGCCTTCCAGGTGTGGCCCTTGTACGACACCTGCTGGCCTCCTGTGTAGATCGTGGCCGAGGCCCAGGGCGCCGCCGTGCACTGGTTTCCGTTGCCGCCGGTGACCGTCAGGGTGTACGTCGCCGAGTGCGCGGCCGAGGGACTCGCGCCGCTCACCACGATCGCGTACGTGCCGTTGACGGCCGCCGTGGTGGTGGTGAGCGTGAGTGTCGAGGTTCCTCCGGCCGTCACCGAGGCGGGGCTCAGGGAGGCGGTGACGCCGGCAGGTGCGCCGCTGACCGTGAGGTTCAGGGTCTGGGCGGAGCCCGATGTCACCGCGGTCTTCACGGAGGTGACGGCGGAGGCGCCGGCCTTGACCGTCGCGGCGGCCGGGGTCGCCGTCAGCGAGAAGTCGTTGCTCGGGGCGGTGGTGCCGCTGGTGAAGGGCTCGAAGATGTGCGAGAAGTCCCAGGTGTTCTGTGCGATGCCGGAGCAGCCGTCCGCGGCGGCGCCGCCGGGGCAACTGCCGTTGTCGCGCTGGAGTGCCCAGAAGGAGATCATGTTGATCCCCTTGGCGACCGCCCAGTCGTACACCTGCTTGGCGTTCGCGAGAGAGAGGGTCTCGGCCGGGCCGAAGTCGTCGACGCCGGGCATCTCGGTGACGCCGATCATGCCCCAGAGCTGGGCGGCGGTCTTGCTCGGGTAGAGCTTGGCCAGCTGGTCGTACAGCCCCTGAGCGGCGGTCTTGGTGTCGGCCGCCATGTCGTGGGAGGCGTTGTCGTAGTAGTCGAAGGTCATGATGTTGGCGACGTCGACCCTGGCACCGTTGGTCACGGCGTTCTTGAGGACGGCGAGACCGCCGGCCGCGAGGCCGTGGGTGGTCGTCGGCAGGGTGTAGGAGATCTCCAGCTTGCGGCCGTTGGCGGCGGCCCAGTCCTGGACCTTCTTGATGGCCTTGTTCCGCCGGTCGATCCCAGCGGTGTTGTCCAGCGAGTCGACCTCGATGTCCATGTCGAGCCGGGGGATGTCGTAGGTCGTGATGACCTTCTCGTAGACGGCGGCGATCTGGTCGACGTCCGTACAGCTGTCGGCGATCTCGGTTCCGGTGGTGTCCGCCGTGTAGCCGCCGAAGGACGGGATGACGTCCCCGCCGCGGCCCTGGATCGTCTTGATGTCGGAGCCGAAGGAGGTCTGGGCGATGGGCAGGGAGGTGTCGCCGTTCCAGTAGGCGGTGCAGGATCCCTTGGCCGCGGTCTGGAGGAACGCCATCGTCAGGTGTTTCGCGCCGGACTGGGCGCTCAGGGCGGCAGGACTCTCGCCTGTCCACGACTCGAAGTACGGGGCGAAGACATGGGCGGGCAGCGGAGTCGCCGCTTGGGCGGGGGTGCCCGCGACCGCACTGAGGCCCAGAGCGGCCACGGTGGTGGCCGCAGCGGTGATAGTGGCACGGAGGGAACGCATACGTCTCATGGCCATCCAAGAGGTGATGGGGCGTCAACTGGGGCGTGACGCGCGGGCGTTGCCTATGAGGTAGTCCTGTTGCCATGGGCAAGTCAATGGTCTGAACCAAATTAGGACTAGACCAATCAAGGGGGTGGCCATCAACGACAACCGGCTGAGTGGCCTGCGCGTACGGGGTTTGCGGCAGGTGTGCCGCTCCACCGGCTGCGTGACCAACTGGCCCCCCGTGTCGCCGACATGACGGCGTCCGACTCGACCGCGTGACTCCGCTTGCCGGCCGTGGCATCAGTACTCAACTGTCAACTGAGGCGTGTTTGCGGGAAGTTGCACGACTGAAGGTGCAGGACCTCATGTCGTCGGACAGCATGTGGTGATGGGGCAGGGCATGGTCTTCCGTACCCACGGCTCTTACCATGGTCGACCAGTGGGATAAGGGGGAGCGTGGTGGCGTGGATGGCATTCCTGCTCGGGCCGAACGGGGAACACCTGGGAATGGGTATTCCGATATCCAAGCGCAGGGTCCTGACCTGTGCTCATGTGCTCGCTGAGCGGCCAGGACCCGAACCTCCTCGTGAACGATATCGAGTGCAGATAGCCAGAGAGGGTGAATCGGGGACGGTGGAGACGGCGGCGACCGCCGTCTCCGAGGCGTGGCTGCCGGACGACGACGTGGCCGTCGTCGAACTGGACGACGAGCCTCTGCCCAGCTTCCGTCCCGTCCGTTTCCGGTCCGACACCGCGGCGGCCATGTTCCCCGCCGCGCAGGGGGCGAGGGTTGGCGGGGAACCCGATGACCGGGTCAGGGTCTACGGGCCGGTGGACGGCGGGGCCGTTCACATGTGGGTGCGGCTGCGGCCGGGCGGCCGGGAGGTCAGTCGTCAGGGCTGGCTGCAACTGGACGCTGCCGACGCGGTCGGAGCGGGGCAGGTCGGGGTTCAGCCAGGTTTCAGCGGCGGCGGGGTGTTCGACGCGTCCGGCAACGTGGTCGGCATGCTCGTCGAGCGGCTCGCCGGCGCCAACGGCGAGGTCCCCTTGGTCTGGGCGCTGCCCGTCGGATTGCTCGCTCGCCTGCTGCCGGGCATTGTCGTCGACGGGCCCACGGGCGAGGACCGGTTCGCGAGGCTCGCCGACGGTCTCGCCGGCACGCGCAGTGAACAGGACGTCGCCATCCTGAGACGCCACGCGCGCGGCACCATCGACGTGTACGAAGTCTCCGGCACGCACGGTTCGCGGGGTGCCCACAGCGGGCTCGAGCGCGACATGCGCGACGCGGCTACGGAGCCCGGGGCTCTGCGCGCGTACGTGCACCAGTGGTGCGTCGCGAGCGGCGAGGCGAACCCGGTCGACGCCGCCGAGGCGTTGCTCGACGAGTTCCCGCCGGACGTTCTCCCGTTCCTTCTCTGGCGGCGGATCCGCAAGGAACTGGCCCGTTGCGTCGCCGAAGACGTGCCGGTGGAAGGCATCGCGCAGGGGTTGCTGGCGAAGTGGGGCCACTCCCGGTGCGAGTGGCTGGAAGGCGGTGGGGACTACGCGGAGAGGGTGGCCGACTGGGCCGTTCGCGCTGTCGAGCAGATTCTGGTCGACCCCAGGGAGGACGCCCCCCATCCGGTGATCGATCTGCTGCTGGCCGTGGGCGCGGCGTGCCCCACCCGTGAATTACGGGACCGCTTCGCCGAGTTGCGCCAGGGCGTGGCGCGCGAGCTGGGGGTACGTGCCCATCCCCGGGGCAGGACGGTGGCGGAGGACTGGAGGTCGGTGGGCTACCAGCTGTGCTTCGTCATCCACCGAGCGGGGCCGGTCGAGCAGTACCACTTGCGTGTGCTGTGGGGGCTACGGCTCCGGGACGCACCGTCGGAGATCCTTCTGGAGGGCGACTATCCCTCGCTGGACGCCGTGCGGTCGGCCGCGATGGCCTGCTATCGCGACCGGGTGGATGCCGGGCGGGAGCACGACGAGGTGCGCATCCTGGTGGAGTTCCGGCTTCCCAGGCGCCACCGGTTCGAGCCCGTGGACCGGTGGACCTGGATGTCCCCTTCCGGGGTCGAGGCCGGTCCGATCGGAGCCGAGCACGAGCTGATCGTCCGCGACCTCGAACAGGTGGCGAGCCGGCACGGGCGCCTCGCGCTCCGGGAGCGGCGACGGGCCCATTTCGCGCGGCCGGACCGGGAGTTCCGTCCCCCGGCCGCCCTGATCGACCGGGACGGTTCCCTGACGGCGGCCCGTGCCCGGGACGCCGCACGTGATCCGGATGTGCTCGGAGGCGTGCTGATGCGGCCTTCGCCCCACTGGGGTGACGTACTGGGAGATGTGTCGGGCACACTCCTGGACGGCGGCCTGTTCGCCGTCGTCGTGGTGCGCGAACCCGCCGCGGCGGGGCAGGTCGAGGAGCTGCTCCGGTCGCTGTCCGTCCCGTTCGATCAACTATTGCTAAAAATAAGACAGTTGAGAGCGGGAGGCGGCCCGTCCGCGGTGGACCTCCGGGAGTGCCTGACCGTACTGTGGAACTCGGACGACGAGCCTGGAGGGGTCGCATGACGGCGATCGGAGGCCGGTGATGGCGGAGGAGTCACCCGGCTCCCGGGACATTCCGTCGTGGTGGGTGTTCACCGGGTCGGGAACGCGGCGCGGGTCGACAGCCGCCCCACCGCTGCCCAAAGCGCCCCCATGGCGCCGTTTCCCTGCGTCGGAGGAGCACGAGACGCTGCCGCAGCCCCCGGCCGCGGACGAGGACGACCGCACCCGACGCCTTGGCAGCAGGAGGGAGGGGGGTCTCGACGCCTCGGTCCTCAACGTGGTGAATGCCGCCATCCATCTGCGGCGCCCCCTGCTGGTCACCGGCGAACCCGGCACGGGGAAGTCGACGCTCGCGCACCACATCGCGGCCGAGCTCGGACTCGGCCGGGTGCTGTGGTGGCCGGTCGTGAGCCGCACCACCCTGCGCGACGGGCTCTACTCCTACGACGCCATCGGCCGGGTTCACGAAGCGGGCATCGCAACCGAGTCGAACCGCCCCCGGAACAACACGGCGCGGCCTCGGCTCCGCGGCGACGAACGTGACGACGAAGTGGCCGCGGGAATCGGCCGCTACCTCACTCTCGGACCGCTGGGCACCGCACTGCTGCCCTGGGCGCGGCCACGCATGCTCCTCGTGGATGAGCTGGACAAGAGCGATCTCGATCTCCCCAACGACCTCCTGCACGTCCTGGAGGAAGGAGAGTTCGGCATCCCCGAGCTCGAGCGGATCGCCGTCTCGCACCGCCAGGTCGACGTCGCCACCTCGGACCCGGCACCGACGAGAACCGTCACTGTGCATGGCGGTCGGGTGCGGTGCAGGGAGTTCCCGATCGTCGTCTTCACCAGCAACGGCGAGCGTCAGTTCTCGCCCGCGTTCCGCCGCCGCTGTATGGAGATACGGATGCCCGCTCCGACCGGCCGACGGCTGGCGGCGATGGTCGCGTCGCATTTCGACGGCGCCGACGAGGCCGCCGTGCGCTCGCTCACGGCGGAGTTCGTGGAGCGCGCCGGGAACGGCTCCTACACAGCCGACCAACTGCTCAACGCCGTCCACATGGTCACCAACGGTGCTGTGTCGACCAACGGAGGAGGAGGCGACTGGGAGGAGCTGCGCGAAGTGCTCTGGCGCGATCTGACGGCAGATGGGTAGCCGATGGCGGACACCGGCCCAGTAGGTCTCCATCCTTCCGCCCGAGAATGGGCGGAGGCACTCTGGCTTGCCCGCAAGCTCTCCGCACGGCCCGGTGACGACCCGCCCGGCCCGGACAGTCACAGCCGGGACGAGGACATCCCGGACCGCCCACCACTGCCCCTCCCGCAGGAATGGACAAGCGACCAGGACGGCGCGACACCCGACGACGGTCGTCCGGAGCACGACGGACCCGCGGAACGGCCGGAAGGCCCTCCCCTCGCCGACGAGCACAGGCCGGCACGAGCGAAACGGCCCGACCTGGTTCCTGCGCCACCGCCCGCCGCGACCCGAGGACGGAGCGAGGCCGCCTGGCGGGAGCCCCGCCGGCTCGCGGCCGCCCTCAGGCCGCTCGCCCGACGACGTGAGGTGCCAGGAACCGCGCTGCTGGACGAGGACGCGACCGCTGAACAGGCGGCCGACCACGGACTGTGGCTGCCGGTCCTCGTGCCCGAACGCCGACGCTGGTTCGACCTCGCCGTCATCATCGACGACTACCCGACCATGGAACCCTGGAGCGGTGCCGCGGCCGACCTGGTGCACTCCCTGCGTGCCAGCCGCGTCTTCCGTGACGTACACGTCTGGCACACCAGGGCCCCCGCCCAGGGGCGGACGGGGACGCACCCGTTCGTGCGGGACCCCGCGGAGCTGCTCACCGGCGACGGAAAACGCCTCTTCCTCGTCCTGAGCGACTGTCAGGGAGCGGACTGGCGGCCCGACGGCCGCTGGCCCGTCTTCCTGCGCCGCTGGGCGGAGCACGGACCGGTGACCGTGGCGCATCCCCTGCCCGCCCACATGTGGGGCGACTCCGACGCGGTACCGCGCGACATTTCCGTCCGCGTCCCTGAACGCGGCGCCCCGAACCTTTCCTGGGAGTTGCGCCGGGACGGCGGCTGGACAACCGCCGCCGTCACTCCCGGCCTGCCGCTCGCCGTCCCCGTGATCGCATGGGACACGCGCTGGCTCGCCGCCTGGGCCTCTCTCGTCACGGCGGGCGACCACCCCTACTCGGAGGTGGCTGCCCTGCTCCTGGAACCGCCGGCCAGGGGGGCCGTGCGCACGCCGGACGAACCCGTCCCGCAGAGCACGCAGAGCGGGGCGGAGACCGCAGGGGTATTACGGACGTTCTTCGACAACGCCTCGGCGGCCGCCCGGGAGCTCGCCCTCCACCTCGCGCTGGTGCCACTGACACCCGACGTCGTGCGGGCCGTGCGCGAGGACGCGGCCGACGGGCACCCGCTGCCCTGGGCCGAACTTCTGCGCAGCGGACTCGTGAGGGGAGACCGCGAAGGCAGCTGGACATTTGGGGCCGGCGCCAACACGGAGGAACGCATACGCGCCGCGCTCCTGCGCGGAGTCCGCAGAAGCGAACTGTGGGATGCGCTGCGCAGCGCCTCGCGTTCCGCAGGGCGCGCCACCGGCCGGGACGACGTCCTGGATCTGCTCCTGCACTCCGACGGCCGGGCCCGCAGCGACCTCGACGCGTCCTTGCTCACCGCTGCCGCACCAGCGCTGGGTGCGCTCGGAGTGCACGTCCGTATGGGTGGGAAACCGGTCGTGGAAGGGCGTGGCGAGGTTTCGCCTCGGCCGCAACCACCTGTGGTTCGAGTGGCACAACCCGTCGGCACCCATCACGGAGGCGCAGTGCAGGCGAATCCCCCGACCACCGAGACCCAGCAGACCGAGCAACCCCCGACCGTCCCGGTCGGGCAGAGCGACGTCCCGCAACGCGGCGTCCACCGCCCCATCCCGCTGCCGATCCCACACTTCTCCGGCCGTGGCAGAGAACTCGGCGATCTGCGCTCCCTGCTCCACGACACCGGACGTACCGACGTTCTTCCCGTCGCCCTGCGCGGACTCGGGGGTGTCGGGAAAACCCAACTGGCCCTGAAATACATGGCGGACCATCGGTCCGAGTACGACAGGACCTGGCTGATCAATGCCGAACAGCCCGATGTCGTCCGGCTGGAACTGGCGGCTCTCGCCCCCGAGGTCGGCGTCGTTCCCGACGGACAGGGCGAGGTCATCCCCAGGGTGCTGGAAGCGCTCGCCACCGGCCGGCCGGTACGCCGCTGGCTGCTGGTCTTCGACAACGCCGGCGATCCCCGCGACACGATGCCCTACGTCGAGTACCTCATGCGCGGGACCTCCGACACCCGGCACATCATCATCACCTCCAGGCACGCAGGCTGGTCCGACGTCATCCCCTGCGCGCAGGTCGAGGTCTTCACTCGTGCCGAAAGCGTCCGCTTCCTCGCCGAACGTGCGCACTGGCAGGACCATCCGGCACAGTCCGACCGGCTCGCCAACATCCTGGGCGATCTACCGCTCGCCCTCGAACAGTGCGCCGCTCTGCAGCGCACCACCGGACAGTCGATCGACGATTTCCTCGACTTCATCGAGCGCAACCACCGGCAGGTCCTTGCCGAGCGTGTTCCCACCGTGTCCCAGCCGGTCGCCACTGTGTGGCGCTCGTCCACACAGGCCCTGCGCGACAGCGTCCCCGGCGCTCTGGAACTGCTCCGCCTGCTCGCCTTCTTCGGGCCCGAACCCGTCCCTCTGAGCCTGCTGCACGGCACCCGGGTCATCCCCGGTCTGCCGCCCGGGCTCGCCGAGTTGGCGGCCGACCCCATCCTCCGCTCCCGGGCCCTGCGAGCCATAGGAAGCCAGTCCCTGCTCAACGTCGACAACGTGCGCGGCACCGTACAGATGCACCGGCTGCTCCGCCTCGTACTCCAAGAAGAGTTCGACGACACCGAACGCGCGGACCAACGCCACATCGTCCACCAGTTGCTCGCGGCCCATGACCCCGGAGACGTCCAGCAGCGAGCGGACTGGCGGCGCTACACCGACATCTTCAGCCACCTCGAGCCGACGGGCCTCATAGACTGTGAGGACCGCGGCCTGCGTGAGACCGCCCTGTCCGTGGCCATGTTCCTTCGTTTCTCGGGTGTCCCGGAGACCTGTGCCCGCTTCAGCGAGCGTCTGGTGGACCGCTGGCGGGTACGGCTGGGCGAGGACGACCCGCAGACACTGTGGGCGATGCGGCAACAGGCCGCCGCGTACTGGCTCCTCTCCGACTTCACTCGCTCCCGGCCGCTCAGCCGCCACGTCTATGAGCGGTTGCGTGCCACGCTGCCCGCGAGCAGCGAGTACGTGGTCAACGCGGCCGGTGCCTATGCCGCCGATCTGCGCACCGCCGGCGACCTGGGCGCCGCCAAGGAACTCGACACCTGGGCCTTCCAGCAGGTCGGCGCCGACTACGCGGACGACGACCCCATCGCCTTGCGCACGGCCCACAACTACGCCGTCAGCCTGCGCGTCAACGGCTTCTACCACGAGGCTCTCGCCCGCGACTGGCTCAACTACGAGGGGTACCGGGCCCTGTACGGCGAAGACGCGCTCGACACCCTCTTCGCCATCAACAACGTGGCCCGTGACCGACGCGAATGCGGCGACTACGAAGGCGCCTACCAACTCCAGCGGGACACCCTCGCCCGCTATCGGAACAGCTACGGCGACAGTCATCCGCACACGCTGCGCGCCATCAAGAACTCGGCCGTCACGTCCCGTCGCGCCGCTCGATACGGCGAGTCCCTGGACCTGGGCCGCGAGGCCCTCGAACGGCATCTGCTCTTCTACGGCCCCGAACACATCGAGTCCCTCGCCGCGGCCACCAACCTCGCCAACGATCTGCGGGTGAACGGCGAGAACGAGGCGGCCCTGGACCAGGCGTCGAGGGCAGAGGCCGGCTACCGCCGTGTCTTCGGCGATGCCCACCCGTTGACCTCCCTCGCCTCGCTCAACCACGGGGCGGCACTGCGCGCCTGTGGTGAGCACTCCCGCGCACTCGGCCTGGACGAACGCTCGGCCCGCGCCCTCGCGCGGGCCCTCGCCCCCGACCACCCCTGGCTGCTGCTGACCCGCATCAACGTTGCCACCGGGCTGGCGGCCGCGGGCCGTATCGACGAGGCCCGCGCTCTCGACGGCGATGCCGCGCAGGTGCTCACCGGTCGCTACGGGGAGCGCCATCCGGCCACTCTCGCGGCCCTGCGGAACCTCGCCCTGGACATCCTCCCAGTGGACGAGGAGGCGGGGGAGGCCCTGTTGAACAGTGTGGTCGAGCGGTTGACGGACACGCTCGGACCGGACCACCCCGAGACCCTCGCGGCCGCGGAACGGCGTCGTGCCGACTGCGACATCGAACCGCCTCCCCTGTGACCTGTGTGAGCAGCGGGAGTCGGGTCTCCGGTCAGTGGTGCCAGCGGTGTGCGGCGGCCCGCACGGCCGTGGCCACGCTCCGGCCCGGCGGCAGACAGCAGCCGCTCGCCAGCAGCGTCGACGCCGCGGTGCGGGCCAGCATGAGGCAGTGCTCCTCCTGGTCGGCCGCGGCCGGGTTCCCCGCTCGGCGCTCCGTGCGCCAGTAGGCGGCCGTCACCAGGAACGCGGCGGCCCCGTGCAGCAGCGCGTGCGGCGGCCGCGGCACGGCGCTCCACGGTGCGGGCAGCAGAGTGCCCGGCGTGGCTGCGAGCAGTGGATGGACGCTGTCGGCCATGGCGAGCAGGGAGTGTTCCGTCTCGTGGACCAGTGCGGCGGCTGTCGCGGCGGGCGAGTCCAGCGGGGCCAGTGCGACCAGCCCGGCCGCGTCGGCGTGCGAGGCACTGGACCAGCCGTTCGTACCGGTCGGCGGCAGCGGCACCGCGACGTGCAGGACGCGCCCGACGACACGTGCGCGGGCCGGCGCGATACGGGCGAGGCGCTGCCAGCCCTGCGCGAGGAGGCGTTGCCAGTGCGACGAGACGGGGGCGGCAGTTCCGAGACCGGCGGTGAGGGCATAGGCATCCGCGGTGTCGAGCTGCACGCTCGTCCGCGGACCTCGGGGCCCGGCCGAGAGAGTCAGCCGGGCCTGCGGGCTCCAGCTGTGGGGGAGCGGCACCCCGCTGCCCGGCAGGCTCAGCCGTATCCCGCTCTCCGCGTCGCGGGCTGTGCGCGCGTGAAGTCGCGGGAAGACGCCCGGCTCGGTCGGCCGGGCGGTGCCGAGCCCCGGCAGGCTCAGTGTGGAAGCGGGGCCGGCCGGCACGGTCAGGTCGGCGTCGGTGGAGGTGAGCAGCGCCATCGCGAGGGCGAAGCGCAACCAGTCGGAGGGTTCGGACATCGCCGGTGAGCGCGCCGCCCGGGCGAGCCAGGAGCCTGTCGCGGGCAGCGCGAGGAACCCTGCGAAACCCGACGGATCGCCGGCGCGTGACGCCCTGGTCACGTCGATGGCCTGCCGCCAGTCCGCGTTGTCGCGATGGTGCTGGTGCACGATGCCCAGGAGGAGCAGGTTCCGTTGGGCCAGGGCCGTCCACATGGCGCGTATCTCCCGGCCGGTGAGCAGCCCGGCCGCCAGGCGTGTCCACGTCGCCTCGACGAACGGGGCTCCGACCGGTGTGCGGAGCACCGGGACGCTCATGGTGTCGCTTCCATCGCCGGCGGCGCGAGGGGCTGCAGCCGCGCCGCCGCGTGCTGGATCAGCCGGGCGAGATCGTGGCAGTAGACGGACGGGTTGGCGTACCCGTTGGTACGGCGGTATCGGTGGCTGAAGTGCCCACCGCCGCAGACCTCCACCAACGGGCAGGAGCGGCACTGCGAGCACAGTCCTCGGATGCCGGTCTGCCGGGCCCGTACGCCGGGATGCGCCAGCAGGTCGTCGAAGGAGTCGCGGGTCAGATGGAGCCCGGTCCGGTCGGCGCCCTCGAAGGAGAACTTGAGATGGTCGGAGAGTCTCAGTGAGCCGTCCGTCTCCACCACGGCCAGCTTGCTCGGTCCGGCGCCGAGACTCTCGGTGCTGGTGGGTTCATGGTCCAGGAGGGCCAACAACGAGCTGAACAGGGGGATATCGGGGCGACCGTGGCCGTGGGCGGGCCCGTCGGCCAGCCACAGGTCGAAGACCGTGGCGAGCCAGTCCCCGTACGGCGTCGCGCCGCCCGCCGCGTGGGCCGGCGGTGGTGTGTCCCAGTTGGCGAGGGGCAGATTGAGGCCGATCACAGGCGTGCCCGACGCGCTGAGGTGGCGGTAGACGGCGGCGGGGTCCGAGGTGGGGTCGACGACGGTGAGGACGCCGTCCCACAGGGGCCGGTAGCGGGGCGAGGCGAGCAGGCGCAGTGCGGCGGCGACACGCGCGTGAGTGCCCCGGCCGTGCCGGTCGCGGCGCAGCCGGTCGTGTATCTCCGGTGGGCCGTCCAGGCTCACGCCGACGGAGACGCGGTGGCGCAGCAGCTCCTCCAGAACGGGCCGGTCCAGCAGGACGCCGTTGGTCTGCACGCTCGCCTGCAGGAAGGTGTCCGCCGGGACTTCCTTGCGCAGCGCACGTGTCGCCCCTGTGACGAGGTCCACGCCGGACAGCAGTGGTTCGCCGCCGTGGAAAACGATGCGGACGGTCGCCGGCCGGTGTCGCCGGACATGCTCCCCGACCCGCTTCGCCATGAGCCGCACGGCGGCGTCCGACATGCGTACCGGCTGTCGCCGCCAATCCTCGTCGCCGCTCTCGTAGACGTAGCAGTACCGGCAGGCGAGATTGCACCGGCTGTTGAGCTTGACGACGAACTCCTGGAACGCGAGCGGCTGTTCGGCGCGAGGAGACGGTCGTGACCGGGGGGCGGGCAGGGTGTCGCTCCGACCGGCGTAGGAGTTGTACGCGGCGATGGGCGCCGGACTGCCCTGCATCCTCCGGGCGAGCTCCCCGGCTGCCTCGATGACGGCCGGGTGACGATGCTCCAGCACGTCGTCCAGGTCCGGACCGCCCAGGAAGCCCTCGTCCGGCGGCCCGTCGGCGGGAGGCAGACGCGTGGGCGGAGGTCCGGCGTCGTGGCCGTGCGGCGGGGAGAAAGCGGCCCGGCGCGCACGGGCGGCAGTCCGGAACAGCCGGTGATGCCTCGTCCGTGCCCCTCGAGCAGCGTTTCCCATGCGTGCTTCATCCCCTCCCGACGGCGTCCCCACCCGCCGGGAACAGCCCACCACGAATGAGAGTACGAACAATGAGCTGCTGTGCGTAGACGGCCACCGGACGGTTTTGGACATCTTCGGTCTGGTCAACGTGCCCATGAGGAGCCATAGTTGGCCTCGTTCGCAGGCTGGTCCGCGCGCGTGGAGGGAACCGTCGTGAACGATTCACCGGGCTGGCCCCGAAGCGACACGAGAGAGTCCTCACGTATACCGGTGCAGGCGCCGGGGCCCGCCCAGGACGCCCAACTCGACGAGGTCATCCACGTCGAGATCCACAGCGAAGCCTGGCGTACCGAGCGGATTCGCGGCCGAGGGCCGGCCGGAGACGGCGAGGCGACCGGTGCGGTCCCGGCGGAGCGCCTGGAGGCCGGCCTCGCCCGGCTCACGGCTGTCGCGGGCCGTGCCCTGAGCCGGATGGCCGCGTTGCCCAGGTCCCCGAGTGCGGTGGAGATGGAATTCGGCCTGAAAGTCAACGCGGCCACCGGAGTTGTCCTGGCCCAAGCCGGCACCGAGGCGCATCTCAAGGTGAAGCTCACCTGGGAGGGCCAGACGAATCGCCGGCAGGAGGACGAGGAGGACGAGGCGGCCGAGGCGGACGAGGCGGACGCCGGAAGTCAGGAGACGGCGGAGTCGCGACACGGAGACGGCCCTGGCCCGGAACCCGACACCTCGGATTCCGGCACCGGCTGACTACGGTCATGGGACCGCGGCGCGATGGATCGGGCCGACGGCAACGTGGCGCTGCCCGGCGGGCTGTCCCGCTGGCTCCGGTACAGCGTCGTCCCCTGCACCACGAGAATCGAAACCCCGGTACCCAACAGGGCCGGGGGGAGGAGCGCGGCGGCTCCCACCGTTTCCACCGCCATGATCAGCACTCCGATCGGGGCCCGTGCCACCGGCCCCAGGAGGGCGGCCATGCCGACGACCGTGTACGACAGCGGCCCCGCGACCGGCAGGCCGGCCCGCTCGGCCACCGCCCACACGCTCGCGCCGAGCGCCCCTCCCACCACCAGAGCGGGCCCGAAAAGCCCGCCCGAGCCGCCGGTGCCCACTGTCAGTACCGTTGCCAGCGTCTTGGCCCATGGCAGCAGAAGCAGCAGGGTCAGCGATGTCGCGGCGAGCGGAGTGCCGTCGGCGAAGGACTGCAGCATCCCGTAGCCGGTCCCCAGTACTCCGGGGACCGCCATGCCGATCCCCGCCGCCGCGACGGCGCCCGCCACCGGCAGACCGATCTGCCAGATCCACCGTCGCGGTCGCTTCTCGGCGAAGTCGTGGACCCGGTAGAACGCCCAGACGTAGAGGCGGCCGTGCAGGCCGCAGAGCAGGCCGAGAATGAGGTAAAGACCCAGATCCACCCAGCCGAACGCGGCCCCGGCGGACGCGTTCCGACCGAACAGCGGACCGAAGCCGAAGAAGAGGCCGAACACCAGCCACGCCGTCACCGAGGCGATCAGAGCCCGTGGCAGCAGCCCCGCGTCCATTCCCCGCCGGTAGAGCACCTCGCAGGCCATCAGCGCCGCGCCGAACGGCGCCGTGAAGATCGCCCCGACGCCCGCCGCCAGCCCGATCACCACCGCCGTCCGGGCTTCCTCGGGTGACAACCTCGCGCGCCGTGCGAACACCGACCCCGCCGCTGCTGAGATCTGCGCCGCGGGGCCTTCCGTCCCGGCCGAACCTCCCGAACCGATCGTCAGCGCGGAGGCCAGCAGCTTGACGACGGGAACACGCGGCCTGATCCCCAACGGCCGTTCGTGCGCCGTTTCGATCGCGGCATCCGTGCCGTGCCCCCGGGCCTCAGGAGCCAGCGCCCGGCACAACGTCGCCGCCACCGCCGCGCCCGCCCCGGCGATGAGAAGAACAGGCCACAGTCCGAACCCGAGCGCTCCGACCGCACCCCCTCCACCCTCCAGTGCCGTTCGTGCAGGATGGTGGCCCGCCAACTCGCCGAGCAACAGGTTCGTGACGAGCCCGAGCAGCGCGAAGAGCCCGGCCGACCCGAGGGCGGCGATAACGCCTACAAACAGAGGAACGACGACCAGACGCCTGAGACGCTGCCCGTCCCCGCGCGGCACGCCTCCGGTCAATAACGTGGCGAGCTGCCCCTTACGGCGGCACCAGTACTGGCTTAGTCGCCCCATCCGGTCTTCCCTCTCCCCCGAGTCCCTGCCCCCCGAGGGCGGGCGTCGTCTGTCTGGGTACTTCCCACGACGGCGGCTGAGTACTGCATCGAAAGTGAGTGACCCTGTCGGGGATCATGGAGTTCCCCGGCGGTGCCGACCGACGCCTTCGAAGGCGTGCATCATACGGGCCCCTGCCCGGCCCGCAAATGCGAGATTGCCCCGGAAGAGTGTCGATCACAGCCGTCCCGTCCGCCGGTTGAACCCGGCGACCAGCCCGGTCACCTGGACCGACTCCAGGATCGCCACGTACGTGACGGCCTTTCAGAAGTGCTACGTAGCCGCTCTGTCGCGCTCACCCGTGCCGGTGACGGATCCGTCATGTTCTGCCACAGCTGCGAAGGCGCGCGGAGACCCGATCCGGGCCCGGGGGACAACGACTACCCCGACATGCCCCGACAGGATCTGCAACGTGAAGAAGGACCCGGCTTCTACGTTCAATGAGCCCCCCCTGGCGTCGACCTTGAGCGAGGCGATGACGACGATCCGAGAGAAGGCGTGCGTCATCGTCGACGGGTCGCTGCTGCCCATCGATCGCATCGCCGCAGACACCCCTTACTGCTTGGGGCGTCACCGGCACTACCGGGTTCGACCCACGATCTGACCGCGGCGCGACGGCACGGAATCGTCGCAACCCTCGCCGATGCGGGCTCAAGTGCTGGGCGGACAAGGCGCATCGAAGAGCTGGCGGGACCATGCGTGTCCCAAGGGCTGGCGGCTCCGATCGCGTCGGTGACGCGTTGTGTGCGCACATGGTCGGCGGTGGACCAGCCGATCACGTGCCGCGAGTAGCTGCCGATGACCATTGCCAGGAACAGTGTCCCGGGAATCGCGATCAAGGGGATGGTTCGTGGTGTCCGTAGACCAATGCCGCGGGCAGCGGGGCGTGCAGAATCCGTTCCATGGGCAGGGTGAGGGTGAACCGGTTCTCGACGACAGCCAGAGATTTGCGGTGGGCCGTTTCGCGTGTGGTCTCGTCGTGGATTCCGGCTGCCGCGATGTCGGTTCGGATGAGCGCGGCGTCCGGGCCGGTGATCTCATGCGACCAAGTGTGCATGTACATGTGGAAGCCGCATGCGTATGCGCCGTCTCGATAGAAGGCGAATTGGGGCGGCGGAGCCTTCGGGTTCTGGGTCTCGTAGTAGAGCTCGAAGACCTCCTCGCCGCTGTTGCGGGAGAGGTCGCTGCTGTAGCCGGGACCGAGTTCACCGGGCCAATAACCATGGGCGACCGTGAACGCGAGGTCGCCGTGGGTGCCGTAGCGTACGGCCGCCGTTTCCCGGCCCCGGGAGCTGACGTACGCCTCGATGCCCTCGGCGGTGTATTCGCCCAGCTGCCCGGGGGCGGAGCCTCGTGCGATGCGATCGACCAGCTCGGCGGCCGTGAGCCCGCGTGCCAGATGGATGCAGTAGCCAGACCAGGTGGGACATCTGTCGGCCAGCCACCTGATTCCGTCAATGTTCAACTTGCCCCTCCGATTCCTGGGGTGCGGGCTGCGGCCGCAGGTGTCAGGGCCTGCGGCCGCAGCCCGGTCACGTCAGTGCCGTGTCATCGGATGGCGCACTTGATGACAGTCTGGGGCGCGTCGCACTTCCCGAACTTGTGACCTCCACCCAGTACTTGCCCTTACTTGTCCTTGCACCTGCTCACGCGGCCACCGGATCATTGTGGTGGACGCCCCGCTGCGGCTTCTCGTTTCAGTGTCTACGGCGTGCATCCCCGCTGACCAACCTACGGCTGATCCAGCGTGTAGGCGGCAACGCGCCGGCCCCGCTTCACCGCGCCGACGTTGCCTGGCAAGCACGCGGCGGTGAGGTTCAGTTCCGGGCGGGGCCACCGAGCATGTCGAGGGCGGAGCGAGTGGCTACGTGTACAGGCCGCCCTCGGTGTACTGGTGGACCATGCCCGTCTGCGGGTCGATCGTGACCGCGTTGATCGGGAAGTTGCCGATCTTGACGACGGTCCTCACCCCCGCCGGGGTGGCCGCACAGTCCCAGATGAAATCCGGGTCGAACTCAGTTCAGGTCATGCACGCTCTGAGCGGGGGATGCGGGGCGGCGCGTTCGGTTGACCAGGTAGATGTCACAACTCGCCTTGTTCTACGCACTGTTGGGGCTCACGTGATGCTGTCAGGCCCTGTGTCGGCCCGTGCCTCTACCGTCGGAAACGACACGGCCGCGCTCAGCGGGCCGTAGGGCGGGAGATGCTCCTGACGTGGGCCTTCAGTCTGCGGCGCTGGACCCGCTGGACGCGGTGGAGCAAGGGTGAATATCTGGTCCGTACCAGTGTCTTGACTCCCCCTTACTTCACTCCTTAAATCAACAGGCGAACGCTTTCACCTTTACCTCGGTCGGCCCCTTCGTGCCCGACCGCCCAGGAAGGACTGAGACGTGACCTCCCACCGCCTGCTTCGCAGATGTCTGCTCGCTGCCTTGTCCGCCACGCTGGTCGCATCCGCCGCAACCGGCGTGGCGCGCGCGGAACCATCGGATGTCACCGCCGCCGCGGTGACGTTCTCCGACACCTTCGACGGCGCTGCCGGTAGTGCGGTCAACTCGTCGAGGTGGACGCTGGAGACCGGTGACAACGTCAACAATCACGAGCGCCAGTACTACACATCCGGTACCAACAACGCCGCCCTCGACGGCCAGGGCCACCTGGTGATCACGGCCAAGAAGGAGAACCCGGCCAACTACCAGTGCTGGTACGGCACATGTCAGTACACCTCGGCCCGGCTGAACACCTCGGGAAAGTTCAGCGCCCAGTACGGGCACGTCGAGGCGCGGATGAAGATCCCGCGTGGACAGGGCATGTGGCCCGCCTTCTGGATGCTCGGCACGGACATCGGGTCGGTGGGCTGGCCCAACTCGGGTGAGATCGACGTGATGGAGAACGTCGGCTTCGAGCCGTCCACCGTCCACGGCACTCTTCACGGCCCCGGCTACTCCGGATCTGCCGGTGTAGGCGCCGGCTACTCGCTGCCCGGCGGTCAGGCCTTCGCGGACGCGTTCCACACCTTCGCCGTCGACTGGGCCCCCAACTCGGTCAAGTGGTCGGTCGACGGCGTCGTCTACCAGACGCGCACGCCCGCCGACGTGAATGGCGCCTGGGCCTTCAACAAGCCGTTCTTCCTGATCCTCAACCTCGCGGTCGGCGGCTACTGGCCGGGCGATCCCAACAGCTCCACGGCCTTCCCCGCCCAACTGGTGGTCGACTCGGTGTCGGTGACCACGAGCGACGCGCCCGCCGGCGGCGCGATCAGGGGCCTCGCGGGCAAGTGCGTGGACGTCGCCGGGGCGAACTCCGCCAACGGCACCCCCGTACAGCTCTACGACTGCAACGGCTCCGCAGCTCAGAAGTGGGCCGTCGGCTCCGACGGCACGATCCGCGCGCTCGGCAAATGCCTGGACGTGACCAGCGGCGGCACCGCGGACGGCACCACGGTCCAGCTCTACGACTGCAATGGGACGGCCGCGCAGAAATGGGCGGTCAGCTCGGCGAACGACATCGTCAACCCGCAGGCCGACAAGTGCCTGGACGTGACCGGCAACAACGCGGCCAACGGCACTCGGCTTCAGATCTGGACCTGCTCGGGCGGCGCCAACCAGAAGTGGACCGTGGGCTGACCCCGCTCTTGCCTCAGCTGTGGCGGGGGAGCCAGACGGGGGCGCTGCTGCCGCGCGGGAGCAGGATGTCGCGGAAGCGGCCGGGTGTCCTGGACATGATGACCTGATCCGTGACGCCCTGGTAGTGACCGCAGGGGGTGTCAGCGGTGAAGGTGTCCGGGTCGAGGTAGGCGTGCGGGGAGTCGGGATCGGGGTCGAGCGCGGTCTCGTGGGCCCAGTCGCGGTCGAAGACGCCGAGACTGAGGATCCAGGTGGCGACGCGCGTGAGGTTGAGGGTGATGCGGTAGCTGCCTCCTTCCGTGGCGCGGCGCATCAGGGCAGCGATGGCGCCGGTGGTGGCCAGCCAGGAGAGGACGTAGTCGTTGACGACGCTGATGTACGGCAGGGCCGGCGTGCTGGTCGGCCGGGCGGCGACACCGTCCTCGCCCTCCATCAGCATGATGCCGCTGAGCGCGCCCGCGGTCTGGTCGAAGCCGACGCTCTGGGCCCACGGGCCGGTCTCGCCCGCGAGGGAGAAACTGAGGTGGATGATGCCGGGCCGCAGGGCCGCGGCCTCCTCGGCACTCAGTCCGATCTTCTCCAGGTAGCTGGGGCGCCGGTTGGCGTAGAAGATGTCGGCGTCGCGCAGCAGACCACGGATGTGCGCCTGCCCTGCGGGGCTGTAGGGGTCGATGGTGGTGGAGCGGACGCCGACGTTGGCGGTGTTGTACGTGGCGTCGTGTTCCAGCTCGTCGGGGCGCCAGATGTTCAGCACGTCGGCACCGTGCTGGGCGAGGTCCCGGCCGACGCCGGCGCCGGCGATGACGTGGCCCATGCCGAGGGCACGTACGCCCGAGAGCGGCTGGGATGCCGCGGCGGGCAGGGGTTCGGGCTCGCTGTCGCCGATCTTCTCGATCTTGATCAGCGGTTCCTGGGCGATGTGCTCGTAGGCGGGTTCTCGGAGGAACTCCGCGGTCGTGCGCAGCATCGGCATCACTACGCCGATCTCCTCGGCTGCCTTTTCCAGGGCGGCGGCGTCCCACTTCGCGACGGCGTCGGCGACGGCCTCCTTCTCGGGCCAGGTGCGGAGCAGCTTGTAGGCGGCGTTCTTGATCTTCGGGTAGGGGTTGAGAGGCATGACCCAACGGCCGTCGCGTGCCTGGTAGAAGTGGAAGCCGAGCGGGTTGGCCGGGTCCGACGGGGTGCCGCCCGGGTAGCCGTTGAGCAGCTCCCACTTCTTGTCGTAGAAGGGGCACAGCCGGTGCGGGGCCTTGCGCAGGTCCATGGTGATGTCCTGGCCCTCGCCACCGCGCCGGCGCCAGAGAGCGGCCAGGGCGACGGACTTGGCGGTCATGCCGAGGGCGGGGACGGCGCCCAGCCGCATGATGCTCGGGACGATCGGGTCCCGGCCGATGAAGGTGATCTCTCCGCCGCTGTCCTCGGGGCGCAGGCCGACCGGGGCGAGGACCTCGCGCAGAGCTTGCTGGATGTCGAAGTCGTCGTCGTGAGCGATCGGGTTGGCGAGGGCCCTTTGGATGCGGCCGGTGAGTTCTTCTGCGCTCATGAAGGGGCAGCCTTTGCGGTCTGTGTGTGGGGGGATACCGGGAGGTTCGGGTCGTGCGGGGGAGGGTGGACCGGAGTGAGGTCGGTGAGCCTGAGGGTGGGCCGCGACATCTCCTCTCACGCCTTCCTCGCGGCCGACCGGCCGGCTTGTGCCTGTAGCCGAACGTTCGCATGGCGACCGGCAGGGAGCCCGTAGCCGAGGGCGACGCCGATTGTCGTGGTCCATCCAGGCCTGTGGCCTTCGGGAGGACGGCGGACAGGGATGGCATGTGTGTTGTATTTTGCAACGCTCTTACCGTAGGCCCCGTCGGCCAGGGTTGCAAAACGCAACTCTGGTGGCGAGGTGCATGGATTCCATGGGGGAGAGCGGAGCCCCGCCGGGCTGCGCAGGAGGATTCGTCGCGGGTGGGCGACCACGCGGGAGACCGTCGCGTTGGTGCTGGCTGAGCTCGCGGCTGCGGGCTGCGGAGATGGATGCTGAAGCGTCTGTGCCAGAGGAACCTCGTCGGCCTTACCCACACGCCGATCAGTAGAAGTACAGCCCTACTACCTGATCCAGACCGTCACTGCAGAGGATCCGTGCCCCCGGAGACATCCGGCGTACCCGCTTGGGTTGGCAGCCGGATGTGGCTGGTGCCGGATCATGGGGCACTCCACGCATGGCTGCTGGAGGACGTGGAGAGTGGTTCCGGTTCACCGTGCTGCATGCCGGGCTCGCCCTGGCCGAATCGTTCGAGGGGCACACTGGCTTGATCCACTTTCGAAACGCACCCTAGGGCCAGCTGCATAGGCCTCGTTCGAGTCAGCGGTCAGACGGCGGCGAGGACGTCGGGGAGGCTCACGGCAGGGCAGCCGAACATTGCTGTCAGCACGCGCTGCTGGCGCTCGGTCAAAGAGGCTACGAAGATCACCGCGTCAGCATTGGCCTGGTTGCAGGCCTGGGCCACCTCGCGGACCTTTCCGTAGCTCAGCAGGGTCCGTGAGGAGTAGGGCAGACCCATCTTCTGAACCCCACCGTCCGAGACGCCTCGGCGCTGCACAATTTGCTCGACGACCCGAGCGCCCCGCGCTGCAAGCTCTGCGGCTGCCGAGGTCATGAGTGCTTCGAAGTCCTTCTGTTTCGCTGAGAAGTAGCCGACCAGAACTACATCAGCGCCAGTGGTCGTGAGCTGCGAAGCGTGCTGCCGGGACTGCTCATGCGGCACGCGGCGAGCAAGGCGCCGGTCGCGCCGTCTGGGTTGATGCATGGACTACAGACTAGAACTCCGGCCACCTCCAGCGTGTGCCTGTGGGTGCCCGAAACTCGGCTGGCGTTGCTGACTTGGCCTTGCGGTCGAGGCTGTGCAGGGCGAGATCGAAATCCTGAGGCATGGCTCTGCGACTGCGCTCATCGGGTGCGGTACCTCCGACGACCTCTGTAGCCTGGCGTTGTTGTACGTCGGGGGAGCTGACCGTGGAGAACTTACTGTCCGTGGCTATCGGGGCCGTTATCGGCCTCGTAGGGGTGGTGTTCGGGGCGTGGTTCACTGCGCGTCGACAGGACCGCATGTGGCTTCGCGAACAGAAGCTGAAAGCCGGGATCGGCTTCAACACGGCCGTAGTTCAGCTACTGGACTACCTGAAGGAAACACAGCTGAGTGACGACGGTCCGGGGGCCAACGAGTTGGCGGACCGGCTGCAGGAAGCACGCTCAGCCCTCTACCTGCTCTGCTCCAACGACACCGTCGATCTTGCCGATGCCCTCGCGCGCCGGGTCCGGAGCACCCGGCCCACCGACGGCAGGGACGACCGCCGGGCCGAGTTCCGAGAGCCGTTGGATCTTCTGCGTCGCTTCACTCATCAGCTCCGGCAAGAGATCGCCAGATCGTAGTCCCCACTGGATCACCGGGCGGGCCGGCGGACGATGCCTGCGATGTGGAGTCCGGCCGTGCAGATGGTGGCGGTCTTCTCCTATGCTCAGCGCGCCATGGATTGGAGCGATGAACTCGAGCTCATGCAGACCCACTTCGGCCCCGGCGGCGTCAGGGGCACCGTGGGCCGGGCTCGTCACGGTGGCCAATGACCCCTGGGGCACCGGCAAGCAGATGCTGGACAGTTTCATGAAGGAACCGGGCGAGGGCCTTCGCGCCCTCGTTCCCGACGGCGCATTGCCCATAGCCACCGGCGGCGCCGGTGCCTGGGTGAAGGGTGCCCGGCTCGCTGAAGGAAGCGGCCGCCGCTGCGAACGCGGCGCGGCGTGCCGAAGGACTGGCCGACGACGCGGGGGCGGCGGGACGGTGCGCCGACGACGTACGGGGTCCGGCTCGGCCGCCGAACTGCAAGTGGTCGACGACTACGTGGTCCAGACGAAGCCCGAGGGCATGCAGATGGGCAGCGCCTTCCGCAACCAGACCAAGGCGACGTTCGAGCGAGCGACAGAGTCCGGTCGTATCCCCAATTTCCACTTCGAGGGCCAGCCGACCCCAGAGGTGCTCAACAAGATCAGGGACCGCGGCAGGCGCTATGGCATCGAACCTGCCATCGACATCAGCCCTTTGTGACGCACCGGAACACATCGAATGGGGGCCATGTACGAGTTTCACGGCTGGTTCGGCATCGCGGAGTCGCCGGAGGAGGCCGACACCGGAACTCTGGACGCGGGCCTCGCCGAACTGCGTGCGCGGGTCGAGGTGGCGCGCGGCGAGGTGACGATGCGGCTTGATCCGTTTCTCTCACCGGCCCGGCCGCTCATCGAGGATTGACCTGGGACGGCCGTTACCGGTGATCGTGTCGATGTGGGGGTGAGGCATCCTCGCCGGCTCAGGTCGTTGCCGCGCGGGGGTGGGAACGGCGCCGGTCGTGTGCAGGATCTGCCAGACCGTGGACGGCGCGATCGCATGCTCCAACCGGGCCAGTTCACGGCAAGGGGGGCAGCCTCGGGCTGCCCCCCCTCAGTTCGCGCGGCGGTGGTTTCCTCCTGGTGGGTCTCCGGTGGGTCAGACGGTCAGTTGAGCGAGGATGCCGGCCAGTTTCGCTGGTTCGAGGACGAAGCCGACGTGGCTGGTGGCCAGGGTGTGCACGTCGTACGGGTTGTCCGGGGTCAGGGCGTCGCATTCGGCGATCAGGCGGTCCTGCATGGCCACGGGCAGGGTTCGGTCGTCGGCGAGACGGACGTAGGTGCGGGCGACGGTGCCCCAGGTGTCGGCGTGGCCGCGTGCGTCGCCCGTCATCACCGCCAGCGACTCGTCCGGCTGCAGGGTGTTGAGGAAGGCAAGGAACTGCTCGTCAGTGCCGTCCGCCATCATCGCCGCTTTGAGCGCGGCCAGCAGATGCGGGTCGGCGGTGCGGTAGTTGGCCCGGCCGACACCGAGCTTCGCGGGGTCGCCGACGTTCAGCGCGTACAGCGGGCCCAGCAGGTTCTCGCCGAATTCGGGCTCCTGCATGTACTCGACGGGGCTGGAACGCTGTACGCACGACCACGCGGAGATGTAGACGAGCCGGTTCACCAGGTCCGGGATCGTGTTGCCGACCCCGGTGATGGTGGTACCGCCGAGGCTGGCGCCGACCAGGACCACCGGCCCGTGCTCTGCCACGCGCCGGACGACGTCGACGACCATGTCGATGTTGTCCTGCAGGGTGACGTTTGCCAGGCTGGACGGTTCGGCCGCCCATGCCTCAAGGTCCTGCGGGGCCTGGTAGGCGGCCGAGTACGGGGCGTCGAAGCCGTGCCCGGGAAGGTCGACGGCCAGGCTGCGGCGCCCGAGCAGCGCCAGCTCGCGCTGGACGGAAGCCCACATCAGCGAGCTGGAGCACGAACCGTGCACGAGCACGAACGTGGTGTCCGCGGTGCCGGCCTGTCGAGGGCGGGGGGAGTGGCTGGGAACAGATGTCATACGGGTCAGTCCTAAGGTCCGGTGGGCGGCGCGGCCGGACATGGCTGAGGGGCCGATGCCGGGGCGGTGCGCCGCCGAAGCGTGCCAAGACGTGAGGGAGGAAACGCAGGCGCTGGTTACTTACCAGGCGCATCGCGGTTCCAGGGCCGGCCGGTCGCTGAGCGACGACGGCGGTAGAGGTCTTAGGCAGTCCGCAAACGGACGAACATGTAGGACATGACAAGCACCGTACCTGATAGTGGATCACTGGGGAGGGCTATTTTCTGCCCGGGGGCGTCAGGTTCAGGCCGAGCCGGTCGAGCCGGGCCTCGCTCCGGCAGGCCCGCCCGCGACGGTGAGCAGGTCCACGACGAAGATCAGCGTCGAGTCCGCCGGGATCAGCGGAGAGGGTGACTGCCTGCCGTAACCAAGACGCGGGGGAACGATGATCTCGCGCCGACCGCCGACCTTCATTCCCCTCACGCCCCGGTCCCAGCCCTTGATCGCCCTGCCACCGCCCACGGCGAACTTGAACGGCCGATCCTGCTCCCAGGAAGAGTCGAACTCCCTTCCGGATGCGAACGTAACGCCTACATAGTGGACTTGGACGACCCTGCCCGGCAGCGCCTCGGGTCCGTCCCCCAGCACGAGGTCCCGGATCGTCAACTCGGTTGGCGCGTCCCCCTCCGGAACCTCAATTGCGGGCTTCGCCAGTTCGCTCATCACGGTCCCCTCGCTCGCCACCGGAAAACCCTGCACGGACCGGCCGGACACATGGACATTCCATGCGGCAGGCGACCACGCTACCGGCAGTCACCATGCCGACTCGCCGCGGCGGGTACCGGGGCGGCGGGGGATGATGGGCGGTGCTTCGCTGACCTGGGTGTGGGCCACGAGTGCGGCGTGGTCGGGGGAGAGAGAGCAAGCAGGGTCGGTGCGGGCGGCGTCTCCTGTGAGGGCGTGGGCCTGGCAGCGGCAACCGCCGAAGTCTTCGGTGCGGCGGTCGCAGGTGCGGCAGGGTGAGGGCATCCAGTCGGTACCCCGGTAGACGTTGAAAGCCGCCGACTGCTCCCATATCCAGCGCAGTGAGTGGTCGGCGACGTTGGGGGTGTTCAGGGCGGGCAGCGTCGCGGCCGCCGGGCAGGGCAGTGTGGTCCCGTCAGGGGTGACGGTGAGAGATATCGAGCCCCACCCGCCCATGCACGGTTTGGGCGTGCCGGAGAAGTAGTCGGGCACCACCCAGGTGATGTCGAGGACACCGTCCAGCTGTGTGCGCCGACGCTCCACCGATTCGATGGCGGCGGCGAGTTGGGGGCGGGTGGGCATGAGGGCGGCGCGGTTGAGCAGGCCCCAGCCGTAGAACTGTGTGTTGGCCAGTTCGATGCGGTCCGCCTGCCACGTGACCGCCAGCTCGATCAGTTCGTTCACGGCGTCGAGGTTGTGCCGGTGCAGGACCACGTTGAGTCCGAACGGCAGTCCGCGTTCCTTGATCAGGCGGGCCGCGCCGCGTTTGGCGTCGAAAGAGCGGCGGCCGGCCAGCTCGTCGGATGTGGCGGGGTCGGCGTGCTGCACCGACAACTGCACGCTGTGCAGACCTGCGTCGATGAGGGCGTCCAGCCGCTGTGCCGAGAGTCCTTCGCCGCTGGTCACCAACTGGGTGTACAGCCCCGCTTCCGCGGCGGCCCGGGTGATCTCCTCCAGGTCACCGCGGAGGAGGGGCTCGCCGCCGGAGAGGTGAGTGTGCAGCACGCCGAGTTCCGCCGCCTGGTCGAAGACGGAGCCCCACTGGGAGGCGGTGAGTTCGTGTGACCGGCGGGTCAGTTCCAGTGGGTTGGAGCAGTAGCCGCAGTGCAGCGGACAGGCGTGGGTGAGTTCGGCAAGCAGCGCCCAGGGAGGGGCAGGATGGTTCATCGCAGGCAGCCTTCCGCGTGGAGCCGGTCCAGGAATGAAGTGATCTCACGCCGTGCCTGTGCTGAGCGGACCTCGCCGGTGAAGGTGTCGGCGATCTCCTCCACGGTGCGGCTGCCGTCGCACCGCTCCAGGACCGCTCGTCCCGCGCCGTGGAGCACGACGACCCGTTCGGGGAGCAGGAGGACATGCACCTTTCGGGCGTTGTCGTAGCGCAGTACGGCGGATGCGCGCACCCTCGGACGCCAGGGCTCGTCGCGCTTCATCGAGCGTCCTTCGGCCGGTCGCCGGCGCCCTGCACGCTGTCGAGGAGGCTCCAGAGCACGTCGCATTTGAAGGAGACCGCGGCGAGCGCCTGCTCCTGCTGGTCGCGGGTGAGCGCCCACTCCTTGACCCAGGCCAGTGCTTCGCTGCCGTCACGCCGTCCTTGGGGGACCCGCTTGTCGAAGTAGGACAGGCCGGTGACGTCGATCCACGGATAGTGAAGGGGGAACGTCTCCAGGCGGGTCAGCATGATCGAGGGGGCGCACAGTTCGGTCAGGGACGAGGCGACTGCTTCGAGAGCGCTCGCGTGGCGGCAGAAGTTGACGTATCCATCGACGGCCAGCCGGACGCCGGGCAGGAGATGCCGGTGGGTGTGGAGTTCCTCCCGGGTGAGGCCGACCGCCTCGCCCAGGTGGAGCCAGCGTTCGATGCCGCCCTCCACGTCCGTTGTTCCGTCATGGTCCTGGATGCGACGGATCCAGGAGCGGCGGTGGGCGGGCTGCTGCAGCTTGGCCAGAATGAAGGCGTCCTTGATGGGGATGTTGCACTGGTAGTAGAAGCGGTTGGCGACCCAGGTGCGCAGTTCGTCCCGGCTGAGTTCACCGAGGTGCATGCGCAGGTTGAAGGGGTGGCGGTCGTGGTAGCGCGCCGTCGCCAGACCGCGCAGCCGAAGCTCCAACTCGTCCGCGTCCCACGGCCCGGCATCGGGTCCGCGGTGTTCGGGCGGGGTGGGGGCGAGGTTCTTGAGAGCGGTCGTGGTCACAGTGTCACCACCATCCTTTCCTCGGCCACGCGCAGACCGAGGTCCGCGAGCTGTTCGTGTTCGGGTGCGGCGGGGTCGCCCAGTGGGTTGGTGTTGTTGAGATGGGTGTAGTGGATCTGCCCGCCTGTTCGGTGCAGACGATGCGCGCTGCCTTCGGGGCCGGAGATGGGGATGTGCCCCATCTCCGAGGCCGTGCGTTGCGAGATGCCCGTGCGGCGAGGCTCGTCCTCGTCGACGAAGGTGCCGTCGAGAAGAACACAGTCGGATCCGGCGATGGCGCCGTCGAGGAGGTCACTCCAGGCGGCGAGCGCCGGTGCGTACAGAGCGCTCGTGCCGGTGCCGGGATCGTGCACCTTCAGTGCCGTACTCCAGGCGGGGTGGGAGGGTTCGTCCGCGGCGTAGCGAGGCCGTTTGTCCGACAGGGGGAGGGCGCTCACGTGCAGTCCCGCGATCGTGGCCGGAGTGCCGGCGCCGGCGAGCGGAAGATCGTGCCAGGTGAGCGCCGTGTAGGGGGAGAGGATGTCGGTCAGCGGCAGACGGGCGTTCAGGGCCTTGTGCACGGGCTCGGTGCACCACACCTCGATCTCGGCCGCTTCGCGCAGACGCAGCAGGCCCAGTGTGTGGTCGAGTTCGGCGTCGGTGAGCACGACACGGACGACGGGGGTGCGGGTGTTCCCGTCGTCCGGTCGCAGGCTGGGGTGGCTCTCCAGTTGCTCGGCGATGTCCGGGGAGGCGTTGGCGAGGAACCAGGTGTCGGGCCGGGGGCCGTGAAAGGCGAGGGAGTCGTGCAGGCGGCGGCGGGAGGGGTGCCGGCGTGCCCCGGCACAGCCGGGGCACGCACAGTTCCACTGGGGGAGGCCGCCGCCTGCCGCGGTTCCGAGAACGCGCAGCAGCACGGCGGGCGCCTACTTCCTGCTCAGCGCGTAGGCGGTGATCTCCATCGCCGTGTCGACGACGGTGAAGTCGGGCGTCTGCCAGCCGGTCTGCTCGGCGGGCTGTGCCTCGGTCCCGGTCTCGGGGAGCGTGTGATCATGCATGGTGTTTGCCTTTCCATGGGGGAGGGTGGAGGCCGTCCCGGCTGGGGCCGGGCGGTCACCGGCGTACGGGAGGTCCGCTGCCGGGGGCTACTTGCAGAAGGGGGCCTTGCCCATGGCCGAGTCGATGCCGCCCAGCAGGAGCTTCTGGAACTCGGCCGCTCCGGGGAAGGATCCGTCCGTGGTGAAGTCCTTGGCGTCGTGGCCGAGCGTGGTGAGCCACGCGCGGCCGCCGTCGTAGTACTGGCACCAGGCGACCGGGTGGTTCTTGCCGTGCCCGGGGTGGTTGTAGTTGCCGGTGACGCCCTTGGCCAGGGTGGACTCGTCGACCTTGGCGAGCACCCGGACCTTGGTGGGCGCGGGCACGAGGTTGTACCACTCGTCCGCGATGGACCATGTGGACGGCAGCTTCTTGGTGGAGGTGTCCTTGCGGTCGACCGTCTGTACGGTTCCGGGCTGTGCGGCCCCGTGGTCGTAGAAGTTGGCGTTGCCCAACAGGCCTTCGTACCAGGGCCAGTTGTACTCGGTGCCGAAGGCGTTGTGGACGCCGACGAATCCGCCGCCCCCTCGGACGTACTGGCGCAGCGACGTCTGTGCGGCGTCGTCGAGCGCGTCGCGGCTGGTGGAGTAGAAGATCACCGCGTTGTACTTGAAGAGTGTGGACGGGGAGGCCAGTTGGGCGACGTCCTCGGTGTGGTCGACCTGGAAGCCGTTCTTCTGCCCCATCGTCTGGACGGCTTTCTGGACGACGTTGGCGTCGGTGAGGGGCGGATTCATGCCTGGTGCGAGGGCCGGCCCGAGGTTGGCGTGGCGGGGTCCGGCGGTGCGTGTGTAGAGGAGGACCTTGTAGCCCTTGGAAGCGTCGAAGTTGCCCCAGTCGTGGTAGCAACGGGCGTCGGTGCCGCGGCAGACCCCGTAGTCGGCGTCTCCGAGTTCCTGGGCGCCTTGGCCGATGCGGCCCTGGGCCACGCCGAGGGTGCCGGTGGCGACCAGGGCGACGGTGATGCCGAGCGTGCCGGCGACGCCGGTCAGGGCAGCGGTGAGAGGGCGGATCCGGCGGCTCTGCCGGGGAGTTGTTCTCATGGGGCGGTCCTCACAGATTCTCGCGGCGGTACGAGGTGTGACGAGGAGCCGGGCGTTGTGGGGCCGGCGGTCGGAGCTGCGGGACGGCCCGTCACTTCACGACGATCTTGCCGGTGCTCTGCGGGGCGACGGGGTCGTTGTAGAAGTACTCACCGGGAGTGTTGAAGGTGTACGTGAAGGACTGGCCCGGCATGAGCAGTCCGGTGTCGAACTCGGCCTCGAAGAACGCGACGGCGCCGTGTGCGGACTTGTTGTCGGCGGGGTTGGTGAAGGTGACCGTCGTGCCCTTGGCGATGGCCAGGTGCTGGGGTGCCATGGCGTTCTGGGACACGAGGCTCTCCGTCGTGCCGGGAGCGTTCTTGGCGCTGTCCCAGGTGCGGCCTAGCGTGATGGTGTGGTCGGCGGTGTCGCCACTGACGGCGGCGGCGCGGATCTGGTTGCGCTTGGAGGGCGGGGTGGGAGCGGCGGCCGGCTCGACCCTGCCACCGATCTTGAAGGCCCACAGGTGGTCGCCCTTGGGGATGTCCGGGTAGGGCAGTCCGTTGCCGCCGGCGAGGACGGCCACGTACTGCTCGCCGTCGATCTCGTAGGTGAGCGGGCTGGTGTTGACGCCGGCGCCGCACTGCCACGTCCACAGTTCGCTGCCGTCGCGGTCGTCGAGCGCGGTGAGCACCCCGTCGGGGCGGCCCTGGAAGAGGACACCGCCGGCGGTGCTGAGGACACCGTTGCCGTGGGCGAGGGACCAGTCGCCCTCCTGGCGCCAGGCGACGGTGTTGGTGCGGGGGTCGACCGCGGCCAGGCCTCCGGCGAAGTACTCACCCAGCGGACGGGCGGTGTTGACGCGGCCGCCGTGCGTGTTGGAGTACGCGGAGTTGATCAGGCCGTAGCCGACGTAGACCAGGCCGGTTCGGTGGCTGAAGGAGGGGGAGGACCAGTCGGCGCCGCCGCCCGCGCCGGGGAAGATGATGGTGGCGCGGTCCCAGTGCGCCTCGAACAGGCCGCCGGTCGGGTAGAAGGGCACGGGCCGGGTCGCCTTGTCCAGGCGCGGCTCGGTCTCGACGAAGGGCTCGCCGCCGGGGAACGGCTGGGTGGGGGAGGTCTTCTGCGCCGCGTGCTGGGGGACCGGGCGCTCCTCCATGCCGTGGATGGGCTTGCCGTTCGCGCGGTCGAGGATGTAGTACATGCCGGTCTTGCTGCCGTAGACGACGACGCGCTTCTTCTTGCCCTTGATCAGGAGATCGGCGAGGACGGGGGACATGACGCCGTCGTAGTCCCAGATGTCGTGGTGGACGGACTGGAAGTGCCAGCGCCGCTTGCCGGTCTTGGCGTCCATGGCGACGAGGCAGTTGGCGAAGAGGTTGTCGCCGCCCCGCGTGGAGCCGTCGGTGCGGGGGTAGGGGTTGCCGAACGTCCAGTAGACCAGGCCGAGTTCGGGGTCGACGGCCGGGTGGATCCAGCAGACGGCGCCGCCGGTCTTCCAGGAGTCGCCCTCCCAGGTGTCGTGGCCGAACTCGCCAGGACCAGGGGCTCCCCAGAATGTCCAGGCGACCTCTCCGGTATCCGCTGTGAGCGCGTAGGCGCGGCCACGGGCGCCGGCGGTGCTGCCCTGGGTGCCGATGTAGACCAGACCGTCCCAGTAGACGGCGGCGCCGGCCAGGCCGCCCTTGCTGCCACCGCACTGGCCACTGGCCGGGTCGCAGTCGGGGTCGCCCTGGTCCTCGACGAGCAGCTCGCGCGTCCACTGGATTTCGCCGGTCTTCTGGTTGAGCGCGACGACCTTGTTGTCACCGGTGATGGTGAAGGCCAGGCCCTGGCCGAGCGCGAGGCCGCGCATGTTGGTGGTGTCGGTGCCGACCTTGGTCTTCCACTTGACCGCGCCGGTGCGGCCGTCGACGGCGAAGACGTTCTGCTGCGTGGTGGCCAGGTAGAGGACGCCGTTCTGGGCGATGACGGCGCACTGCTGGTGGGTCGTGGTGGAGCCGTTCTCCAGGTTCATGTGCCAGGCGCCGCCGAGCTTGCGGACGTTGCCGGTGTCGATGCGCTTGAGCGAGGAGTAGTTCTGGTTGCCCAGATTGCCGCCGGCCTTGGGGAAGTCCTTGCCGGTGGCCGCGTGGGCCTGGGCGGGCACCGGGCGGGCGAGTGAGTCCGATGCGGAATCGGCGTGCGCCGTACCGGAGTTGAGCAGGGCGACGGTGCCCGCGGTGGAGGCCGCGGTGGTCGTGAGGAAGCTGCGTCTGTCCATGGTCCCTCTTTCGAGACGGGTGCCTGACGGACTCGTCATTGACGGGGCTGAGGAGTCTCAGTGGGGGGAGGGAGGAGAGAGATACGGATCATGGTCCGCTGTACGGTTCGCACGGTCCGCAAGGTGGTTGCCGATCGGCGGAAAGCTACGTTAGGGATGTGCCACTTGTGTGACAAGGGGTGGGGCGCGGATTGTTCACGCGTCATCCGGCTGGGGCAGCCGGGCGGGCAGCACGGAGCGGGGGACGGGGCCCTTGTTGCGGCGGCCCTGTCCGGACTCTTCCCAGGCGTGGGCCAGGATGCCCACGGAGCGGCTCAGCACGAACAGGCCGCGCGCCAGTGGGGCAGGAAAGCCCAGCTCGGCGTAGATGACGGCGGTTGCGCCGTCGATGTTCATCGGTACCGGCCGGGCGCCGGCGCGGCGGTGTTCCAGGGCGGCTTCGACGGCCAGTGCGGCCTTGAGGTAGTCACCGCTCACCGTGCCGTCGGCAACCGCCTGATCGACGAGCGCCAGCAGCGGGTCGCGGCGTGGATCTCGGGGGTGGAACCGGTGTCCGAAGCCTGGCAGGTAACGCGAACGCCGCTGCCAGTCGGCCATGGTGCGCAGGGCCGCATCGCCCCAACTGGCGCCCTCCGATGATGCTTTGACGACATCCGTGAGCATGTCCACGCACTGTTGGCCCGCGCCGCCGTGTGCGTCGCCGAGCAGGTTCACACCGGTGGCGACGGCGTTGTTCAGGCCGACACCACAGGTGGCGGCCATCCGGGCAGCGGCGATCGAGGGCGCCTGCGGACCGTGGTCCACTCCGGCGACCAGGGCCGCTTCCAGGAGCGCAGCCTGACGCGAGGTGGGCAGGTCCGCCCGGAGCAGGAGCCAGATCACCTCCGCGAAGCCGGTCCGCCCGATGAGTTCTTGGACGGGACGGTCACGCAGCTCGATGCTGCCGGGTTCGATGTGGCTGACGGCGGTGGCCCACCACTGTGCCGCTTCGTCATGTGGGCTGGTCATGAGGCAGCGGCCTCCTCGGCGCCGGCGGTCGCCCAGGTCCTGGCGAGCTCGGCGCGCTCATCGTTGTGCTCGCCCAACAGGGGTGGCGGCGAGGGCGGGGTGAACGCCTCTCCGTCGAAGAGCACGCCGTTTCCCACCACTTGCAGGGTGCGTTCGGGGCGCCCGGGATGGGGCAGTGTGCCGACAAAACCGCGGTGCCGCAGCTGCGGCTGCTCAAGAGCCTGCGGCACGGTCAGGACCCGCGCGGCGGGCACACCCGCCGCGTTGAGCTCGCGTTCCCAGTCGGCTGCCGGACGCCGGGACAGCGCGGCGTTGAGCGCGGCGTTGAGTTCACCGCGATGATTCTTGCGACTCTCACGCTCGGCGAAGCGCGGGTCGCTCACCAGGTGTGGCGCGCCGACCAGCCGGCACAGCGTCTCGAACTGGCGCTGCTGATTGGCCGCGATGTTCAGGGGGCCGTCAAGGGTCTGGAAGGTTCCCGACGGAGCCGCGGTGGGGTTTTGGTCGCTCAGCGGCTGGGGCGGGACACCGCTGACGAGGTAGTTCGACACGGCCCAGCCCATGGTGGACATCGACGCCTCCAGCATGGAGACGTCGAGCCTGCTGCCCCGGCCGGTGCGTTCACGCTGCAGCAGCGCGGAGGTGATGGTGAGCGCGGCCATCAGCCCGCCGGTGGTGTCGCACACCGGGAAGCCGATGCGCTGCGGGGCCGTCTCCTGCGTCCCGGTGATGCTCATCATTCCCGTAAGGCCCTGGATGATCTGGTCGTAGGCGGGTGCCTCGCTCATCGGGCCGGTGTGCCCGAAGCCGGAGATGGAGCAGTACACGAGCCGCTCGTTGAGCTCGCGGAGCCGCTCCGGACCGAGGCCCATCCGCGTCAGTACTCCGGCCCGGAAGTTCTCCAGCAGTACGTCGGCACCAGCCACCAGGTCCTCGAAGACGGCCCGGTCGGCGGTGTCCTTCAGGTCGAGCTCGAGCGACTTTTTGCCCGCGTTCTGCGCGAGGAAGGAGGCCCCGATCCCGTCCCGGTTCAAAGCGGCGTCGGGGCCGAGGCTCCGGGCGAGATCTCCCTGGCCGGGCCGTTCGATCTTGACCACTTCCGCGCCTAGGAGCATGAGTTGATAACTGCAGTAGGGCCCGGCCAGCACATTCGTCAGGTCCAGAACGCGTATGCCGTCCAGCGGTCGTCCGTGCATGTATGTCTCCTTCCGGGCGCCGGAGTACGGCGCGCGTGGGTTAAGTGCGCGGCCCCAGGGGGTGGGCGAAACCCTGGGATGCGATCTGCGCGGCGACCTCCAGCAGGTCCTGCGCGAACTCCTCGATCACCGGGGCGGGGATGCGGGCGCTGGGACCGCTGAGGGAGAGCGAGGCGACCACCACACCGGACTGCGAGCGGATGGGCACGGCGACCGCGGTCAGGCCGATGTCGCGCTCGCCGTGGCTGGAGGCGAAGCCGTGCTCCGCCGCCTCGTCCGCCCACAGCCGCAACTGCTGTGCGTGCGCCACGCCGTGTGGCGAGGCGGCGGCGATACGTTGCAGCAGGCCGTCGGTGGCCCCGATGAGCAGGACCTTCGATGACGCGCCGGCCCAGAGCGGCAGTTCGTCGCCCACCCGCACCACATGCCGCAGTGGCTGCGGGCTCTCCTGCTGGGCGACGCACACCCGGTGGATGTCGCGCCGGATCATCAGGTTGGCCGTCTCGCCGCGCCGGTCGGACAGCTCGCGCAGGAGTTTCTGGGTGTCGGCCGGCAACTCCCAGCTGGTGTGCGCCAGATGGGCCCAGCGCCACAGACCCGGACCGGCCGTGTAGCCGCCGGGGGACGCCCACAGCAGGCCGTACTGCTCGAGAGTCTGCACCAGGCGGACCACGGTGGTCTTGGGCAGACCGGTGGCCTCCACCATGTCGCGCAGCGGCACGGTGGGCTGATCTTCAGTCAGCAGCGACAGGATGTCCAGGGCGCGGCGCACACTGCGTACCCCGTTCTGGTTCTGTTCCGCTTCCATGCTCTCTCCTCCGTGTGTCGGGGCCATCGGCTGATCGGGGATGGCTCAGGTTGTCAGCCTCCACCAGCGGCGCTCTGTTCGTGAACTTGCCGGAACTTCCTGGCGCCGACCTATTGCCACGGCCTCTCGGCGCCCGTACGTTACACGCCAGTCCACAGAGCAGTCCACGAAAACCACTAGATGGTTTTTTCTGGAGATGTGATGCTGCAAGACCTTCTCAAGGCCGCCGACTCGAGCGAAGTCATCGACGCCCTGCCCCTCATAGCCGGAACCTGGGGAGGCGAGGGCCCGCCCCAATCACGCACCGGCCCCTTCCTCAGACGCACCGTCAGCCAGGCACCCACCGCCACCTCGGCCGATATCGCCAACTCCCTGCGGCACAGCGGCCGGTACGCCGATCAAGTCGCTTCCCTGGCGCCGTCCGCACGCGCCGCCACCCTGGAAGCCGCCTCCCGCGCCGCCACTGCCCACCGGGACCGGCTCGCCCGCCTGCTCGCGCTGGAACTCGGCAAGCCGCTCAAGGACAGCCGTACCGAGATCGACCGCGTCGCCTCCACCTTCGCCGTGTGCGCCGCCGAGGCCCGCCGCATCGACGGCGAGAACCTGCCGGTGGCGGGCTGGGACACCGGCATCGGCAATACGGCGCTGACCTACCGCGCCCCGGCAGGTGTGGCCCTGGCCATCACCCCGTTCAACGCGCCCGCCAACCTGCTGGCCCACAAGCTGGGCGCCTCCTTCGCGGCCGGCAACACCACGCTGGTCAAGGCACCCCCGCAAGCACCTGGTATCTCGACCGCGATCGTCGCGCTCCTGCTGGAGAGCGGCATGCCCCACCAGGCGGTACAACTCCTGCACGGCGGCGGCGATGTCGGGGCGGCGCTGTGCGCGGCCGAGGAAGTCAGCGTTATCAGCTTCACGGGCAGCGCCGCCACGGGGGCCTCCGTGGCCCGCGCCGCCGGTGCCAAGCGCCTCGCCCTCGAACTGGGCGGCAACGCGGCCACCATCGTCTGCGAGGACGCCGACACCGAGGTGGCCGCGGCGCTCTGCGCCAAGAACGGCTACAGCAACAGCGGCCAGAGCTGCATCTCCGTGCAGCGCGTCTACGTCCACCGCAGCCGCTTCGACACCTTCCTGGACGCGTTCACCGCCGCGGTCGACGCCCTCGTGATCGGTGACCCGCTGGACGAGGGCACCGACATCGGATCGATGGTCGACGAGGACGCCGCCGAGCGCGTCGTGCAGTGGTCCAAGGAGGCCGCCGGACTCGGCGCGAGCGTGGTGCGCGGCGGCACCCGGGACGGAGCCACCGCCGCGCCCACGATCATCGCCGACCCGCCCGCGCACGCCAACGTCGTGGTCCACGAAGTGTTCGGCGCGCTGGTCGCCGTCATCCCCTACGACGACTTCGACACGGTCATCGACGCCTGCAACGACAGCCGCTACGGACTGCAGGCAGGACTGTTCACCCACGACATCCGCCGGATCCTCACCGCCTGGCGACGCCTCCAGGTCGGCGCTCTGATCGTCAACGGATCCTCCAACTACCGCCTCGACCATGTGCCGTTCGGCGGGGTGAAGGACTCCGGCTTCGGCCGAGAGGCCCCCCGCTGGCTCATCGACGACTACACCGTCGTCAAGACCCTCATGTTGCGCGGACTGTCCGTCTGGGGCGAACACCGCGAGCTGCCCAAGGAGAACTCGTGAGCACCGTCACCGCGGCCGAAGCCCTCGTCGCCCAACTGGAGTCCTACGGAGTCGAGTACGTCTTCGGCACCTGCGGCCACACCAACATCGCTCTCCTGGACGCCATCGGGCCCAGCTCCATCGAGTTCGTCATCGCCCGCCACGAACAGGCCGCCGCCCACGCCGCCGACGGCTACGCCCGCGCCACCGGCCGCCCCGGTGTCCTGCTCACCCACGTCGGCCCCGGCATGATGAACGCCGTCACCGGCGTCGCCACCGCCGCCCTCGACTCCGTACCCCTGGTCGTCATCACCGGAGACATCCCCTCCTACTACTACGGTCGGCACCCGCATCAGGAGGTCAACCTTCACGCGGACGCGGACCAGACGGCCATCTACCGGCCCTTCTGCAAGCGCACCTGGGAAGTGCAGCGTGCGCAGGACCTGCCGCGCGTCACCGAACGGGCCTTCTTCACCGCCACGAGCGGGCGCCCGGGCAGCGTCCTGATCAACGTGCCCATGGACCTGTTCAACCGGCCGGTGGCGCCCTACGCGGACGATCACCCGCTCCCCGGCCACCTGGGCAGGCCAGGACTGGACGCGGCCACCGCCGACCGCATCGCCGAGACGCTCCTTCAGGCGGAACGCCCGCTGATCTACTTCGGCGGCGGGCTGCGCGGCGCCGGCGCCCGCGCCGCGCTGCTCGACCTCGCCGAGTACCTGGACATTCCCCTGGCGCACTCCCTGATGGGCAAGGGCACCCTCTCCGACCGTCACCCCCTGCTCCTGGGCATGCCAGGTTTCTGGGGCCTGGACACCACCCACGAACACACCAAGGGCGCCGACGTCGTGCTCGCGCTCGCCACCCGCTTCGCCGAGACCGACGCCAGCAGCTGGGACAGCACCTACACCTGGAACTTCCCGCCCAGCAAGCTGATGCAGATCGACATCGACCCCGCCGAGATCGGCCGCAACTATCCGGTCCACATCGGAGCCGTCGCCGACGTGGAGCTCAGCCTGCAGCGCATCGGCACGGCCGTCCGGGCCCGGCAGACCACCGCCGTGACCCGTCCCGGGCTGCGCGAGGGGATCGCCGCCGCCCGCGGCGCGGTCTTCGCCGCGGCCAGGGACGCCGGCCGCAGCGACAACTTCCCGTTGCGCCCCCAGCGCATCCTCACCGATCTGCGCGAAGCCCTGCCCGACAACGCCGTACTGGTCACCGATGTCGGCTGGAACAAGAACGGCGTCGCGCAGTGCTACGAACTGCCCGAGCAGGGCCGCTTCATCACACCGGGCGGTGCCTCGACGATGGGCTTCGGACCGGCGGCCGCGGTGGGCGTCCAGATCGCTCAGCCGGATCGCGTCGTGGTCGCCCTGATCGGCGACGGCGGCATGAGCGCCCAACTGCCCGCCGTGCCGATGGCCGTCGAACAGGGGGCGCCGGTGATCTTCGTCGTGATGAACAACCGCGCGCACGGCACCATCGCCGACCTCCAGGCATCGTCCTTCGGACGCTCCTACGGCTGCGAGTTCACCGACGCCGAGGGACAGTCCTACAGCCCCGACTTCGCCCAGTACGGGCAGGCCTGCGGCGCCGACGGCTACACCATCGCCTCACCCGGCGAGCTGCGCAAGGCCCTCGAGAGCGCCCTCACCCGCCGCCGCCCCGCCGTCCTCGACGTTCCCATGGTCAACGAACCGGTGCCCACCCCCGGCCACTGGAACATCAAGGACATCTACGCCGGCCGCTTCCCGGCCGACACGATCTGACCGGCCCCCACGCCTCCCTCCAGCCTTCCGCCTATCACGAGGTGACCGCATGAACCGCCCCGCCCGCCCGTCCGCGCCACGCCCGTTGCTGATCGCCGCCATCGCCCTGGTGGCTGCTGTGACCGCCTGCAGCGCCCCCGGAGAGAAAGCCGAGAAGGCGGGGTCCGGCTCGGGGCCCATCAAGATCGCCGTTGTCGACGCCCGCAGCGGCCAGCTCTCCTCGCTGGGGGAGTGGGAGTACAAGGGCGCCAAGCTCGCCATCGACGAGTGGAACAAGAAGGGCGGCATCGACGGCCGCACGATCCAGATGAAGTCGTTCGACTCCCAGGGCGACCCCACCACGGGAACCAATCTGGCGCGCAAGATAGCCAGTGAGAAGTACATCGCCATGATCGGTACCGCGGAGAGCGCCGTCACCGTCGCCATGGCCCCGGTCCTCAAGCAGTCGGAGATCCCCAACATCACCTCCGGGCAGGCCGACGCCCTCGTCGCCCAGAAGAGCCCCTTCCTGTTTCTCAACGGGCCCACCAGCACCACGTACGACAGCACGCTCGCGAAGTTCCTTGTCCAGGACAAGGGTTACAAGAAGATCGCGATGATCACCAACAACGGGTCGTTCGGAAAGGGCGAGCACGACGCCTTCGCCAAGGCAGTCAAGGGCCTCGGTGTCAGCCCGGTCTCCGACCAGATCGTCACCACCGACCAGAAGGACTTCAGCGCCGCGCTCACCAAGATCCGCTCGGCGAAGCCCGAGGTGATCTTCATCGGCTCGGAAGAGGTCGAGGCCGGGCTCATCGTCAAGCAGGCACGCGACCTCGGTATCGACGCCCCCTTCGCGGGTGCGGCGCCGCAGGGCACCCCCGTTTTTATCGACACCGCGGGCAAGAAGGCCGCCGAGGGCACCTTCGTCAGCTCCCCCTACCTCAGCAATGACATCAGCCCGGCCGCCCAGAAGTTCGCCGCCGCCTACAAGGCCGCCTACGGCGAAGAGGCCGAACTGCACGGCGCCAAGGCGTACGACGGCACCAACATCGTCCTCACCGCGCTGAAGAACAGTGACGTCGCCGTCGGCAAGAAGCTCGCCGACGCGATCCGCGACACCACCTACGAAGGACTGCTCGGCACCTTCAAGTTCGGCGAGAACGGCGTCGGCATCACCAAGACCACCATCGGTGTCATCCGCGACGGCAAGCTCGTCGCCCAGAAGTGAGGCCGTCGTGCAGGACACTCTCCAGACACTCGTCAGCGGCCTGAGCCTCGGCGCTGTCTACGCCCTGGTCGCCATGGGTTTCTCGCTCGTCTACCGCACCATGGGCCTGGTCAATTTCGCGCACGCCGACATCGCCATGATCGGCGCCTACGCCGCTTCCACCTTCTACCTCACCTCCAAGCTGCCCTTCGCCGTCGCGATGGTCGTGGCCATCGTCGTCACGGGCGCCATCGGCCTGGTCATCGAGCGTGTCCTGCGGCCGCTGGAGAACAAGGACTTCGACCTGATGCTGATCGGCACGATCGGCTTCGGCATCGTCCTCCAGGCCGTGGCCATCCTCATCTGGGGCACCACCGGCCGTGCCGTGCCCTCCCCGCTGGACTCCGCGCCCCTGGACGTCTTCGGCATCCGGGTCCGCACCTACGACCTGCTCGTCATGGGCGTCGCCACACTCGCCGTCGTCGCCCTCACCTTCTTCCTCTCCCGCACCAAGCGCGGCGCCGCCATGCAGGCTGCCGCCATGGACCACGAAGCCGCCACCGCGGTCGGCATCGACGTCGGCCGCAGCAACGCCCTGGCCTTCGCCATCGGCGCCGGCCTGGCGGCACTCGCCGGCGGACTCGTCGGCCCCATGCTCTACGTAGACGCCTCCCTCGGCGGCGCGCTCGGCATCAAGGGCTTCGCCGCCGCCATGCTCGGCGGATTCGGCTCCATCAACGGTGCGGTGACCGGCGGCATCATCATCGGCGTCCTCGACTCCTACGCGGCCGGCCACTTCCAGGGCTACTCGGTACTGGTGACCTTCCTCGTGTTCACCGTCGCGATCATGATCCGGCCCACCGGCATCTTCGGCGAAAGGACGGTCAGCCGCGCATGAAAGCACGCCTCGCAACCATCGCCGCGCTCGCCATAGCAGCCTTCGCCCTGCCTTACGGCTTGGGCACGTACACCATTCACGTCGTCAACATCGCCCTCATCTACGCCTTGCTGGCCATCGGTATGGGCCTGGCCATGGGCATCTCCGGGCAGATCAACCTCGCCCAGGTCGCCTTCTTCGGCGTCGGCTCCTACGGGCTCGCCATCCTCACCACCCACTCCGGCTACGGATTCTGGGCAGCGGCCATCCTCGCGCTGTTGTGTACGCTCGCGATCGGCCTGTTCGTCGGTGTCCCCGCCCTGCGCATGCAGTCGCACTACCTCGGCATCGTCACCCTCGGCCTCGCCCTGGGATTCATCAACTGGATCACCAACGCACACATCACGGGCGGCGCCGACGGGATCTCCGGCATCCCCGCACCCACGCTGCCCGGCATCGACCTGTCCAGTGAATACCTCTACTACTACCTGGAAGCCGTGGTCTTCGCCGTCGGCCTCTTCTTCGGACTGTTCGTCGTCCACACGTCGCTCGGCCGCCGACTGCGCGCCATGCGCGACGACTCCCTGGCAGCGGGCGCGATGGGCGCCGAGATCCCGCTCCTGCGCATGACCGCCTTCCTCCTCGCCAGCCTCTACGGCGGCCTGGCCGGCATCCTCTACGGCGGACTCATCCGCTACGTGGCGCCCGAGACGTTCTCCATCAGCAACATGTTCATCCTGCTCGCCATGGTCGTCATCGGCGGCCGCCGCTCCCTCGTCGGCTGCGTCATCGGCGCCATCGGCCTCACCCTCGTACGGGAATGGCTCTCGGACTTCTCCACCTACGCCCAACTCGGCTACGGAGTGGTCGTCGTCCTCATGGTCGTCTTCGCCCCCACCGGCCTGGCCGGCATCCCCGCCCGTGTTCGAGCTCAGTACCGCCATCGGCGCGGCCACAGCACCACCCGCGCCGAACTGCGCACCTTCACACCGTACGAACCAGTGCAGTCCGCGCAGGCCGGCGCCCTGCTGCGCATCGACTCCGTAAGCAAACAGTTCCGCGGCCTGCGCGCCTTGGACGACGTCTCCCTCACCGTCGACACCGGCGAGATCCGCGGCATCGTAGGCCCCAACGGCTCCGGCAAGACGACCCTGTTCAACGTCATCAGTGGCTTCTACCGGGCCACCTCCGGCACGGTCCGCTTCGCCGACTCCGACACCACCGCCGCACGTCCCTATGCCCTGTCCCTGGCGGGCATGGCCCGCACCTTCCAAAACCTGCGCCTGTTCCGGCAGTTGACCGTACGGGAGAACGTCCTCGTCGCTCTGGACCGCTCGCGCACCCGCGCCATCTGGCGATACGCGCTGTGGCAACCCGGCGTGATCCAGCAGGAGCGGCGCCTGCGCAGCCAGGCGGACGAGACACTCAAGCGCTTCGGCCTCACCGACTTCGCGGACGCGGACCCGACCTCACTGCCCTACGGCATTCAGCGCCGCATCGAAATCGCCCGAGCGATGGCCGCCCGGCCACGCCTGCTCCTCCTCGACGAACCGGCCGCAGGACTCAACGGCGAAGAGGTCCAGCAACTCGTCAGGATCGTGCGCTCGATCCGCGACAGCGGCACCACGGTCGTCCTCATCGAGCACAACATGGGACTGGTCATGTCGCTGTGCGAGAAGGTCACGGTCCTGTCCAGCGGGAAGATCATCGCGGAGGGTACACCGCACGACGTCGTCGCGACTCCCGAAGTCATCGAGGCCTACCTGGGCGACTCCGAACTGAGCGACCTCCAGCCGGATCCCTCACCGGGGACCGACCGACCGCACCGCGCGAAGGAGGCGACATCGTGAACTCCGCCCTCGCCGGCCAGGCGCCGCGTCTCACCGTGGATGACCTCAGCGTGCACTACGGAGGCGTCCGCGCCGTCAGCAACATCGGCTTCACCGTGGAACCCGGCCAGTCCGTGGGAATCATCGGAGCCAACGGCGCCGGCAAGACCTCCACGCTCAAAGCCCTCATGGGACATGTGCCGCGCAGCAGCGGCCGTATCACCCTGGGCGCCAGGGACTTGTCCAAGGCGAAGGCCCGGGACATGGTCCACCACGGGATCGGTTACGTCCCCGAGGGGCGGCACGTCTTCTCCGGCCTGTCGGTCGAGAAGAACCTGCTGCTGGGGGCGTACGCCCGGCCCTGGAACAAGGAGACGCACCAGCAACTCGTCGAGATCTACGACCTGTTCCCCGTACTGGGGGAGATGCGGCACCGGCTCGCGGGCGCGCTCTCCGGCGGGCAGCAGCAGATGCTCGCCATGGGCCGCGCTCTCATGAGCCGGCCGCGCCTGCTCATCCTGGACGAACCGTCCATGGGCCTGTCCCCCAAACTCGTCGGCAATATCCTCGACGTCCTGCTGAGACTGCGGGAGGAGGGGCTGAGCCTGCTGCTGGTGGAACAGAACGCCAAGCTGACCTTCGGCGTCACCAGCCACTGCATCGTCATGGAGAACGGGGAAGCCGCCCTGACCGGAAGCTCCGAAGAGCTCAGTCACGATCCCCGTGTACGCGAGGTCTACCTCGGTCTGTGACCCGTGCTGTCGACGACGTTCTCCGCGCGGACAGCCTTCCTGCGCAGCGAACTTGCTGGTATGGATAACGAACTAGATAGTCCATAGCGCTCGGGCGGAGTCATGGTGACCCAGAACTCATACGTGGCGGCTCTCATCGGAAGGGGCATCAAGAAGTCCCTCAGCCCCGAACTCCATGAACGCGAAGGCCGTCGGCACCGCGTGCGCTACCTCTATCGCCTCCAGGACATGAATCCGCCGCACGCCGAGTGCGGCACGTACCTGGCCGACCGCCTCCGCAAGGTGCAGCTTCTCGGCTTCTCGGGTCTGAACATCACCCACCCCTACAAACAGCTGGTGATGCCTCACCTGGACCGCCTCGCCCCTTCCGCCTTGCGCGTGGGCGCCGTCAACACCGTGGTGTTCACCCGGGACGGGACAGCCGTCGGCCACAACACGGACGTGTCCGGCTTCGCCGCGGCGTTCGCACGCGGCCTCCCGGGAGCAGCCCTGGGAAGCGTCGTACAGCTGGGAGCCGGAGGCGCCGGCGCGGCCGTCGGACACGCGCTCTTCGACCTCGGGGTGGGGCGGCTCTCCCTCACAGATCCGGACCTGGACCGTGCCGTCAGCCTCGCCAAGGCCCTCAACGACCATGCGGGCGCCGCATGGGCCAGGCCATGTACGGCGTCAGAAGCTGCCGAGCGAACGATGAACGCCGACGGACTGGTCAATGCTTCCCCCGTCGGTACCGAACACGATCTGCGGCTTCCCCTGACGGAGTCGGCACTGCATCCGCGGCTCTGGGTGGCCGATGTCAACTACCACCCTCTCCCTACTCCCCTCCTGGCCACTGCTGACGCGAGGGGATGCACGGTTCTGCACGGCGGAGGCATGCTCGTCCACCAGGCGGCCGACGCCTTCCGTCTCTTCACCGGACGAGACCCTTCGGTACCTCACATGCTCGCCGACTTCGCCGAGATGACCGCGGGCATCCAGGCCCACACGTAGCAGGCACGTCGCATACCTGGAGAAGACCGAGTGGGGCTCGGCGGGACCACCGCCTACTCGGCCGGCACCGCCTGGATCGGCGACCGGGCACCCCGCGCCCTGCTCCGGCCTCGCTGAGACTGAGACTGGCGCTGCCCGGTCGGGTAATTCGAGTGCGGGCTGGTCGCCTCGCGTGATACTCCTCCCTGCCATGGGCGATCTTGTGACAGCGCGGCTCGTGCTTCATCCGATGACCGTCGGCGAGGCCGAGCGCGTGGTGGCGGGCGAGTCGGACAGCGGTGCCCGATGGGCGCCCGGATACCCCACCGATGGGGACGTGTCCGCCGCCAGGCGCTTCCTGGGTACCTGCGCGAGCACCGGTGACCCCCAGCCGTTCGGCAATTACGAGATCCGTCGCCGCGAGGACGGTCGGGCCATCGGCGGCCTGGGCTTCCACGGACCTGCGGACGCGCACGGCAGTGTCACCGTCGGCTACGGCCTCGTCCCGTCGGCGCGGGGCAAGGGATATGCCTCCGAAGCCCTCCGCGAACTGCTGCTGTTCGCGCGGGAACGCGGCGCCACCTGCGTCAAAGGCGACGCCGACCACGACAACATCGCGTCCCACCACGTCATGACGGCAGCCGGCATGCGGCCGGCCGGACAAGACGAACGCGTCAGGTACTTCGAGATCGCATGGACCGACACGACGCCGAACACTGACTAGCCTTTCGCGTTTCGGGTGGCGTCGGTTGAGCGGGGCCGGGCCCGCGCGGCCCGGCCCCGCGCAGGAACCCCGTACCGCGTCACATGGTGACCGCGCCGTCCGATGCCGACCCGACGACTGCCACGTACTTGCTGAGGACGCCGCGCTCGACGGGCCGGTCCGGGCGGAGTCCACGACGACCGTGTCACCGTCCCGCACGAGCGCGATGGGGCCGCCGTGCCACGCCTCGGGTCCCTGGCGGACGAAGTCGCCGGAGGCCGAGGCGGAACGCAGGGCGACGAACATCGGCACGCCCCGGCGCCGGGCCACCGGGCGCTGACTAGGCAGAGCACGGTGCGGGGTGAGCGCGGTGAGGTGGTGCGGCATGCCGGATCCTCAACGTCGTGATCAACTGGCCCTGTCACTCTGCGCGTTCGCTCGACAGGCGGCAAGAACGCGCAGGCATTGACCGAAACTGCTCACCTTGGTGGCCCGGTCACCCGCAATGCGGAAGGCCTCCGCGGCCTCGTCGAGGGGGAAGCGGTGGGTGATGAGCGTTCGCGCGATCGGTCCCGAACTAGACGACCGGTCTAGTCGTGCGCTATGTTTCAGGCATGCCAGTCACCGCACGCAGTACCGACACTCGTCGGAACATCCTCGAAGCCGCCCAGCGGATCATGGCCCACAAGGGCTACTCCGCGGTCGGTATCAATGAGGTGCTCGCGGAGGCCGGTGTGCCGAAGGGCTCCTTCTATCACTACTTCGCTTCGAAGGACGCCTTCGGTGAAGCGTTGCTGAAGAACTACTTCGAGGAGTACCTCGTCGACATGGACCGCACGCTCGCGCGGTCCGGTCGGACGGCCGCCGAGCGGCTGATGGGTTACTGGCGGCAGTGGCGGGAGACGCAGGGCGTCGACGAGTGCCAGGGCAAGTGTCTTGCCGTGAAGCTCGGCGCCGAGGTCTCCGATCTGTCGGAGTCGATGCGGCTGGTGATGAAGGAGGGCACGAGTGCGATCGTCGGCCGTATCGACCGGACGATCGCCGAGGGCCTCGAGGACGGGTCGATCGTGGTGGACGGAGACCCTCGCGGCACGGCGCAGAGCCTGTACGACATGTGGCTCGGTGCGAGTGTCATGGCCAAAATCCACCGCAGTCTCGCGCCGATCGACACCTCCATGGCGATGACCCGCCAGCTCCTGCACGTGTAGAAGCTCGCAATTCCACGCCCGACGGGTAGCGTGGAATTCTCTTGCCCAGAAGTAGACGACCAGTCTAATATTCACCATTCAAGGAGACGGACATGAAGGTCCTCATCGTTCTTACCTCGCACGACGAGCTCGGCACCACTGGCCGTAAGACCGGGTTCTGGCTGGAGGAACTGGCGGCGCCCTACTACGAGTTCAGCGAGGCAGGCTGGGAGATCACCCTCGCCTCTCCCCAGGGCGGCCGGCCGCCGCTGGACCCGAAGAGCAACGAGCCCGGTTTCCAGACCGAGCAGACCCGCCGGTTCGAGGCCGACGCGCAGGCGACCGCGGCGCTCGCGAGCACCGTGCGCCTGGACTCGGTCTCGGCCCAGGACTTCGACACGGTGTTCTACCCCGGCGGCCACGGCCCCCTGTGGGACCTGGCCGAGGACGCGGATTCCAAGCGGCTGATCGAGGAGACCCTGCGCTCGGGCAAGCCGCTCGCCGTGGTCTGCCACGCCCCCGGCGTGCTGCGCCACGCGGTCGACGAGGACGGCACACCGCTGGTGCGGGGCAAGAAGGTCACCGGATTCGCCAACTCGGAGGAGGAAGGAGTGGGCCTCACCGACGTCGTCCCCTTCCTCGTCGAGGACGAGCTGAAGCGCCTGGGCGGCGAGTACTCCAAGGGCGACGACTGGGGGCCCTACGTCGTGCGGGACGGCCTGCTGATCACCGGACAGAACCCGGCCTCCTCCGGCCCCGCGGCCGCCGCCCTCATCAAGCTGACCGGCAACGCCGGCGCGTGAGCACCCGCGTCAGCGAGTCGTGGTGACCTGGTGAGCGCCTCGGCCGAACCGGCTGCTTACGCCGGTTCGGCCCGTCCGGTGGCCGCGGGGTCTACGCGGTGCCGTCCGGTGACCGCGGGGCACGGGGCTCGCTCCGCAACTCACCGCCCGCGGCGACGAGGTGACGGGCCCGCACCGCAACGCGCGGCTCTGCGGTGGGCCGCCGTTGATCTCTTCGTACTGCGCGGCGGGCAGCGCCGTGGCGAAGCGTCGTTCGGTGGCGTCGATGGGGAGCGTACGGCCGGCGGTGCCGTGGACGATCGGGGCGGGAACGTCGATCCGGGGGATGTCGGCCCGGAAGTCGGTGGGCCAGGACATCGGTGGGCCAGGGCAGGGGAGTCGGCGCTGATGCGGAGGAGGCGCGGCGCTGGGCCGAGGCCGAGGGCGTGCCTTACTCCGCGGTGGCGTGCTGGGCGATGTGGGCGATGACGGTGTCCAGCGCCGCTTCGAGCGCGTGGGTGGTGTGCTGTGCCTGGGTGAGGAGGAGGCCGCCTTGCAGGGCGGCAAGCAGCGCCTGGGCAAGTGTGTGGGGGTCGGTGTCGCTTCGTAGCGTGCCGTTGTCGATCAGGGTGGTCAGACCGTTGCGGAGGGCATCGGCCCAGGCGGTGAAGTCGGCGGCCAGAGCGTCCCGGGCCCAGGGGTGGGTGTCGGACAGCTCGCTCGACAGGCTGCCCAGCGGGCAGCCGCCGGCGCCGTTGTGCTGCCGGGCCGCATCCACCACGGCGTCGCGCCAGGACCTGAGACTGTCGAGACTGTCGAGGCCGGCCAGCAGGGAGGCCTGGTGGGACAAGATCGCCTCGGACTGGAATGTGATGACAGCCCGGGTGAGGTCGTCCTTGTCGGCGAAGTAGTGGTAGATCTGCGACGAGCTGACTCCGGCGGCGTCCCGGACCGTCGGAGTGCTGGTGCCTGCCACGCCCTGGCGGTACATGAGTTCCGCAGCGGCGGCGACGATTCGGTCCCGTGTCGCCCGGCCCTTGTGCGTACTCGGAGCTTCCTGTCGTGCTGAACGCGGCGCCACTGCCGACCTCCCCGAATTGGATTTGACTATCCAATTCTAGCTACGTAATTTTGGATAGGTTGATCCAATCTCTGGAGGGTTCGCATGAGCGTCGAGCCGATGAATGTGTTGACTGTGCTGATCACAGGCGGAACCTCGGGCATCGGCCGGGCGACCGCCCAGCTCTACGCCCGCCGTGGCGCACAGGTAGTGGTGACCGGTCGGGATGAGGCCCGCGGTCAGGAGGTGGCCGCCGAGACCGGGGGGCGCTTCATCCGCGCGGACCTGGCTTCATCGCAGGACGTGCGGCGCCTTGCCGCCGAGGCCGGCGCGGTGGACGTGCTGGTCAACAACGCAGGCTACTGGGAGTTGAATGCGACCGCCGAGACCTCCGAGGAGGGCTTCGACGCGATGGTCGCAGTCAACTTCCGGGCGCCGTTCTTCCTCACCGCCGCGCTGGCCCCGCGGATGGCGGAGCGCGGCCGCGGATCCATCGTGAACGTCTCCACGATGGTCGCCGCCCGCGGAGCCGCGGGCATGGCCGCATACGGAGCGAGCAAGGCCGCGCTGGAGGCGCTGACCCGTTCCTGGGCAGCGGAGTTCGGCCCGGCAGGTGTACGGGTCAATGCCGTCGCGCTCGGCCCGAGCCGCACCGAGGTCACCGCAGGCATGGGCGACATGCTCGACACGCTGGCTGCCGCCAGCCCCCTGGGGCGGCCGAACGAACCGGAGGAGGTCGCCCGGGTCATCGCCTACCTCGCGGGAGACGACGCACGACCGGTCACAGGAACCGTCCTCGCCGTCGACGCCGGCCGCGTTGCCACCCTGTGACACCTCCGCACAACCGTCCCGAAGGAGAAGCACGATGATCCTGGTCACCGGCGCGACCGGCAAGGTCGGCTCCGAAGCCGTACGACTGCTTGCGGCGCAACATGCCCCGGTGCGGGCGCTGGTCAGGGACCCCTCCCGTGCTCCTCGCGGCGGCAACGGGGGAACGGTCGAGGTCGTCACCGGCGACTTCGACCGCCCCGCCACCCTGGACGCGGCCATGCGTGATGTGGACACCGTCCTGCTGGTCAGTCCGGCCGTGCCGGCTCAGGAGATCGCGGTCATCGACAGCGCCGTCCGCCACGGCGTGCGGCACATCGTGAAAGTCACCAGCAAGGCATCGGCGGATTCACCGGTCGATCGGCGACGCGGGCAGGCACAGATCGAAGCGCACCTACAGGCTTGCGGTGTTGCCCATACCCTGCTCCGGTCGAACGCCTATCTGCAGAACCTGCTCGCGCTCGCGCCGATGATCTCGCGGTCGCAAGGCTTTCTGATGTCGGCCGGTGACGGCCGGGTCGGCATGATCGACGCCAGGGACGTCGCCGCCACCGCAGCCGTGATCGCCGCCGCGCCGGGCGAGCACGCGGGGCGCACCCACTGGCTGACGGGACCTGATCTGGTGACCTACACCGACGTCGCGCACGAACTGTCCGCAGCGCTGGGGCACCCTGTCGAGTACCGACGGACGACTCCCGACAGGCACCGGGCGGCGATGGTCCAGGCGGGCGTTCCCGAGGCGGTCGCGACCTCCAACGCCCAGGCGTTCGGACTGATCGCCGACGGCGATGCGGCCTGGCTGACCTCCGACGTCGAAACGATTACCGGACAGCGTCCGCGGGACCTGCGCAGCTTCCTCGCCGACCATGTGGCGGCGTTCCAGTGACGGGGCCTTGAGCCGTAGACCCCGAACCACCGGGTGGACACCTTGGTCACGGTGGTCGGTGGCGGTGGGCAAGCGGCGTTCGTGCCCGCGGTCAAGCTCCACGAGAGGGACGACGAGGACTGGGAGACGGCCCACGACCTGAACCTGCGCCACGTTGCTCGCGCCGTACGGCGAACGTCGTCGCAGGTGGAGATCAGCACCGGAGTCGACAACGCCGACCCCGCCCGCGGCTGGGTACCGGAGATTCCAGCAGGCCGCTACGGCACATCGGAGAAGATGGCCGCGGCGGCCGTCCACCTGGCCTCGGACGAGGCGCGCTATGTCACCGGCCGGCAGATAGTCCTGGAACGGACGGAGGAGTCTCGGTCCGTGGCCCGTTCCCCGAACAGTGGGGAGAGTGACCCCGGCCAGGCCCTGCTTCCGCCGCTTGCGGAAGCAGGGCCTGGCCGGGGTCCCACGCCCGATAGGGCTACGGCTTCTCAGGAGCGGCTCCATGCCAGGTGACCGTCCGGACGGATCAGCGCAGCCCGGACCGTGGCCCAGCCCGCGAGGTCGTCTGCCTCGGCCGGCTCCGTCGTGACCCGGACCGTGTCCGCCGGCACGTCATGGGCCACATCGCCTGCGGTGTAGTCCAGCAGGACGTGCCGCCCGGAGCGGAGCAGTTCGAACAGGCGGCTGCCGTCGGTGAATCGCAGATCGGGCGCGCGCCGGCCGGTGCCGTAGTCCACATCGAGGCCGGACAGCCGTTCGGCCAGGTGCCGGGAGAGTTCCGGCACGGTGGCGATCAGGCCGCTCAGCACGCCGCGCAGGGCTTGGCCGTCCGCCGAGTACGCCATCATCAACGCTGTCTGGGCCTGAGTGTGCACGAGCAAGTCGGCACCCACGGGGCGGCGTTCCGCCTCGTACGTGTCCAGCAGGTCTTCCCCTGCTCGTCCTGTGGCGACCGCGGCGAGCTTCCACCCGAGGTTCATGGCGTCCTGAACCCCTACGTTGAGTCCTACACCGCCGGCCGGGAAGTGCATGTGCGCCGCATCGCCTGCCAGGAGTACCCGGTCGCGGCGGTAGGCCGATGCCTGCCTGGAGGCGTTGCCGAAGCGGGACAGCCACACCGGATCGCGCAGCCCGAAGTCCGTTCCCGCGATGTTTTGAACCCTCTCGCGCAGCTCTGGCAGGGTCAATCCGCCCGGCGGGGCGGTGTGGACGCTGTCGGGGTCACCACCGACGATGCGGTGGACGCCTCCCGGCATCGGCACGACCATCAGGCCGCCCCGAGGGGTCGTGACGTTGACGACTCCGCCGCTCGGCGGCGCGTCCAGGACCACGTCGCCGAGCCATCCCCACGTGGTCGCGTCCGTGCCGGGAAAATCGATGCCGGCGGCTTGCCGGACGGTGCTGCCCGCACCGTCGCAGCCCACCACGAACCGCGCGCGCAGGATCTCGCCGTTGTCGACGATCACACCCTCCTCATGCAGCGCAGTGACCCGCCGACCCCGCCGGATGTCGGCCCCCAACTCTCTGGCCCGCGCCTCGAACAGCTCCTCGCTACGGGTCTGCGGGAGCACCAGGGTGAAGGGGTACGGCGTGTCGAGGACGCTGAAGTCCATGCGGTCGTCGAGGCTCCCGAAATGGCCGCTGGGAATCGGCACGCCTTCGGCCAGTACCGCATCGGCGATTCCACGGCTGTCCAGCACCTCGATGGTGCGGGGGTGAATCGTCAGCGCCTTCGAATGCGGATCCGGGGCCAGGCGGGGTTCGACCACCGTGACCGACGCCCCGCCGAGCCGCAGCTCTGCGGCAAGCCAGAGCCCGACGGGGCCGGCGCCCACCACCACGACGTCATCCATGACAACCTCCATGACCTTCTCTTGGTCAGTGACCAACCAGCAGTGATCTCAGATATACTTGGTCAGTGAACAAGAGTCAAAGTGAGGTAGCCGGAACCGCCTTGGCGGTCCTCGACGAAGGCGGCCTGGAAGCCGTCTCGCTGCGAGCGATCGCGGAGCGGCGGGGCGTACGGATGAACACCGTCGTCTGGCACGTGAAGACCAAGGGACGGCTCCTCGAGCTGATGGCCGATGTCATCGTCGCCGAGGTCCGGCTGGAGGATCTGCCCCCGCAATGGGACCGCAGGGCCGAAGAACTTCTCGGCCGCTACCGGCGCGCGCTGCTCGCCCACCGCGACGGCGCGGCGGTCGTCGGCGGCACGTACGCACCCGAGCCCGCGACGCTCGCCATCGCGGAAACGCTCATCGCCGCGTTGCTGGACGGCGGCTATCCCGACCAGGAAGCCGTGTGGACGTGCTGGAACGCCCTCTACTTCACCCTAGGTCTGTGCCGGGAGGAACAGGCGATCCACAGCGCCGACCCCGACCGTCTCGCCGAGGCCGTCGCCTCCGGGGCATTTCCGGCGCTCACTCGCACCCTGCCCCACCTCGTACAGCCGTCCTTCGACGACAGGTTCGCCTACGGCCTGCGCCGCCTCCTGGGACCGCCTCCTGCCGTGGGACCGGGCGCCGCTCAAAGCACCCGAACCTGACGTGACTCACTCCGCGAGTTGAGCACCGGCCCCCCCCCAGCGGCGTGCCCATCTCCCTGGAAGAGGCGGCCTGGGTCGACGGCGCCTCCGGGCTCCAGTCCCTGCGTCATGTGGTGCTGCCGCTGATGGCGCCGGGCATGGCGGTCGTCGCGGTCTTCACGTTCATCGGCGCGTGGGGCAACTTCTTCATCCCGTTCGTTCTGCTGCAGTCGCCGGAGCGCGAGCCCGCCGCCGTCGGCCTGTTCACCTTCTTCGGCCAGTACGGGACGGTCGCCTACGGGCAGTTGGCCGCCTACTCCATCCTCTACTCGGTCCCCGCGGTGCTCCTCTACGTCCTGGTATCGCGCAAGCTCGGTGGCGGGTTCGGGCTCGGCGGGGGACTGAAGGGCTGAGAAGGGGCGGCGCGCGTTCGTGGCAGAGCAGACACGTCCAGCAGAAGAACGGGGGCGCCGGGGTCCGACCGACTCCGGTTGCCGCCAACTCCCAGAAGGGGCACGGTCGATGAGCGCCACCTCCCGTAGCGATGTCATGCCTGTGCCACTCCGGCGGTGGTAGGCCCGCCCACTGCTCGCGGCCTTCGTGGGCCTCGGCCTGCTCATGCCCCCGTCGGCCGGCGCCGTGGCGAGAGCCGCGCCGCCGAAGGACCCGGCCTCCCTCGTCGACGTCTTCACCGGCACCGCGCCCAGCTCGCCCGCGGTGGAGAAGGCGATGGGCGAGAACTTCTCCCGGGGCAACACGCACCCGGCGGCCACCGCCCCGTTCGGCATGGTGCAGTGGGGCCCCGACACGGTGAAGGCGGCCCCCGGCCAGTACGTGGACGGCGACGACCGGCTCAAGGGTTTCAGCCTCACGCACCTGTCCGGCGGCGGCTGCACCGCGTTCGGTGACCTGCCCGTGCAGCCTGTACCCGGCACCATGGGCCGCTCGCCCGCCGCGCACCCCGACGACTACGTCGCCACCTTCGACCACGCCGAGCAGGACGCGTCCCCGGGCAGTTACCACGTCCGTACCGACAGCGGTGTCGACACTCGACTCGCCGCCGGTACGCGCGCGGCGGCGGGCCGCTTCACCTTTCCCGCCGGACACGACGGCAAGGGAACCGTGCTGCTGAACACCTCCGGCAGTGCCAACGGCGTCACCGGTGTCACGGCCCGGGTGCAGGGCGCCCGTACGGTGACCGGCACCGTCAGCAGCGGCGGCATCTGCAGTGCGAAGGGGCCCTACGACCTGTCGTTCCGGATGGAGTTCGACCGGCCGTTCACTGCCCACGGCACCTGGCAGGGCGAGCACCTGCACCACGACGCCGCCACGCTGACCGGCAAGGACGGCAAGGACGGCAAGGACGGCAAGGACGGCAAGGACGGCAAGGACGGCAACGGCGTCTACCTGACCTTCGACACCCGTCACGACCGCGCCGTGACCGCCCGGGTCGCCGTGTCCTATACGGGCGTCGCCGGCGCCGCCGCCAACCTCGCCCGCACCCCGCACCTCGCTTCGGTCGAGGACCTGGCAGCGGCCACGCACGACGCCTGGAACCGGGAGCTGCGACGGATCCAGGTCGCCGGGGGCACCGACGAGCGCACCCGCGTCTTCTACACCGCGCTCTATCACTGCCTGTTGGAGCCCCGCACGCTCAGCGACGCCGACGGTCGCTACCGGGGCTTCGACCCGAAGGTCCACCAGGTGCGGCCGGGCCACACCTGGTACGGGAACTTCTCCGGCTGGGACGTGTACCGCACCGAGACACCCCTGCTGGCCTTCCTCGAACCGCGCCGCGCCTCCGACATGGCACAGTCCATGGTCGACGCGGCCGACCAGTCCGGCTGGCTGCCCCGCTGGACGCTCCTGAACAACCAGACCAACGGCATGGTCGGCGATCCCGCTCCGGTGATGCTCGCCAGTACGTGGGCCTTCGGCGCACACGACTTCGACCTCCCGGGCGCCCTGAAGTACGCGGTCAAGGCGGCGAAGCGGCCGACCCCCGAGCGGCCCGACGGGTACGTGGAACGTCAGGCGGTGTCCCAGTGGCGGGCGAACGGCTTCCTGCGCAACGGCGACTCGCCACTCGGCTCGTCGGCCGCGACCAGCCTCGAATACGCCGTGGACGACTTCGCCGTCGCCCAACTCGCGGCTGCCGACGGCGACGACACGCGGCGCCGCGCCTTCATGCGCACCGCGCACAACTGGCAGAACCTCGTCGACGGCGCCGACGGCCGCATCAAGCCCCGCCTCGCCGACGGCACCCTGCAACCCGCCTCCAACCCGGCCTCCCTGGCCGGGTTCCAGGAGGGCAGCGCCGCGCAGTACCAGTGGACGGCCGGCCAGGACCTGGCCGCGCTCGCCGCAGGCATGGGCGGGAACCGGCAGGCCACGGCCCGGCTGGACGAACACTTCACCGAGGTCGGCGCCGGCTCCAACACCCCCTACGCCTGGATCGGCAACGAGATCACCTTCGGCGCTCCCTGGGCCTATCACGGCTTCGGCACGCCCAACCACACCAACGATGTCGTGCCGCGCATGCTCGACCAGTTCACCACCGGCCCTGCCGGGCTGCCCGGCAACGACGACCTCGGCGCGCTGTCGGCGTGGTACGTGTGGGCGAGCCTCGGCCTGTACCCGGAGGCGCCGGGCACTGCCCAACTGGCGCTGTCCACACCCGCGTTCCCCTCGGTCACCGTCGACCGCGGCGCTGCGGGCAGCCTACGGATCAGCGCCCCGCGCGAGCGCTCCGACCAGCGGTACGTCGCAGGGGTGCGGCTCGACGGCCGCTCGCACCCGGCGAACTGGGTTTCCGCGGACGCCTTGCGCGACGGCGCCCGGCTGAACTACCGGCTGACGGGCGGAGGTTCGTCGGTCTGCTCGGCCACCAACTCGGCCTGCACGCACCCGGCGAGCAGAACCTCAAGGCGTCCGTGACCGTCATGCACCACCTGCTGCTCGCCCACGGCCTCGCCGCACGCGTCCTGCACGAGGGCGACGCCCGCGCCCGCACCGGCATCGCCTACAGCCTCTTCCCGCACACCCCCGACGACCCCGAGGACGACGCCGACCGGGCCGCCGCGCACGCCTCCGACGGCTACGTGAACCGCTGGTTCCTCGACCCGGTGCACGGCCGCGGCTACCCCGACGACATGCGCGCACACTGGGAACGGGCAGTCGGCGCACTGGACTTCATCCAGCCCGGCGATCTCGACACCATCGCCGCGGCCGGCGACTTCATCGGCGTCAACTACTACACCCGGCGTATCGTCTCGGCCCGCCACGGCGACGGCCCCTGGCCATGGACGGTCGAACCCGGCAGGCCCGAGACGCCCCGCACCGACCTGGGCTGGGAGATCGTCCCCGACCAGCTGACCGGGCTGCTGCTGCGGCTGCACCGCGACTACCCGGGCGTCCCGCTCCTGATCACCGAGAACGGCGCCATCTACGGCGACGAGCCCGGCGCCGACGGCGCCGTCCACGACGAACGCCGCACCGCGTTCCTGCACGCCCACCTCAAGGCCGTGCACCGCGCCATCACCGAGGGAGCCCCGGTCGAGGGCTACTACCACTGGTCACTCCTCGACAACTTCGAGTGGGCGATGGGGTATTGGCCCCGCTTCGGCCTCGTCCACGTCGACCGTGCCACCCAGCGCCGCACCGTCAAGGACAGCGGCCACTGGTACGCGCACACCGCCCGCACCGGCAGCGTCCCGCGGTGACCGCGCCTGCCGTCCCGCGACGCGCTGCCGGCCCACGACCCGGTCGGCGCGAGCCGCCGGGTCGTCCCGCCCGTCCTCGCGGCACCGGCCCGCCCGCGGCTGCGGCAGGTGTACGCCACCACGCGCCCGGCCGCCGCGACCGCTGCTCCGGCGCCACGACCCGTACGGTGCCGACTTGCCGGCACCTTCGTCTTCGTCCCAGGACCGACCCCACTGACCCCGGAGGTACGCCCATGAGCTCCCGACCTCCTCTCCTCGCCGGGATCGACCTCGGCACCACCCACATCAAGGCCCTCATCAGTGACGGTGCCGGCACCGTGCTCGCCCGCTCGGTGCGCCGCACACCCGTCGGCCCCGACCATCGGCATCCGGCCGATGACCTGCTGGCCGCCGCCCTGGACGCGCTCACCGAATGCGCCACCGCGACAGGACGCGCCCCCGACGCGATCGGCGTGACCGGCATGGCAGAGGCGGGCGTTCCCCTCGACCGCGACGGCCGACCGCTCGGCGACCTGCGGGCCTGGTCGGACCCGGCACCCGCCTCACACGCACAGAGCCTCGGCGAACGCCTCGGCGCCACCGCCCTGCACCGCGCGACCGGCATCCTGCCCAGCCCCAAGGTGCCGCTCGCCAAATGGTGCGCGCTCGCCGACCGGGAGCCCGGGACCGCGGCCCGGATGCACGCCTGGGCAGGCGCCGCCGACCTCCTCGCCCACGCGCTCACCGGACGCCTCGGCACCGACGGCACGTTCGCCCAGCGCACCATGGCCTGGGACCCGCACCGCAAGCGATGGATCGAGGAACTGCTCACCGAGGCCCACCTCGAACCCCGGCACATGCCGCCCGTACACGCACCCGGCGAACCGGTCGGCACCGTCACCCCGGCCGTCGCCGCCCGGCACGCACTGGGAGCCGGAGCGCCCGTCGTCGTCGCCGGACACGACCACCTCGTCGGCGCGTGGGCGGCGGCCGTGCGCACGGCCGGGCAGGTGGCCGACTCCATGGGCACCGCCGAAGCCGTCCTCACCGTCAGCGCGACACCGCCCGACCCGAGCGCGGCAGCGGCCGAGGGCATGTCCTGGGGACGGCACGCCGACGGCGAGCACTTCATCGTGCTCGCCGGGATGCGCAGTTCGGGCGCGCTCGTGGAATGGTTCTGCGATCAGTTCATGACGGAGCGTCAAGGCAGCGCCCGTTACGCCGAGTTCGAGCGCCTCGCCCAGTCGCTGCCCGTCACGCCGACCGGCCTCGTCGTTGCCCCGTACCCCGGCGGACGCAGCGCGCCGCGCCCCGACCCGCACGCCACACTCGACGTCACGGGCCTCGGTCTCGGCCACGGCCCCGCCGACCTGGCGCGGGCCGTCCTGGAAGGCGCAGCGCACCACGCCCGCTGGATGACCGACACCCAGGCCGTGGTGTGCGGCGCCGCGGCGGACTCCGTGACCCTGCTCGGCGGTTCGACCCGGCTGAGCACCTGGACCGCGCTGAAGGCCGCCGTCTGCCCCTGGCCGACCCGCGTCTGCGCCGAGCCGGAGGCCCCGGCCCTCGGCGCCGCCGGATGGGCGGGAGCCGCCCTCGGCCTCGACCCCGCCGCGACGACGGCCCCCGCGGAGCGGGTCGTACCCGACCAGGCGGCGGCCCGCGCCCACCGCGCCTTCCACCACGAGCGGTTCCTGGCGGCAGTGGCACCGACGCCGCCGCACTGACACGGACGGCGCTCCCTCGCTCGCCCTTGCCGACCGAACGCCCGGCCCGGCGGTGACGGACGCCCGATGTACACAACGCCCGCCGTCCGCGGTGCCGCAGACCGCACCCCCGATACACGCCCGCCGTCCGCACCCCGACACACACGGGAGAGCCATTTATGACCACCGACACCGACCGCCCCGCCCTCCTCACGGGCGGCTCCGTCACCCCGGCCCGACTCGCCCGCACCACGGGCACGTTCGCCATGGTCGCCGCCGACCAGCGCGACTCGCTGCGCACGATGATGGCCGAGCGCGCCCACGTGCCCGGTGACCGGATCCCGGACGACGACCTCACGGAGTTCAAGCTCGCCGTCGCCCGGACGCTCGGCCCGTACGCCTCCGCCCTGCTCATCGACCGCCACTACGGCTACCGCAGGCTCATCGACGAGCAGGTGCTTCCGGCGGGCTGTGCCCCGATCCTCGCCGTCGACGCCCTCGACCAGGAACCGGGACAGGCCGTCGAAGGCACCTCCCTCGATCCGCACATCGATCCCGCCACGGCCGTCGCTGACGGCACCCGCGGCCTGAAGCTGCTCGTCATCTGGCGCCGCGACGACCGGCGCGACGAGCGTGTCGCGCTCGCCGCCCGGTTCGTGGAACTGTGCCGGGCAGCCGGACTCGCCTCGGTCCTGGAACCCGTCGCCCGGCCCACCCGCGGGGAGGAGGCCGACGGCACGTTCCGGCTCAACGACGCCATCGTGGAGGCGGCCCGCGAACTCGCGCCGCTGCGCCCCTCCCTCTACAAGGGGCAGGTCCCCGACGGAGGCTCCGGCACCCTCGCCCGGCTCACCGCCGCGTGCGAGCGCATCGACGCCGTCGTGGACGTGCCGTGGGTGGTGCTCTCCCAGGGCGTCGCCCCCGCCGACTTCCCCACAGCGGTGGAGGCCGCCTGCCGTGCCGGTGCCTCCGGCTTCCTCGCCGGACGCGCCCTGTGGACCGACGCGCTGACCGGCGACCGCGACGCGGCGCTGCGCGGCCCCAGCAGCGAACGGCTGCGCCGGCTCGGCGAGATCGTGGACACGCACGGGCGCCCCTGGTGGCAGGCGCCCGCCGCCCGCACGGAGGAGACCGCGTGAGCGCCAGCCGCCCCCGCGTGTGCGTGCTGCACACGGTCGCCGCCCTGCCCGCCGTGTTCGCGCCGCTGCTGAGCGAACTCGCTCCGGGTGTCGACCCGTACCACGTCGTCGACGAGAGCCTCCTCGCCGACACTGTCGCCCACGGCCTTCTGCCCCGTACCACCGCGCGCCTCGCCGCGTACGTCACGCACGCCGAGGCGGCAGGAGCCGACGCGGTGCTCGTGACCTGTTCGTCCGTCGGCCCGGCCGCCGAACAGGTCCGCGCGCTGACGACCGTGCCGGTGCTGCGCGTCGACGAGCCCATGGCCGACGAGGCCGTCCGTACCGGTAGCCGCATCGGCGTCCTCGCCACGCTCGACTCGACCCTCGCGCCCACGGCCGACCTCGTCGCCCGCAGAGCGGCCGCCGCCGGCACCCGGATCACCCTGGACACCACGGTCTGCCCCGGCGCGTACGACGCCCGTGCCTCGGGCGACCAGGCCCGCCACGACGCGCTGATCACCGCGGAGGCGCGCCGCCTGGCCGCCGACCACGATGTCCTCGTCCTCGCCCAGGCCTCGATGGCGTCCGCGCTCTCCGGGCTGCCCGTCGCCGAACTCGGCGTACCGGTCCTCACCTCACCGCGCGGAGGCGTCGCCCAACTCGTCGACCTGTACGGGGAGTCCGCCCGCACATGACTGAACTCGGCTGCACAGGAGGCGACTTCACCGGAGCCACCGGTCTCGCCCACAATCCGGTCGCCTCGGGTCAGTACACCGCAATCACCCTCGGCGTTGCCCATCGGCGACGCCGCGTTCTACGCACCGGCACGGTTCGCCCGCCGTCGGGCGCGACCTCGCCGAGGCCGTCGGCCGGGCGATCGAACGCGAAGAGGCCGGCCGCCCTCAGCTCGCGCTCACCCCGTACCGGGTGTCCGAGTCCGTAGACCGACATCCGCCCCATGCCCCGGGCCGACCGCCCGGACCCGCCGCAGCACAGAGGACTCCGCATGACCGATACCCGCCCCGGCGACGCGTGGTGGCGTACTGCCGTCGTCTACCAGATCTACGTTCGCAGCTTCAGCGACAGCGACGGTGACGGCCTCGGTGACCTCCCCGGCATCACCGCACGGCTGCGGCACATCGCCGATCTGGGCGCCGACGCCGTGTGGATCACCCCGTTCTACCCGTCACCCATGCACGACGGCGGCTACGACGTCGCCGACCACCGCGACGTCGACCCGCGCTTCGGCACCCTCGACGACGCCGACGCCCTCATCGAGCGCGCCCACGCTCTGGGGCTGCGCGTGATCACCGACATCGTGCCGAACCACACTTCCGACCAACACGGCTGGTTCCAGGAGGCGTTGGAGGCACCGTCCGGCAGCCCGGCCCGCGCCCGCTACGTCTTCCGCGACGGCCGGGCAGACGGCACCGAACCGCCCACCGACTGGCAGTCCGTCTTCGGAGGCCCCGCATGGCGCCGTGTCCCCGACGGCCAGTGGTACCTCCACCTGTTCGGCCCCCACCAGCCGGATCTCGACTGGAGCCACCCCGAGGTGCGCGAGGACTTCGAAGCCACCCTGCGCTTCTGGCTCGACCGCGGTGTCGACGGGTTCCGTTTCGACGTCGCCCACGGCATGGCCAAGGATTTCTCCACCCCCTTGCGTGACCTCGGCCCCGGACAAGTCCACCACCGCATCGTCGGCGACGGCTGGGAGGGCGACCACCCGTTCTGGGACCGCGACGACGTGCACGCCCTACTGCGCGGATTCCGCCGCGTCACCGATGCCTACAGCCCCCCGCGCACCACCGTCGCCGAATCCTGGGCCGCCCTCGACCGCCGCGCGCTGTACACCCGCCCCGACGAACTCCACCAGGCCTTCAACTTCGACTTCCTCACCACACCTTGGCGGGCCGACGCCCTGCGCGCCACGATCGACCGGTCCCTGGCCCTGGCCGCGAGCACCGCAGCGGCCCCCACCTGGGTGCTGTCCAACCATGATGTCGTACGGCACGCCTCACGTCTCGCCCTGCCGGCCTGCGTCGACCCCGACGACTGGCTCCTGACCGACGGCCGCATCCCGGCCATCGACTCCGACGCGGCCGCCCGACGCGCGCGCGCCGCCGCTCTGCTCCTTCTGGCACTGCCCGGCGCCGCCTACCTCTACCAGGGCGAGGAGTTGGGTCTGCCGGAGGTCCCTGATCTCCCCACGGACGTCGTCCAGGACCCGGTGCACCACAGATCCGCGGGCCGGCGCAAGGGCAGGGACGGGTGCCGTGTCCCGCTGCCGTGGACCCGCGGCGGCCCCTCGCTCGGCTTCGGCCCGGGGCCCGCGTGGCTCCCGCAGCCGTCCTCGTACTCGCCCCTCAGCGTCGAGGCACAGAGCGGTGACCCGCGCAGCACCTTGTCCCTGTACCGGAAGGCCCTCGCTCTGCGACGCACCCTTGTACACGTCGATGCGCCCCTTCAATGGCACAGCGGACGGGACGCCGCACTTCTCGACTTCTCCATAGGCCCCCTGCGTTGTGTGGTGAACCTTTCCAACGAACCAACCGCTCTCCCGGCCGACCACCTCATCCTCCTGACCAGCGGTCTCCGGGCCGCGCCGCAGGAGACGCTGATGCGAGATGAGGCAGCCTGGCTCTCGAAGTCCGAGTGACAGCGCATCACCACAGCGACCGGCCCGGGAGGGGGTGTCAGTGTCCGAGGCCGACCACGCCTGGCGCCGGCAGGTTTGCCCGGGTCATGCCTCCAGGTCCTCCGTCACGGGCAGGCACTCGGCGAGCAGGTCGACGACGTCGCGCCAGGCTCGTTGGGCGTGCCGTGGGTGGTGGCCGACGCCGGGCACTGCGGGGTGGTCGACCGGCGGGTGGTGGAAGGCGTGCAAGGCGCCGCCGTAGACCGTGAGGCGCCAGTCGACGCCCGCGGCCTGCATCTCAGCGGTGAACGCGTTCCGTTGCGCGGGCGGCATGATCGGGTCTTCCGACCCGACCCCGGCCCACACCGGGCAGCGGATGCGCGCCGCCTCGCCCGGTCGGCCCGTGGTCACTGCGTTGACTGTCCCGATCGCGCGCAGGCTGACGCCGTCGCGCCCGAGTTCCAGTCCGACGGCGCCCCCGGTGCCGTAGCCGACGGCGGCGATCCGGTCGGGGTCGGTCCGCGGTTCGGCGCGCAACACGTCGAGCGCCGCATGACCGATGCCCCGCATTCGGTCGGGGCTGGCGAGCAGTGGCATACAACGGGCCAGCATCTCCTCGGGGTCGCTCAAATAGCGCCCGCCGTGAAGGTCGAAGGCCAGCGCTACATATCCCAGCTCGGCGAGAGCATCTGCCCGGCCGCGCTCGACGTCGCTGAGCCCTGTGCCCTCTGGTCCGAGCAGTACTGCGGGCCGGCGGTCCACACCGGCCGGGAGCGCGAGGTGCCCGATCATCGTCAAACCGTCGGCCGGATATTCGACCGTACGCGTCGAAATCGTCGTCATGGGAGTGGACGGTAGTGACCGTCGAGCCCGGTCCGGCCGGTGTTCTGCCGTCGGCAGAGCACCCCGGGTATCCCTCTGGAATACGGCGAGGGCTCGGCCTGCACCCGTGTAGGGCGTCACCAGCTGGTGCACCTCAAGGTTCAGGTGGCCCGGCCGAGTCCGGCGGTGGTCAGGTCCTGGTCGCGCAGCGGGGTGAAGTCGACGTCGGGTTCCGGGTGGTACGCGTCGGGGTGGATGCCGGGTTCGTGGGTGCTGTACTCGCCGAACCGGTTGATGTGCTCGATGCTCGCCGACCCCGGCTGCGCGAGCCGAGGGCGGCGGGTAGTTCGCTCAATTCACGGTGAAGTAGTAGTCGTACGGCGCCAGTTGCACTCATCAGTAGCGCCCTCCCCGTCCCGCCGTCAGGCCGGGCGGATGCAGAAGGGATGTCCCGCCGGGCTGGCGTAGACGCGCGAGCCTTGTGCGCCGGCCGCGGCGGCGTCGTCGGCAGGTCGCAGCCGCCGACCGCCTGCGGTGAGTACTCGTCGCTCCGCACCAGCCGGATCGTCGGTGGCGAAATCCAAGTGCATCTGTTGCGACGTGCCGTCGGGCCACTGTGGCGGTATGTGCCCCGGGGCGTCCTGGATCACGATGACGGGCAGGCCATCGACGCGCAGGAAGTGGTGAGTCGGCGTCTCGCTGAGTTCACCGCCGAGTAGGCGGCGCCAGAACGTGCTCTCGCTTTCGAGGTCGGCGCTGTCCACGATCAGTGCTGTCAGGTCGAAGTTCACCGTGTCTCCCTTTTGTGGTGTGCGGGTGGCGTCGGATCGTGATGTGCAGGTGGCGTCAGACGGTCGGAATGATGCCGCCGTCGACGCGGAACTGGGCCCCCGTGAGCCACTTGGCACGGCTGGAGGCGAGGAACGCGATCATTTCGGCGACGTCCTCGGGGTCGCCGGGGTGCCCCATCGGCACCTTCAGTTGCTCCACGATCTGCCGCTCGACGTCGTCGTATCCCACGCCCTGGCTGTCCGCCATCTGCTGGAGGTGGGCGTTGGCCCCCTCCGTGACGACGAATCCGGGCAGCACACACACCACGCGCACGCCGTGTTCGCCGACCGAAGTCGCCAACTCGCGGCTGTAGGCGTTGAGCGCCGCTTTGGCGGCAGCGTAGGGGGCGTCGGCGCGCTGGGGCAGCCGGCTGGCGATGGAGGAGACGTGGATGACGACCCCGGAGCCGCGCTCGACCATCCCGGGTACCAGGGCCCGGTCGAGACGGACCGCGCTGAGCAGGTTCATCTCCAGGTCCGCGAGCCAGGAGGCGTCAGTGCGCTCAAGGGTCGGTGCCGACGGGGTCACGGCTCCCGCGTTGTTGACCAGGACATCGACGCCGCCCACTTCCTCGAGCACCCGGCTCCCCAGCTCAGCCACCCCGTGCTCGGTGCGCAGGTCGGCGGGAATGTGTGTGGCGGGCACATCATCGGGCGGTGCGGTGCGCGAGGCGGTCAGCACGGTGGCGCCGGCCGCGGCGAAGCGCCGCGCTGTCGCGGCGCCCAGTCCTCGGCTGGCACCCGTCACCAGCACCCGCAGACTTCGAAGGCCCTCGTCCGCGACGGTCATGTGCGTGCTCCTTCGATAAGGTGAACCCGACTCCGGAAACGATACACATAAACGGAACCAGACTCACCTTTGGAGGAGCGTTGCCGCCCTCGTCACGTCCCCTGCGCGCCGACGCGCGCCGCAACCGCGAGGCGCTTCTCGCGGCAGCCCGCGAGGCTTTCCTGGCCGGCGATGCCGACGCGCACGTGGAGGAGATCGCCCGGCGCGCCGGGGTCGCGGTCGGCACCCTCTACCGCCACTTCAGTACCCGCGAAGTACTCGTCGCCGAGGTGTACCGCCAAGAGGTCGACGAGCTGTGCGCCGCTCCCGCGCAGCTGCTCGCCCAGCATCCTGCGGACGAGGCGCTGCACGCGTTCCTGCTGCTCCTCGTAGAGCATTCGGCGACCGGCAAAGGGATGGAGGAAGCTCTTGACAGCATCATGGCGACGGACTCGCCCGTCTTCGACGAAGCGCGCGAGGGCATGGCACGCGCCCTCGACCAGCTGCTGACCGCGGGCGTCGAATCAGGGGTCCTGCGCGACGGCGTCAGCGGCCGCATCGTCCTGCGCGCGCTGGGAGGGATCTGCGGGATGCGCGCCACGGGATGGGAGGACGATGCGAAGCGCATCGCCGCCCTTCTCTGTGACGGGCTGCGTCATGGCGCCAAGGGCACGCTGTCTTCAGGGCCCCGTTTTGATGACGGTCGTCATGTGGAGTGAGCGACGACGCTGACATGTGGGTGCGGGCGCGGGCGCGGGTGCGAGTGCGAGTGGCGCAGCGGCGGCCTGCGGCGTTCGGGGGCGGGCCCGCGGAAGAACGCCCGCAGGGTCCCGCCCCGCGGGCCCGCCTGAGGGTGACGGCGGACAGGCCGAGGAGATCCTGCCCGACTGGGCGTTCTTCGTCCGGTGCGTGGTCGACGCCGAGAGCCTGCGCCCGACGGCGTCCCGAGAGTCGCTGTACGAGGGCGACATCCTCGCCGCCGTCCGTGACGCGCTCGCCGAGCGGCTGCGCGCCTGGATCGCCCGCGCCGCCGCGGGCGACCCGGACCTGCTCGCCCGCTTCCTCCAGGTCCACCACCTGGCCGTGAAGTCCCTCGCCGTGCACGACGACGAGATCCTGCGGATGCTGCTGCCCTGGCTGCCCTTCGAGACCACCGCGGGGCACGCCACCCTCGACGAGTTCGCCCGTACTCACCGCACGGTGCTCGTCACCTCCAGCGTGGAGGAGTTCCGGCAGGTCGCCGCCATCGCCTCGGCCGCCGGGCTCGGTGTCGTCAACGGCGGCTACACCTACGACCGCGAACTCGTCCACCGGCTGCCCGAGATCCGGCCCGGGGTCACCGTCTCCGACCTCGACCCGGAGACCCTCACCGCTCACCTCGACCCCGTCGACCGCGCGACGGAACTGGCCGCCGCGGCCTATCTCGCCCGCGCTCGCGACGCCCTCGCCGTCTTCGACTGCGACGTCGCGCTGCGCACCTTCCAGTCGGCCTCCGCGCCGGCCCTGCTCGTCGACAGCCGCGAGGCCCGGCACGAACGCACCCGCTCCCAGCTCGCCCGCGAGCAGGAGGGCGGCCTGTGGGGTGACATCCTCGGCGCCCTGCGCCAAGAGGCCCCGCGCGCCCAGCTGATCCTCAACCAGCTCAACCCCCTGGTCCGCACCGCCGTCACCATCGAGGAGCCCGAGCTGGCCCGCACCAGCGCCGAAGCCCTCTACGGGCAGGCCGCGATGCTCTCCCGGCGCCCGCTCAGGCCCGCCGAGTCGAGCCTCAACAACCGCTCCTTCCTCGACCTCCTCGCCCACGCCCTCCGCAAGGACAGCTAAGGACCGCCGACGATGCCGACCACCTCTCTTCCGCAGACCACCGACGAGCTCTACGAGGCGCTGAACGCGAACGACCAGCGCCCCTACGGCCGTACCCGCACCGTCGCCGCCGAGGAACTCGTCGACGCAGCAGAGCAGTTCGAGGACCCGACCGCCCTCGTGTGCGCGCTCCTCGAACTGCAGGAGGCGTACACCTACGGCTCCGAACCCCGTAAGTCACCCGTCGTCTTCGCCCGCGTGCTCAACCTCTTCGACGAGCAGCCCGACCTCTTCGACGACCGCCTGCGGCACATGCTCTTCTGGCGCTTCAAGTGGGTGGCGAACGCCCTGTTCGCCCTGCCCGAGGTACCGCTGGCCAGCCTGCGCCAGTGGCTGGGCGAGATGCGCGACCGGTACGCCAAGGCGGGCCTCGACCTCCAGCCGTATTACGGGCAGGCCTATCAACTCGCCGAGCACACAGGCGAGGACACCTCCCTCGCCTACGAGCTGTGGACGGGCCGCACCCGCAGCCGGCTCAGCGACTGCGAGGCCTGCGAGATCTGCGAGCGGGCGCGGTTCCACCTCGCGGCGGGCGACGACGCGCGGGCCCTGCGCACCTGGCAACCCGTCCTGCAGAGCGAGGACTCCTGCCAGGAGGAGCCCGCACGCTCCGTCTCGTACGCCCTGCTGCCGCTGCTGCGCACCGGCGACGTCGACCGGGCCCGCGAGCTGCACCTCGCCGGGTACCGGGCCTGCCGCCGCAACCCCTCGATGTCACCCGAGGTCGGCCGCCACCTGGAGTTCTGCGCCCTGACCGGCAACGAGGCGCGCGGCCTCGAACTGCTCGCCGAGAACCGGACCCTGTTCGAGGAAGTGGACTCGCCGCGCGACCAGCTCGACTTCCTCACCGGTGTCGAGGTCCTCCTCCAGAGCGTCGTGTCCCTGGGCCACGGCGAGCTCCCCACCGCCGGCGACGCGGGCCGCACCTGGACCGTGGCGGACCTGCACACCGAAGTGCGCGGCCGCGCCGACGACCTCGCCGCCCGCTTCGACGCCCGTAACGGCACCACGGCCCACGCCGACCGCCGCCGCGCCCGCCTGCAGCGCGCCCCGCTCGTGGACGCGCTGGAACTGAACCTGCGCACCCGCAGCCTCGACGACGTGGCCGAGCCGTCGGCCCCGGCCGCCGTCCCCGCCGCCAGGACCGCCGCGCCCGTACCCGAATCGCTGCCTGAACTCATCGTGCGAGCACGGGAGTTGGATGAGCAGGGTCACCCGGACGCGGACGCGTGCTGGGCGCGTCTTCGCACGCTCGTCGCCGCCCGCGACTACACCCACCCCGACGCCGAGGCGGTCGGCACGCTCGTACACCTACGCGCGGACCTGCTGAACGACGAGGCGGAGCGGGCCCGTGCCATGGACGATCACGCCACCGCCGTCGAGCTGTACGAGGAGGCGGCCGGGCTCTACGAGGACGCCGGGCTGACGGACCGGGCGGTACTCTGCCGCGCCGGGGCGGCCGTGATCGCCGCTGAGGTCCTCCCGGAGGAGAAGCGTCCCGGCGCCGACGAGGACGAGGCGGCCGCCGTCGCGGCGAAGGGGGCGGCGCTGACCGACGCCCACGCGACCGTCGTACGCCTCCAGGAAGAGGCCACAGGTCTCGCGCCGGTGCTGGAGTCCCGGCTGCTCCGCCTGCGGGCGACCTCGGCGGGGCTCCGCCTGCGGACTTCGCGGGGCGCGGAGCACGCCGCGGCGGTCACCGCCGAGGTGGACCTGCTGCAGGCGTTCGCCGTCCGCCACGACATCGCCACGCAGATATCCGGTGCCCGGCTGCTCCGGGCCAGCACGTACGCCCTCAGCGGTGAACTGCCCGCCGCGGTAGCCGAGATCGCTACCCTCCTCGACCTGCTGCGCTCGCAGGGCCCTGCCTGGCACCTGCCCCGCACACTGGGCCTGCGCGGCCGCCTGCAGCTCGGCCTGCGGGACGCGCAGGCCGCCCACGCGGACCTGGCCGAGGCCCTGCGCCTTGCCGCCGACTGGCCTGCCCGCACGGTCGACCGCGGCCGCCTGCACGGCGACCTGGCGGAAGCCTGCATGCACGTGGGCCGCCCCGAGGACGCCATGCGGCACCTGACCCGCGCGGCGGAGCTCCAACTGCGCGAGGGCAGCCGGATCGACGGATCCTGCTTGTACAGCAACGCCGCACAGCTCAGCCTCGACCTGGGCCGGATCGAGGACTGCATCGCCCTGCTGGACTCCGTCCTTGCCGAACCGGACGTCAGGACCGGTGAGTTGGACGACCGGCTCACTGCCCAGCTGCGGCTGATCCGCGCCCGCGCGCTGTACGCGGGCGGCGACCTCAAGGCGGCCACGGCGGAGTTCGTCGTCCTCGCGGCCGAGTCGGCCGGCTGGGACGACGACCCCGGCAGCCACGCGATGATCGCCGCGGAGACGGCCATGCTCCTCGCCGAATCCGGCGAGTTCGGCCCGGCGCGCGACGCCCTGGGCCAAGCCCTGGCCGCCCATGACAGGGCCCCGAACTACGAGAACGTCAGCAACAGCCTGCGCGAGGTCGCGCGACTCCAGACCGAGCAGCAGGGCGCGGACGGCCTCGACGACGCCCTCGCCCTGCTTGCCGACGCGGCGCGGCTGGCCGAAGAGGCCCGCGCAGCCGGATACCAGGCGCACGGCCGCTCGCTGGACTCCGCCCTGTCCTACGAGTACGGACGCGTGCACGCCTATGTCGGCGCGTACGAGGACTCCCTGGCGGCCCTGGAGAAGACCCTCGGCCTGCTCGGCGAGCCGGGCCCGGAGGACGGGCACATCGGCGAGTGGGCCGAGGCCGTCCGCCTCACGAGCGCCGTCGAGGGCATCTACCTGAAGCGCACCGCCCCCGCCCTCACGCGTCTCGATGCGGCGATCCGCCACCTCACCGCGCTGGACCGCGCCGAGGACCGCGCGCCACTGACCGAGCTGGCGGCCCGCCTGCGCGACGAATGATGCACCCGCGCAGGAAGGTCTTCCGTGGAGTGGGCGGAGGCGCCCACGGCGGCGCCGACGCCCAGGTGCGGGGCGCCACCGCGCCCCGCACGCTCAGGACTCCGTGCGGGCCGCCCGCGCCAGCCGCAGCGTGACCAGCTGGAAGGGGCGCAGCGCGAACGAGAGATCCGCGACGTCCGGCTCCGCCGGGGCCACCGGACGCTCCAGCAGGTCGCAGCGGACCGCACGGGCCGCGTCGAAACCGGGAGTGAGACGCACTGTTGCCCGACCGCCCTGCGCCTCGTAGAAGCGGACGACGACATCGCCTGAGTCGTCGTCGGCCAGCTTGACCGCGCTGAGCACGACGGCCTCGTGGTCGACGCGCACCAGCGGCGCGACCTCGGCGCGGGCCGCTCCCGTCACCTCACGCTCCGGCAGCGACAGCGCCGCGCCCTCACGGACCGCGTCCCCGACGTCCGCGCCCGGCACCAGGGCGTGCCGGAAGCGATGGGCGCCCTGGTCCGTCTCCGGGTCGGGGAAGCGCGGCGCCCGCAGCAGCGAGGCGCGCACGGTCGTCGTCGTCCCGCGGTCCTCACGTACCGCCCGGGTCACGTCGTGGCCGTACGTCGAAGCGGTCACCAGGGCGACACCCCAGCCGGGCTCCGCCAGGTGCACGAACCGGTGGTTGCAGGCCTCGAAGCGAGCCGCCTCCCAGCTCGTGTTGGTGTGCGTGGGCCGGTACACATGCCCGAACTGGGTCTCGGACGCGTACCGTTCCGCGTGCACATCGAGCGGGAACGCCAGTTTCAGGAACTTCTCGGTCTCGTGCCACTCCACGTCCGTCGCGACATCGAGACGCCCCGACCCGGGGGAGAGGGTGAAGGTCTGCATGGCGACGGACTCACCGAAGGAGCGGGTGACCCGCACCCCGTCGGCGGTCGCGGCCAGCGCGTCCACGTCCGTCAGGTCGGTGCCGGTGTTGCGGTAGAACTTGTCGACGTCCCACGCGTCCCACTTGTTCGGCAGATCCGGGTGGAGCTGGAGCAGACCCGCCGGGCGCCCCGGGGCCAGCGTCTCGCGGCCGCTCGCCAGGTGCACCAGCGAGACGATCAGGCCGCGGCCGTCGATCTCGGCCCGCAGGACCGTGTTGTCGAGGACGAAGCCGCCGCCGTCACGCTCACGGACCGTCGTCGCCGCGGGGCCCACCGCCGGGAGGCCCGCGGCGCCGAGCGGGGTCACCGAACCGCGCCCGTGCGGAGCGGAGTTGAAGCGCAGGACACCCGTGCCGCGGCCGGCCAGGGCGCGCTGCGCGGCGTCGACGATCTCCTCGAGTTCAGCCGTGACCCGCGCGTAGGTGGCCCGCGCCTCGCGGTGCACCCAGGCGATCGACGAGCCGGGCAGGATGTCGTGGAACTGGTGCAGCAGCACCGTCTTCCACAGCCGGTCCAACTCCTCGTACGGGTAAGGGAATCCGCACCGCACGGCGGCTGTTGCCGCCCACAACTCCGCCTCCTGGAGGAGGTGCTCGCAGCGCCGGTTGCCCTGCTTGGTCCCCGCCTGGCTCGTCAGCGTCGCCCGGTGCAGCTCCAGATACAACTCGCCGACCCACACCGCGGGGTCGGCGTACTCGGCCTCGGCCTTCTCGAAGAACGCCGCCGGCGCCTCCCACTCCACCGTGGGTGAACCGTCCAGCGACCGCAGCCGCCTGGCCCGCGCCACCATCTCGCGCGTCGTGCCGCCCCCGCCGTCGCCGAAACCGGTCGGCGCGAGCGAACGGCTCGCCCGCCCCTTGTCCTTGAAGTTCCGTTCGGCGTGGGCGAGTTCACGTCCCTCCATGGCGCAGTTGTACGTGTCCACGGGCGGGAAGTGGGTGAGGACCCGGGAGCCGTCGATGCCCTCCCAGTTGAACGTGTGATGCGGGAAGGTGTTCGTCTGTGACCAGGAGATCTTCTGCGTCAGCAGCCACTTGGAGCCGGCCTCGCGGATGATCTGCGGCAGCCCGGCCGCGAAACCGAAGGTGTCCGGCAGCCACACCTCCTCGTTCTCGACGCCGAACTCGTCCAGGAAGAACCGCTTGCCGTGCACGAACTGACGGGCCATCGCCTCCGAGCCCGGCATGTTCGTGTCCGACTCCACCCACATGCCGCCCGTCGGCACGAACCGCCCCTCGGCCACGGCCTTCTTGACCTTCGCGTACACCTCGGGCCGGTGCTCCTTGATCCAGGCCAGCTGCTGCGCCTGCGACATGGTGAAGACGAAATCCGGTTCGGAGTCGAGAAGTTGCGTCATGTTCGACGCCGTCCGCGCCACCTTGCGCACGGTCTCACGCAGCGGCCACAGCCACGCCGAGTCGATGTGCGCGTGCCCGATCGCGCTGATCCGGTGCGCCGACGGTCCTGCGGGGGTGGCGAGGGCCGGTGCCAGCGCGTCGCGGGCCGCCTGCGCGGTGCCGTTCACATCACCGAGGTCCAGCACGTCGAGGGCCGCCTCCACCGCGTGCAGGATCTCCCAGCGGCGGGCACGGTCCAGCGGCAGCTCGGCCATCAGCTGGCCCAGCACCTCCAGGTCGTGCACCAGCTCCCACACCGTCTCGTCGAAGACGGCCAGCTCGACGCGGCCCAGCGTGTAGAGCGGATCGTGACCCGCGGTGTCCGTGTCGCCGAGCCATGTGGGCTTGAACGCACGGGAGTTGAAGAACCCCGGGTTCGACGCCGCCTCCACGCGCAGCTCCACCTGCTCCCCGCCCGCCGCGGGAGCCCCGACGCGCACCCAGTGATTGCGCGGGTGCAGGCCCTTGACCGGCGTCCCGTCCGGCTCGTAGACCAGGCCCTCGCACTGGAAGCCGGGGCCGCCGTGCCCGTCGAAGCCGAGGTCGATCAGCGCCTCGACGGTCCGGCCCGCCCACCGCTCGGGAACCGTGCCGGTCACCGTGAACCAGCTCGTGCCCCACGGCCGCCCCCACCGGACGCCCTCCTCGATGGGCAGCGAGGGCGCCGCGAGCCCCTCCGCCACCGGCACGGGCTCGTCGGGCGCGTGCCACACCTGTACGTCCAGTGGCACGGTCTGTGGGTACACCGCGGGCCTGATGCGCTCCTCGAGCACACGTCGCAGCCGGTCTTCGATGAGCGAACGGTCGTCATGCATGGGCGTTGAGTCTCCTGGGGTACGGAAGGCGGGGCGGGCGGCCCGGTTCAGCGGTCGATCGTCGAACGCACGGGGTTGATGTCCGCGTACCGGGAGTCCAGCGGGTGGACGTCGGTCGCGTGCAGATAGATCGTGCGCGTGTGGAACAGCGGCACGACCGGCATGTCCCGGGCGATCAGGTCCTCGATGTCCTGGTAGGCGCGCGTGGACTTCGCGGCATCGGCGATCTTGTTCGTCTGCTCCAGCCGGCGGTCGACCTCGGGGTTGTGGTAGCCGTTGAAGTTGAAGTCGCCGTACGAGGCGAAGATCGGCGTGAGGTAGTCCTCGAGCGACGGATAGTCGTGCCCCCAGCCCGAGGACCGTATGCCGTCCAGCTCGCCCTTGGACGCCATCGCGCTCAGGTCGCTGCCGGGCCTGCCCACGTACTGGATCTTCAGGCCGAGGTTCTGGCGCCACATGTTGCCGAGCGCCTCGACGAAGACCTGGTCTCCCGGGTTGTCACTCGCGTAGTACACCTTGAGGCGCCCGGCGAAGCCGCCGGCCTCGCGCAGCAGCTTCTTCGCCCCGGCCACGTCCAGTGTGCAGGCGGTGCAGGTGTTCTCGCGATGTCCGTCGATCGTCGGGGCGGTGAAGGACGAAGCGGGGAACGCGCCGGGCTTCAGCTTGACGAGGGCCTTGCGGTCCAGGGCGAGCGAGAGCGCGCGCCGCACCTTCGGATCCTTGAACCCTGGTGCGTTGACGGGGAGTTCGAGGTAGCTGAGGTTCGGTGCGGACTTGCCCTGGCTCCACTTGTCGGGAGCGTCCGTCTTGTACGAGTCGATCTTCGAGGACGGCAGCGTGGCGTAGTCGAGGTTGCCGGCCAGGAACTCGTTGTAGGCGGTCTCCGGGTTGGAGAAGAAACGATAGACGAGGCGGTCCGCGTCCAGTGCGTCGTCCCCTGCGTAACCCTTGTTGCGGGTGAGGCGCACGGGCTGCCCCGCCTTCCACGCGCCGTCCAGCTTGTAGGGACCGTAGCCGATCGGCTTGTGGCTATACGCGTCCGGGTCCTTCAGCGTCTCGGCGGACAGGGCGGCCAGGCCGTAGTAGCTGAGCGCTGAAGGGTACGGGGAGAAGGGCGCCTTGAGGGTGACGGTGAAGGTGAGGTCGTCGATCACCTTCAGCCCGGACAGCGTGGTCGCCTTCGGCTTGCCCGTGGCGGGGTTGAGATCCTCGTATCCCTGGACGCGCTGGAAGAAGCCGTTGTTGAGGTATCCGTGCGGTCCGTACGCGGTGTAGTTCCACGTGTCCACGAACGACCCGGCGGTGAGCTTCTCACCGTTGGTGAACTTCCAGCCGGGCTTGATCTTGATCGTCCACGTCTTCGCGTCCTTGGACGTGACCGAATCGGCGACGACGTTCTTCAGCTTCCCGGTCTTGGTGTCCACCCGGGTCAGCGGCGCCCACATGGCGAAGGCCAGCTGGATGTTGGAGGAACTGTTGTCCTTCTCCGGGTTGATCGCCGCGATCTCCGCGCCGGCCGCAACCGTCACCGTACGGCCGGCGCTGCTGGAGCCCTTGCCGTCCGAGCCGCCGCATCCGGTCGCCGCGAGGGCGAGCGCGGCAAGCGTCGCGACCGCGGCGGCGCTTCGTGTCCGGACCATGTGAACTCCCGTGCGTCCGGCCGGAATCGGGGACCCGGCACGCCTGACTGTCGGGCGGCGACGCTAGGAACGCGGCGCCCAAGGGAGCAAGCTCCGCCTGCTGAACATCCATTCAGCGCCCATTCAGCGGGTGCGATGGACGCGGAATGGACGTCGGATGGACGGCGAAGGACCTCCGCCTTGACGCCCACCCGGGCGGTTCCTACTGTCGCGCCCCAACCGACCGGCGCGTCCGGGCTGGTCACGGCGGTGCCCGCCGCGATCGGTCCGGCCTGGACTGCGGGAGAACTCATGGCCCGGACACGAAGAATCGTCACAGCGACGACCGGCACCACGCTGGCGATGCTGCTCGCCGGATGTGGCGGCGGGAGCGGGGACGGCGCGGGAAAGGACGACGGCCGCTCCCTGGAGATCGCCACCGCCGCCGAGGTGCCCTATCTGAACCCGTCGAACGACAACGGCAGCACGGGCATCCAGATCGAGTCCGCCCTGTGGGCGCCACTGACCCGGGTGGACGCGAAGACAGGCAAGTTGGTGAACGTCGTCGCCGATTCGGTCACGTCCAAGGACGCGAAGACGTGGACGATCAAGATCAAGCCCGGCTGGAAGTTCACCAACGGTGAGAAGCTCACCGCCAAGTCGTTCGTGGACACGTGGAACTACACCGCGTACGCCCCGCACGCGTTCGCGAACAACGGCGCCTTTCAGCGGGTCGAGGGCTACGACGACCTGAACCCCGCGAAGGGCGAACCGAAGGCGACCACGCTGTCCGGACTGAAGGTGGTCGACGACCTCACCTTCACCGTCACCCTGAAGGGGGCGTTCTCGCCGTACCCGACGACGCTCAGCTACATCGGCGTCACGGCGCTGTCCGCCGAGACGCTGAAGGACCCGGACAAGTACAAGCACGAGCCGATCGGCTACGGGGCCTACAAGCTGGACGGCGGATGGAAGGCGGGGCAACCGGTGCGCCTCACCCGCAACAAGGACTACTCCGGCAAGGACGCCCCACAGGCCGACCACATCACGTTCCGCTTCTTCTCCAACCCGGAGACCGCGTACAACGAGTTCCTCGCCGGCAACGTTGACTACGCCGCCGTACCGTCCTCGAAGACCGACTCGTACAAGGCGGACGCACCCGGCAAGTGGAGCCAGGCCAAGGCCTCCACCAACGTCAACTACCTCAACCTGCCGATGATGCTGAAGGCGTACGGCGACACCCGCGTCCGCCGTGCCCTCTCGCTCGCCCTGGACCGCGACTCCCTGGCCAAGCTCAAGCCCGGCCAGTTCCCCGCCACCTCGTTCACCGCGCCCAGCGTCGACGGCCACCGCGAGCACACGTGCGGCGACTGCACGCTCGACGTGGCCCGGGCCAAAAAGCTGTTGCGGGAAGCCGGCGGGTTCTCGGGCACGCTGCGGCTCTTCTTCGCCAGCGACAATCCGGGCGAGCAGGTGTACGCCGAGGCCCTCGGCAACATGTGGCGGCAGAACCTCGGGCTGAAGATCCAGTACGTCGGCAAGCCCGGCGCCGAGATCGGCCCTCTCGCCAACGCGGGCAAACTCGACGGCATCCGCATCATGGCCTGGGGGCACGACTACCCGGCGCTCGAGGACTACCTCACGCCGGTCTTCGCGTCCTACGGCGACGTCAATACCGGCCGCTACCGCGACGCGCAGGTCGACCGGATGCTCGGTGAGGCCAACGCCCAGGTCGACCAGGCGCGGGCGACTCGCGAGTACCAGGCGATCGAGGACCGCGTCGCCGAGCAGATGCCGGTGGTCCCGCTGTCGCACTCACGGGACGTGTATCTGCACGCCGAGGGCATCGAGCCGCTCAACACCCGCTTCACGAACGTGGATCCCGTCCGGTCGACCTTCACCGGCTGACCCCGCCGCCCACATCACCTAGGTCCCACATCACCTGAATCCCGCAACTCCTAAGGAGGGCTCGGTGTTGCGTTTCGCGCTCCGCCGCCTCCTGATCATGATCCCGATCGCGGTCATCGTGACGTTCCTCGTCTACGCGATGGTCTTTGCCCTCCCCGGCGACCCGATCAGGGCCCTGTCAGGACAGAAACCCCTGGCCGAATCCGTCATCGCGGCCAAACGCGCCTACTACCACCTGGACGATTCCCTTGTCGCCCAGTACCTGCACTTCATGGGCAACCTGCTCAAGGGCGACTTCGGGCAGACTTTCGACGGGCAGGACATCGGCGAACAGCTCGCGCTGCGCTGGCCGGTGACCCTCCGGCTCGGCCTCACCGCCCTCGCCATCCAACTCGTCCTCGGGCTCGTCAGCGGTGTGTACGCGGGGTGGCGGCGCGACGGCCTCGTGGACCGGGCGCTGCTCGCCGCCACGCTCGGGGTGCTCGCCGTGCCCGGCCTGGTCGCCATGTTCTTCGCGCAGTCCTTCTTCGCCGTCGGACTCGGCTGGTTCCCGGTCTCCGGCGCCACCGACGGCTGGCCCGGCAGCTATCTGCTGCCCGCCACCGTGCTCGGCGTCCTCGGCTTCGCCGGGCTCGCCCGCGTCACCCGCACCAGCATCGCCGAGGTCGCGAGCGCCGACTTCGTCCGCACCGCACGCGCCAAGGGGCTCGCTCCGAACCGCATCCTGTGGGGTCATGTGCTGCGCAACGCCATGCTGCCCGTGATCACGTACATCGGCCTCGACCTGGCCGGCATTCTCGGCGGCGCGATCATCACCGAGGGCATCTACAACCTGAACGGCATCGGCCAGTTCATGTTCCGCTCCATCTCCATGAAGGAGGGCGGCGTGGTCGTCACCCTCTCCACCGTGCTGCTGCTCGGCTACATGCTCGTCAACCTGGTCGTCGACCTGCTCTACGGCCTCCTGGACCCGAGGGTGCGCCATGTCTGACACCGCCCTGATGACCGGCGTCGAACTCGAACCCGTCGCCGAGGACACCCCGCGCGGCACCGCCGTCCTGCGCGAACTGCTGCGGAAGCCACGCTTCGTCCTCAGCGCCCTCGCCATCCTGGTCATCGCGCTGATGGCCGCCTTCCCCCGGCTGTTCACCGCCACCGATCCCACCGTGTGCGACCTGAAGCTCTCCAAGGGCGGGCCGTCCGCCGCGCACTGGTTCGGCTACGACATCCAGGGCTGCGACTACTACGCCAACGTGATCTACGGGGCCCGGCCCTCGGTCCTGGTCAGCCTCGCCGTGTGCGTGGTCGGATTCGTCGTCGCCTGCGTCCTCGGCATGCTCGCCGGATACTTCCCCGGCTTCGTCGACAACCTTGTCTCGCGCACCGCCGACGTACTGTTCGCCCTGCCCGGCCTCGTCGCGATGATCGTCATCCTGCAGGCCTTCTCGTCCCGCTCCGTATGGACCATCGCCTTCGTGATCGTGCTGCTCGGCTGGCCCGCGGGGATGAGGCTGATGCGCTCCACCGTCCTGAGCGTGCGCACCCGCGAGTACGTCCTCGCCGCCCGCGCCCTCGGAGCCGGCGCCCCGCACATCCTGCGGGTGCACATCCTGCCCAACTCGGTGGCGCCGCTGCTCTCCCTGACCACGCTCACCGTCGGCGCGGCCGTCGGCACCGAGGCCGCGCTCACCTTCCTCGGTATCGGTCTCCAACCCCCCACCATCTCCTGGGGACTTCAGATCGCCATCGCCGCCTCCTACCGCGACGACGTTCACCTCTTTCTCTTCCCCGCCCTGCTCCTGACCGTCACCGTCATGGCCTTCATGATCATGGGCGACACGATCCGCGACGCCCTCGACCCGAAACTGAAGAGGTGAGCGGTGAACAACCCCACGGCAGCTGAACCTCTGCTCGACGTACGTGACCTGAGCGTCGAGTTCGACACCCGCGGCGGCCGGCTGCGCGCCGTCGACTCCGTCTCCTGGACCCTGCACCGCGGCCGCACCCTCGTCATCCTCGGCGAATCCGGCTCCGGCAAGAGCGTCTCCACCCAGGCCATCACGGGCATCCTCGACAGTCCGCCCGGTCACGTCACCGGCGGCCAGGCTCTGTTCGACGGTATGGACCTGCTGCAGCTGACCGAGCGTGCACGCCGCGGCGTCGTCGGCAGCCGGATCTCCCTGGTCTTCCAGGACGCGCTGTCCGCGCTCAACCCCGTGCACACGGTCGGCCGGCAGATCGCCGAGCTGTACCGGGTGCACCGGGGCACAGGCCGCTCCGACGCCATGAAGCAAGCCGCCGAGATGCTGGACCGCGTGGGCATCCCCGGCGCGCGGGCCCGCGTCCACGACTACCCACACCAGTTCTCCGGCGGCATGCGCCAGCGCGTCATGATCGCCATGGCGCTCGCCCTCGGTCCGGAGGTGCTCATCGCCGACGAGCCCACCACCGCGCTCGACGTCACCGTGCAGGCCCAGATCCTCGAACTCCTCGCGGAGATCCAGGCCGACACCGACATGGGGGTCGTGCTCATCACCCATGACCTGAGCGTCGCCGCGGAGATCGCCGACGACCTGGTCGTCATGTACGCGGGCCGGGTCGTGGAGTCGGGGGCCACGGCCGATGTGCTGGGCGACCCCCAACACCCGTACACACAGGGCCTCCTGCTGTCGGTGCCGTCCGCCGAGACCCGCGGCCAGGACCTGCCCGCCATCCCCGGCACACCGCCCGACCTGCTGCGGCTGCCGTCCGGCTGCCCGTTCCGGCCGCGCTGCCCGCACGCCCACGACCGGTGCGCCACCGAACGCCCCGCCCTGCTGCCGGCCCCCGGCCGGCTCCGCTTCGGCGCCTGCCATCTCCTCGACCAGCCGCTCAGCCCGGAAGGCGCCGCACGATGACCGACGACGTGATCCTCAGGGCCGAAGGGCTGGTCAAGCACTACGGCGGCGGGCCCGCGCTGCCGTGGCGGCGCGGCCGGGACGCGGCCGTGGTCCGGGCCGTCGACGGCGTCGACCTGGAGCTGCGCCGCGGCCAGGCGCTCGGCATCGTCGGCGAGTCCGGCTGCGGCAAGTCGACGCTGCTGCGGCTGCTGTGCGCGTTGGAGCGGCCGACCGGCGGGCGGCTCCTCTTCGAGGGCGAGGACGTCGCCCGGCTGCGCGGCGCCGCCCTCAAGCGGTGGCGCCGCCGGGTCCAGGTCGTCTTCCAGGACCCGTACGCCTCGCTCAACCCACGGCTGACGGTCGGCGAGATCATCGGGGAGGCTTTCGACGTCCACCCCGATGTCGTACCGCGCGCCGGGAGGCGGGCCCGGATCGCCGAACTCCTGGAACTGGTCGGCCTCGACGCCCGTCACACGGACCGCTATCCGCACCAGTTCTCCGGTGGACAGCGCCAGCGCATCGGCATCGCCCGCGGCCTCGCCCTCGGGCCCGATGTGCTGTTGTGCGATGAGCCCGTCTCGGCGCTCGACCTGTCGGTGCAGGCCCAGGTCGTCAACCTGCTCCTGAAGCTCCGCCGCGAACTGGGTCTTGCGCTCGTCTTCGTCTCCCACGACCTAGGCGTCGTACGCCATGTGTGCGACGACGTCACCGTGATGTACCTGGGCAAGGTAGCCGAACAGGCCCCGGTCGACGCCCTCTACGCGCGCCCGGGTCACCCCTATACGGAGGCGCTCCTGTCGGCCGAACCATCCCTCGACCGCATCCGGGACCCGCACGCCCCGCGCCGCACCCGCATCGTCCTCGCGGGCGACCCGCCGTCGCCTTCCGCACCGCCACCGGGCTGCCGGTTCCACACCCGCTGCCCGCGCGCACAGGACCTGTGCCGTGACACCGAGCCCCTGCTGACGGTACGGGGACAGCGGGCCGGCGCCTGTCATTTCACGGACGCGATACTCGCCGGGCCGGTCAGCTGACGGGCTGTCAACCTGCGGATGCCATAGGGGTTCTGGCGGCGCGCGGCCCCTCCGGGAACGCCGGGTGTGGAGCGGGCGCCGCACCGAAGTCGTCCACCTGGGCCGCTTCGTCGGCGGCCCGCGCGGCGGCGAGCCGCAGCGCCAGCGGATGCCCGGCGCAGCTGTCCGCGAGGCTGTGCAGAGCGGACGCCGCCGCCGAGGTGGCCGCCGAACGGTACGGCAGCGCCGCGACCGTGGCGAGCGGCGCCCCCGACGCGAACCGGCGCAGCAGCCGCAGGGATTGGGCCGCGTCCAGCGGGCCGAGTCGCAGCGGCACCCGGCCGGGCAGGTCGCGCAGTGGGGCCCTGCTGGTCACCAGGACGGCGCAGCCGGGTGCGGCGGGCAGCAACTCCCGTAGCTGGTCCGTGGAGTGGGCGTCATCGAGCAGGACGAGGAGCCGACGTTCGGCGGTGAGCGTACGGAACCGGACGGCGCGCCGCTCGAGTCCGTCGGGCACCTCGTGCGGTGGCACCCCGAGATCTTCCAGGAACCGGCCGAGCACGTCGGCCGGGGCGCGTCGGCCGAGCACCGCGTAGAGCTGGCCGTCCGGGAACCGGCCCCGCACCTGGTGGGCCACGTGCACGGCCAAGGTGCTCTTGCCGAGGCCCACCGCACCGGAGATCACCACGGTGGGGCAGACGGCGGCGGGCGAGTCGGGGTGTCGCAGCAGTTCGCGCAGCCGCTGTACCTCCGCATCCCGGCCGGTGAAGTCGGCGCTGTCGCGCGGCAGTTGAGCGGGTACGAGCACGGGCGGACGGTGGGCCGGTGCAGGGCAGGCGGGCGCGGGTGTCCGCGGTGGCTGCGGCGCGGCCAGCGAGGGGTCGGCGTGCAGGATGCGGTCATGCAGCCGGCGCAGTCCCGCGCCCGGTTCGACACCCAGGTCGTGCACGAGGGTGCGTCGCATGCCGCGGAACAGGGCGAGGGCCTCGGGTGTGCGACCGCTGCGGTACAGCGCCAGCATCAGCAGCGCCTGCAGCCGCTCGTCGTGCGGTCTGCCCGGCACCAGCGGGGCGATCCGCTCGGCGGCCTCGGCATGCTCACCGAGGTCGAGCAGCGCCTCGACGTGTTCGAGGCGGGCGTCGAGGCGCAGCCCGGCGAGCCGACGCCGGGCATCCGCCGCACAGCGTTCCGGCACCCCGCTCAGCGCCTGCTCGCCCTGCCACTGGGCGAGGGCCTGCTCGTAACAGGTGCGGGCGGCACCGAGCCGGCCCGCGCGGCGCTCGCGGCGTGCCTCGGAGAGCGCGTCCTCGAACCGCCACAGGTCCAGCGCGTCCCGCCGCAGATGCAGCCCGTAGGTGGTGCCCCGCGTGATCAGGAGCCGGGGTGCGGCCCGGCGGGCCCGGTCCGGCTCCAGCGCCTTGCGCAGTCGCGCCGTGTACGTGGCGAGCAGACCGACCGCGCTGTCCGGCGCGTGCTCGCCCCAGATGGCCCGCACCAGTTCGGTGCGCTCGACCTGTTCACCGCCGCGCAGCAGCAGCGCCGCGAGCAACGCCTGCTGTTTCGGGGTGCCAGGCGGTAGCGGCTCCCCGCCATGCTCCGCGCGTACCTGGCCCAGGAGGCGGTACCGCACCAGAGCGCTGTCGTACGCGGGTGGGAGTGGGGGGAGGTCCGTCGCGATGCTCGGGGCCACGGGTCGTCACCTTCTTCGTCGGGGCCGTGTTCGGGGAGCCGTGCGGGCTCAGGCGGCGCGGCTCCACGCCACCAGCCGGGGCACGCACCGCTCGGCGAACTCCTCGTAGTCGCCAGGGGTGTTGTAGACGTGTGCGGAGAGCCGGAGATAGCCGACCCCGTCGAAGGACGTGAAAGCGGTCTCCGCGCCCAGTTCCTGTGCGGCCCGGTCACGCAGCACATCACTCGGGACCCGTTCGGGGCCGAGTTCGTCGGGCAGTCGTACCAGGCGTAGCGCCGGCGCAGGGGTGCCGACCGCCGGCACCGCGTCCTGTCCGGTGTGCCGGGCGAACGCGTCCGCGACGGTGTGCTGCCCGTAGTCGGCGAGCGCGCTCAGATATCCGCGGACCGTCTCCCACCCCCACGTCCGCTCGACGAAGGACAGCGCGGCCGGGGCCGCGAGCCAGGCGGAGGTGTCCTGGGTACCGGTGTGATCGAAGCGTGCGGGAAAAGGCAGTTGGGCGCCCCAGGAGTCGATCAGCGGGTACAGGGCCGCGCGCAGGGGGCCGCGCGCGACGAGGGCGGAGGTGCCGCGCGGTGTGCAGGCGAACTTGTGCAGATTGCCGGTCCAGAAGTCGCAGTCGAGACCGGACAGCGGCGCGGCCAGCATGCCGGGGGCGTGCGCGCCGTCCACCAGGAACGGGATACCGCGCCGTCGGGCGAGCTCCGCGATCCGCCCGACCGGCAGCAGTCGGCCGGTCGACGACGTGATCTGGTCGAGCAGGATCAGCGCGGTGCGATCGCCGACCTGTTCGGCCACAGCCGTGAACGCCTCGTCCGCGTCGGCCGCGAGAGGGATGTGCACGGTCCGCACCCGCCCGCCGCAGCGCAGGGCCGTACGCTGCGCGGCCATGGTGACCGCGCCGTATGCATGATCGGTGACCAGGATCTCGGCCCCGGGCGGCAGAGTGAGCGAAGCGAGGACGGTGCTGACTCCGGCGCTCGCGTTCGGCACGAGGGCCAGATCGTCGGCGTCCACACGCAAGAACGCGGCGAGTTCGGTGCGGACCGCGGCGATCCGCCGCGGCTGAGCCGGGAACCACACCACCGGCGCCCGCTCGGCCCGCTCCCGCAGCCGGTCCTGCTCCCGCTGCGCCGCCACCGGCACCGCACCGAACGAACCGTGGTTGAGATGCAGCAGCTCCGGGTCGAGCGACCAGGCATCCACGGCAGGCCGGCCATCGGGCAGGGACAAGGGTTCCGGTGGGGCGACAGCCAGGCCCGTACTCATGCGACTCCTAGGAAGGAACTACCCAAGACGTATGACGACACGCGTCATCCTGACATGAGCGTCGCTGCGATTGAAGGGCTTCTTTCCCGAGTTTTCAGGGAAGTTGTCTGACGACATCGGTGAGGCTCGGCGTTGCCCTCCTCAAGACATCAGATGACTTGCTAGGGTCGCATCAGCCGAAGCACGCATGACGGAGCACGGGCCGCGGGCCGTGGGGGCGCGGGCCGGGACGGATCGGGGGGAGCGGACCATGTCCGCAGTGGAGAGGGCCTTTCACGGCCTGCGGCACATGATCGCCGACGGGCGGCTGACAGCCGGTGCGCGCATGCCGCCCGAGGCGGACCTGTGCGCCGAACTCGGCGTCTCCCGCGGCCCGTTGCGGGAGGCCGTGCGGATGCTCGCCGCACTGCGCGTGGTCGAACCGCGCCATGGCTCGGGCACCTACGTCTCTGCGCTGCGGCCCGAGGACATCATCGGCAGCCTCTCCCTCACCGTGGACCTGCTGCCGCTGCCCGGCCTGCTCGAGGTCTACGAGCTGCGCCGGGTCCTGGAGGCGCACGCCGCCTCGCAGGCCGCCGCGAAAGTGGGCGCAGAAGCGTTGGAGCGCATGAACGCCCACCTCGCGGCAATGGAGGCCACGGATGACCCGGCGGAAGTCTCCGACCTCGACCACCGGTTCCACTCGGAGGTCGCGCGTGTCGCGGGCAACCCGGCGCTGGAGTCACTGCTCACCGTGTTCCGCACCCGCTCGCGCCGCCACCAGATCTTCACGTTGCCCGAGGGCCCGGACATCAAGCGGGTCAGCGACGCGGGCCACCGTGAGATCGTCGGAGCGATCGGCCGCCACGACCCGATGGCGGCCGCGTCGGCCGCCGCGGCGCACATCGCGCATTCGGAGAAGTGGCTGCGCCACCTCCTGGACCAGGAGCGACAGGTCTGACCGAAGGCTCGTTCCCGGCGGGTTCGACGATCTGGGCACGGCTGCTCGTCGGCGAGCCCACCGGGCACCGCCGCCCCCGTGACCCCCGAATCCGCCGTTCAGCTGGAAGGACGCGCCGCCTTGCCATACGAGAAAGACAAGCAGAGAGAACTTTTCCTTCGGCAGTCCCGCGTACGGGGAATGATGCTGGGTCTGGCGCTCGGGGACACGGTGGGAGGGGCCCGGGGCGGGTTGCCTGCCGGGGGGCCGCTGCGGGCCGGCGTCAGCACACAACTGGCCTGTTTCACCGCGGAGGGCGTCATCCGCGCCCAGGTGCGCGGGAACCACAAGGGGATCTGCTACGCGCCGGGGGTGGTCCTGCACGCCTACTGCAGGTGGGCCCACCTGCAGGGCATCGAGCGGGAGAGGATGCAGCGGCGCTGGAACGAGTACGGCACCTCGGTGTGGCCGGACGGCTGGCTCGCGGGCGTACCCGCGCTGGCCGAGCGGCGCGGCAGCGCGCCGGCCACGGTGGCGGCCCTCTCCCGGATCGAGAAGGGGGGGGAGGAGCGGAGGGCCACCTCGAGCCGGGGCTGTCACGCGCTGACCCGGAGCCTTCCCGTCGCGGTAGCAGGACAGGGAGGGATCTCCCAGGCCGGGGCGCTGGCCGCGATCACGCACGGCGACCCGGCAGCGCAAGCCGCCACCGTGCACGCGAGCGTGCTGACCCACCACTGTCTGACCCACCCCCTTCCGGAAGGCACCACCCCGTACAACTTGTCCGCCCGGTCCGGCGAGTCCGTCCGGAAGGCGCTGCACGCGGGCCTCACCGCCCTGCCCGCCATGAGCCGGCCCCTCGGCGACGACGAACACGGCCGTCTGGCAACGGCGTTCCGGCACGCGGTCGACGAGCCGGTGGACGCAGGACGCCTGGCACGGCTCGCGCCGGATGCCACCGCGCCCTCGGCCTTGCTGGGCGGCCTCTATACAGCGGCCGCGTTCCCCGACCGCGCCGCCTTCCGGGCCGCGCTGGAGTTCGCGGCGGGTGCCCCTGACGGCGAGTCGGTCGCCTGTGTCACCGGCGCGCTTCTCGGCGCGGTCCATGGGGTAGAGGCCCTACCGCTCGACCTGGTGAGCCGGCACGAACTGGCCTGGGTCCTGGACACTCTGGCCCGCGACCTCGTGCTGGAATTCGACGACTCGCCCAGCGGCAGCGAGTACATCGAGGGGTGGGACCCCTGCTGGTGGAACCGCTACCCCGGCTGGTGACGCCCGCCGACCGGCCCCTCGGCGGTCGGGCCCGTCCCGGCCCGGGTGAGGAGACCCCAGCCCGGCCCGGTCCGCCGTCGACGTCAGGCAGCTGTGCGGAGTTGGGGTGTGGTCGGGCCGCGCACGTGGCCGACGGTCGGTGCTGGCACGGACCGGCGCGAGCAAGGTCGCGATCGTCAACCACTCGATGGGCGGGCTGGTCAGCCAGTACTACCTGAAGGTGCTGGGCGGCAACACCGGCGTCAGCCACCTCGCCTCGATCGCGGGGGCCAACCACGGCACCACCTACGCCGGTGCCTGTCTGATCTACACGACCTGCCAGCAGATGTACCCGGGCTCCTCGTTCATCTCCCAGATCTCCTCCGGCGACGAGACGCCCGGCTCCACCAAGTACGCCACCTGGTACTCGGCGTGCGACGGCATCATCATTCCCTACACGAGCACCCGACTCGACGGCGCGACCAACAACAACGTGGTCTGCCCGACCCACATCGGTTATCTGACGGACACCGTCGTTCTCGGGCAGATCGCCCGCTTCGTCGCTTCCTGATCGCCGTCAGGCAGTCAGGCAGCCAGGCGGTCAGGCCCTGAGGCTGTCAGGCTGTCAGGCCGTCAGAAACTCGTGCTTCGCCAGCGGACGGTCGACGATGCGGATCTCACCGATGTTGCCGTGGAAGACGATGTCGATCGCACCCGCGTATTCGTGGCCTCCCACGAGCCACGGCAGGCCGAGCGAGGTGAGCCCGTTCGACACCCGCTTCGGGTCGTCGGCGACAGGAGCACCGTTGACGTACAGCTTCGCGTAGCGGCCGTCGCTGACCACAGCGATGTGCCACCACCGAAGTTCGGCCAGGCCGTGACTCCAGTTGGTGGTCGGGTAGGTGTTGTTCAGCGGGTAGTGGTTGAACTGCACCTCACGGCCGTTGTTGGTGATGGCGAGCTGGGCCAGGGGTTCGCTGGGGTCGGTGTTCTTGCCCTGCTTCCCGGCGCTTCCCGCCGCCCCTCGCCGGCTGAGTACTGATGCGTTTCCGTTCCGGCCGGCGTCCCAGTCCAGCGGGATCCGTACGAACGTCTCGATCGTGTAACCCCCCTTGAACGTCTGCCTGTTGAGGGGTGCTGTCGCACTGGTTGCCATGTAAGAGCCGGTTGCGGGGTTCCTGCCACCGGTGAAGCTCAGGCTGCCGTGCCCGGGCTGGTCGGGGTGGTGGTCGCCGGACCAGGTCAGCGCGTCTGCGGCGGTGCCGGGCAGCGTCACCACCGACAGATCGTTGCCCTTGCCGGTGAGGTCGTGGATCGTCCGGCCTTGAGCGAGCGGGGTTCCGGGCGTGCCCTGGCCGTCGAAACGCCAGTACGCCTGCGTTCCCTTGACCAGTACGCGGCCGGCCGGGCGGGCTGGACGAGCAGGGACGGGGATGAAGCCGGAGAAGCGCTTCTCGAAGTCGATCGGGATGGAGAAGTTGTCGACAGGGCCGGTGATGCGGGCGTGCTCCGCGGCCAACTCGGTTCGGGACTCCGGTGCTTGAGCGAGGATCCAAGGATTGAGCGTCTCGACGTCGATCGTGTTGCGGGCCAGATCGAAGTGGTACAGCCGGATCATGCCGCCGCCGCCGAAGAAGCGGTTCTGGTAGTTGGCGATATGCAGGGACACGTCGTTGCCGTGCGCGTTCTTCTTGGTCGTGCGCCCGGAAGGCCAGTAGTGGCCGTTGAGGGTCAGGAAGATCTGATCGTTTTCCTTGATCAGTCGGTCCCATATGGTCTGGCCGTGCTCCGACAGTGCGGCGTTGTTCTCGGGGTCGCCGGACTCGTACGGGAAAACGTTGTCATCGTAGTCGGAGTAGACGATGTCGTGCGAGGTCAGAATCACCGGCATCCCAGGATGCGCCTTGATGAACTCGTCGGCCCAGGTGAAGCCCTGGTCGGTGGTTCGCCAGTCCAGGGCCAGGACCAGCCAGGACCGCCCGGCTGCCCGGAAGATGTGCGCGGTGTTGTAACCGGTTCGGTCCGAGCCGGCGAAGGTCTTCGAGTGCCTGAACCGCTGGGGCCCGAGCGTGCGCAGGTACGGCGTGTCCCCGCGTGTGTCATCACCGCTCACGTCGTGGTTTCCGGCGAGCACGCTGTACGCGGCACCCCGCGAATCCAGCACGTCGAAGGCCTTGTCTATCTGCTGGAACGACGACGCGTCGGCGTCCTGCGACAGGTCGCCGAGGTGGGACATGAAAACGATGTTGTTGTCGGCGACGCCGCTGTTGTTGATGATGTAGCGGAAGGACTCCTCCTGAGGTGTCCGGTTGACGCTGTCCTGACTTCCCCAGTACAGGTACTGGGTGTCCGGCATGACAGCGAAGGTGAACTGCAGCGCGGTCGGATCCGGGGTCCATCTCCCGAGTTCGCCCTGCGGTGAGGTTTCCGCCGCGGATGCCGGTGTCGCGCCGAGCACCAATGAGCCGGCGCCTGCGGCTGCCGCGCAGGCCCCCGCCAGCGCGGCATTGCGCAGGAAGCCCCGACGGTCGTGACCGGCGGGGTGGTGGGGCGATGTGTTCTCGTCAACGCACATGGACGTGCTCCCTAGGCGGTGGTGGCGGTTGTGGTGGTGGTTCAAACCGCAACGACGTTATGCAGGGGCGGTCCGGCGTAGGGGGACGGGAGATGTCGAACGCGCGGCAAGTGCCTGACCGCTACGGGAAGTACGAACGTTCCGCGCGATGCCCGTGCCGGGCACGCCGAACGGAGCAAGCGACCGACGGCGTCGACCTTGCCGAGCAGGACGACACGATCCGGCGCTCCGTCATCGGGCGAAACCGTCCCCGCGTTCCGACCGGCCCCAACGTGCCGTCGTCAACACAGGCGAACACTGCCGGACCCGGCACTAGCCCGACCGAGTCCTCTTTCCGCCCACCCTCCCTCGGCCGGCGCGTCCGCATGACCGGTGCGAGCGATCAGACGATGTGGTGGCAGGTGTGGTGTGTCGGCCGGACGCGTCGGCATCGGGCAGATACGCGAGCGAGGGATTTCACGATGCCGGAACTGTTCGTCGACGGGGAGTGGACCGGTGCCCAGGGGGCCCGGCGGGGCGGCGCCGACCCGTCCGACGGAGGGCTGCGGCACGTCGCGGTCCACCCCGCCGTGCCGCCCACCGACCCGATGGTCACCGTGCCGCTCGCCGCCGAACGTGCGGCGGGTGTCGTCAACACCCGGTCGGCCCCGCAGCCGCTGGTAGCGGAAGGACAGAGCCGGTGACCGTTCCCACGACGCCGGACGGCGCCGCCGGGACGGGCCCCGGGGAGACGAAGTCGGAGTTCCGCAAGGAGATGGGGCCGTGGGCGAACTTCGCCCTCGGCTTCACCTACCTCTCGCCCGTCGTGAGCACCTACACCCTCTTCGGCACGGCTCTCGCCGACGGCGGCCCGCCGATGATCTGGGCCTTCGTCATGGCGGGCTGCGGGCAGTTCCTCGTCGCCCTGGTCTTCGGCGAGGTCGTCGCGCAGTACCCGGTCGCGGGCGGGGTCTACCCGTGGGCCCGGCGGCTGTGGGGCAAGCGCTGGGCCTGGATGACCGGGTGGGTCTACATGTGGGCGCTGCTCGTCACCATCACCAGCGTCGCGTACGGCGCCGGGCCCTACATCGCGATGCTGCTCGGGTTCCGCCCCACCGTGCACACCACCGTGCTGTGCACGATCGCGCTCATCGCCATCGCCATGCTGATCAACTACGCGGGTACGAAGGCCCTTTCGTGGGCGGCGTTGATCGGTTTCGGCGCGGAGCTGATCGGCGCCCTAGTCGTCGGCATCATCTTGTTGGTCACGCACCGCTTCCACGGCCTCGGCGTCCTCTTCGACGACTTCGGCGCCTCCGGCGACGGCTCCTACCTGCCCGTCTTCCTGGGGGCGGCCATCATCGGCTTCTACCAGTACTACGGCTTCGAAGCCTGCGGCGACGTCGCTGAGGAGGTGGAGCACCCCGGCAAGGTGATCCCCAAGGCGATGCGCCGCACCATCTACGTCGGCGGGGCGGCCGCCACCTTCACCTGCCTGACGCTGCTGCTGGCCGTCGTCGACTACCGAGCCGTGATCTCGGGGGAGGACAGCGACCCTGTGGTCAGGATCCTCTTCGACGCCCTCGGCGAGGCGGGCGCACGCATCGTGATGGCCGTCGTCCTCATCTCCTTCCTGTCCTGCACGATCAGCCTGCAGGCCGCGGCGGGCCGGTTGATCTACTCCTACGCCCGCGACGAGATGATCGCCGGGCACCGTCTGCTGCGGAAGTTCTCGCCGTCGCGTGCGGTGCCCCCGTACGCGCTGCTGGTCGCCGCGGTCATCCCGGCGCTGATCGCCGTCGGATCGCTGATCTCGGCAGACGCCCTGACCAACATCGTGTCCTTCGCGATCCTCGGAATCTACGCGGCCTTCCAGATGGTCGTCCTGGCCGCGCTGCGAGCCCGCGTCAAGGGCTGGAGGCCGAGCGGCGAGTACCGGCTGGGCCGGTGGGGCATGCTGGTCAACATCGGTGCACTGGCCTACGGGATCTTCGCCATCGTCAACATCGCCTGGCCGCGTACCCCCGAGACCGCCTGGTACGACAACTGGATCGTGCTGCTCAGCGGCGGCGTCGTGGTGGCCGTGGGGCTCCTGTACATGTTCACCACGCACCACTACGGACGTAGTGACGCCCCCTCGGACAGCGCGGTACCCGACTAGGGCCCCGGTCGGGGCCCCGCCACGTCCCCCAGGAACGCCGCGCCTCAGTTGAGTGGCTTGTCCAGTACGGCCTTGCGGTGGCTGAACGTCTCCAACGAGTAGCGGCCGTGGTACCGGCCCATACCGCTCTCGCCCACCCCTCCGAACGGCAGGTCGGACACGGTGAGATGGGCCACCGGCAGCCCGATTCCGACGCCGCCCGATGAGGTCTCCGCGATCAGCCGGTCGCGGGTCGCCCCAGACTGCGTGAACGCGTAGAGCGCCAACGGCTTGTCGCGGTCGTTGATGAACGCGATGGCCTCGTCGAGGCCATCGACCTCGACGATCGGCAGGATCGGCCCGAAGATTTCCTCGGCCATGACCGGTGAGTCCGGCGTCACTTCGGCGAGCACGGTAGGGGCGAGGTACCGGCTCGCACGGTCGTGCTCGCCGCCGACCACCACGCGGCCGGAGTCGAGAAGGCCCGTCAGCCGGTCGAAGTGCCGGTCGTTGACGATCCTGCCGTAGCCGGACGTCTGGGCCGGATCGGCACCGAAGGTCTCGTGCACGGCCTTCTCCAGCGCACCCTCCAGCTCGCGCGCGGTCTCCGGGTCGGTCAGGACGTAGTCCGGGGCGACGCAGGTCTGCCCGGCATTGAGGAACTTCGTGGACACCAGCCGGGCGGCCACCGTCGCGAGGTCCGTGTCCCGGTCGACGAACGCCGGCGATTTTCCGCCGAGCTCCAGGGTGACGGGGGTCAGGTGCTCGGCGGCGGCACGCATCACGATGCGGCCCACGGTGCCGTTGCCGGTGTAGAAGATGTGGTCGAAGTGCTGCTCCAGCAGGGCGGTGGTCTCGGGTACGGCGCCCTCCACCACGGCCAGCGCGTCGCTGTCGACGAAGCGCGGCAGGAGGTCGGCGATGACGCGGGAGGTGGCCGGAGCCAGCTCGCTGGGCTTGGCCACGACGCAGTTGCCCGCGGCGAGCGCACCGACCACCGGGGCGAGCAGCAGCTGCGCCGGGTAGTTCCACGGAGCGATGACCAGCACCACGCCCAGGGGGTCCTGCACGGTCCAGGCCGTGGCTCCCGAGCCGAGCCGCTCGGGAACCTCGACGGGCTCGGGTCGCAGCCAGCCGGCCAGCCGCTCCACGGTGTGGTCGATCTCGCGCACGGTGAAGTCGATCTCGGTGCGGAACGCTTCGGCCCGGCCCTTGCCCAGGTCCGCCAGGAGCGCGGCGGCGAGCTCCTGGCCGTGCTCGGTCAGCATGGCCCGCAGGCCGCGCAGCTGCTCGGTACGCCAGGAGAGGGGCTTGGTGCGCCCGGTGCGAAAGGTGGTGCGCAACCGGGTGACGACGTCGGCGGGGTGTTCAACGGTGGACTGCACCATGGCTCCTGTACGGGGTGGGTGTGGGGCGCGCACAGGTGGGGCCTGCGCATATGTGTATATTCCAACAATTGGACGGGGCGAGTTCTTCCCGTCTTCCCGATTCCGCACGCTGCGTAACGACCCCCGCACCTCGGCGCGTCCGCCCGTTAAGTCCAATAATTGCCGATATGCATGATCCATGACCGTATTGGTCCTGGCCCACTTCGTCGTCGCCCTCTGCGCCGCCCCGCTCATCCGCCGAGCGGGCCCGCGCGGCTTCCTCGTCCTCGCGTTGCCGCCCGCCGCCGCCCTCGCCTGGGCCCTGTGCCAGTGGGGCGCGGTGACGGGCGGCGGGGCGCGCACCGAGTCGTGGACGTGGATCGAGGCGTACGACGTCCACGTGGCGTTCCGGCTCGACGCGCTCGCGCTGCTCATGGTGCTGCTCGCCGCCGGCGTCGGGGCGCTGGTGCTGCTGTACTGCGTGCGCTACTTCGCCCCAGGGACACGGCAGTTGGGGTCGTTCGGCGGGAACCTGCTCGGATTCGCCGGGGCGATGCTCGGGCTCGTCCTCGCCGACGACCTGATGATTCTCTACCTCTTCTGGGAACTGACGACCGTCCTGTCGTTCCTCCTGATCGGGTACAACAGCGAGAAGCGGGCGAGCCGCCGCTCCGCGCTCCAGGCGCTGACGGTGACATCGGTCGGCGGGCTCGCCATGTTCGTCGGGCTGCTGATGCTGGGACACGCGGCGGGCACGTACCGGATCTCCCGGATCCTGGAAACGCCGCCCGCCGCGAGCGACACGCTCTCGGCCGCTCTCGTGCTGATCCTCGTGGGGGCGCTCGCCAAGTCGGCGATCTGGCCGCTGAGCATGTGGCTGCCGAACGCGATGGCCGCGCCCACCCCCGTCAGCGCCTATCTGCACGCGGCCGCGATGGTGAAAGCCGGGGTGTACCTCATCGCGCGGCTCGCCCCCGCGTTCGCCGACGTCACACCGTGGCGGCCGCTGCTCCTCACTCTCGGCACCGCGACGATGCTGCTCGGCGGCTGGCGGGCGCTGCGTCTGAACGACCTCAAGCTCGTTCTCGCGTACGGCACCGTCAGCCAACTCGGCTTCCTGGTCGTGCTCGCGGGGGACGGCACGTACAACACCGGGCTCGCCGCCGCCGCGATGATCCTCGGCCACGCGCTGTTCAAGGCGCCGCTGTTCCTGGTGACCGGGATCGTCGACCACGCGGCCGGGACGCGCGATCTGCGGCGGCTCTCCGGTGTGGGACGGGCGCTGCCCTGGGTGTGCGGCGTCGCCGTCGTCGCGGCGTCCTCGATGATCGCGCTGGTGCCGCTGCTCGGTTTCGTCGCGAAGGAGGCGGCGTTCGAGGCACTGCTGCACGGAACGGTCGCCGAGCGGTGGGTGCTCGCCCTGATCGTCGTCGGCTCCGCGCTCACCACCGCGTACACCCTGCGCTTCTTGTGGGGCGCCTTCGCCCGCAAACCGGGCCTCGACGACACCACGGTGCACCGCGTCGGCCCCGCCTTCCTCGCACCGCCCGCCCTGCTCTCCCTCGGCTGCCTCCTGCTCGGCCCCGGGGTCGGATGGGCGGCGCCCCTCTTCGAGGCGTACGCCGCGCAGTACACCGCCCCGGCGCACCCCTACCACCTGGCGCTGTGGCACGGGTTCGGGGCCGCGCTCTGGCTGTCCGCCCTCGCCTGGGCGGGCGGCGTCGCGCTGTTCCTCGGCCGGGACGGCGTCGTCCGCCTGGGCCGGCGGCTCGCCTGGCCCAAGGCGGACGAGGCCTTCGGCCGCACCGTGCTCGGCCTGGAACGGTCCGCCCTCCAGGTCACGGGCTCCGTACAGAAGGGCTCGCTGCCCGTCTACGTCGCCACCCTCCTCGGCGTCGTGCTCGCCGGGCTCCTCGCGGTCCTGGTCACGGACCGGCCCTGGGGCCACGCGCCCGCACCCCGCGCCTGGGACACCCCCTGGCAGGCCGCGGTCGGCGCGCTCACCTGCGCGTGCGCCCTGATGTGCCTGGCCGTGCAGCGCCGCATGAAGGCGGCGGTGTTCGCGGGCCTCACCGGATACGGCACGGCGCTCCTGTACGTCGTGCAGGGCGCACCCGACCTGGCGCTCACGCAGTTCGGCGTCGAGACCGTCTCGACCGTGGTCCTGGTCCTCGTCATGCGGCGCCTCCCGGTGAACTTCGGAGAGGCCGTGCGGTCGTGGCGCCGGACGGCCGCGATGCTGCTCGCGTTCGGCAGCGCCGCCGCGATCGCCTGCGCGGTGTGGCTGGCGGCGAGCGCCAGGACCGCGGGTCCGGCCGGGGCGGCGATGACGGAGGAGACCGCGCACCACGGTCTCAAGGACGTCGTCGCGACGATCCTGGTCGACTTCCGCGCCTGGGACACGATGGGCGAGTCAGCTGTCCTCGCGGTCGCCGTCCTGGGCGTCACGAGCCTGCTGTACGTCCACCGCAGACAGGGCCCCACGCCCGGCCGGCCCGGTGCGCCGCCCGCCCTGCCCGGCGGGGTGACGGCCTGGTCCCTGGCCTCGCGGGCCATCCGGGTGCCGGACGCGTACACGCAGACCGCGCCGGAACGCAGCTGGCTGACAGCGGGGGACACCCTCGCGCCCGAGCACCGCTCCGTCGTCCTCGAAGTGATCGCCCGGCTCGTCTTCCACCCGATCCTGATGCTGTCGGTGTACCTGCTGCTGTGCGCCGAGAACCTGCCGGGCGGCGGCTTCGTCGGCGGCCTCGTCGCGGGGGTGGCCCTGATGATCCGCTACCTCGCCGGCGGCCGCCACGAGCTGGACGCGGCGGCCCCGGTCCACCCCGGTTTCTTCACCGGGCTCGGCCTCGCCCTGTCCACGGGCGTCGCGCTCCTCGGCCTCGCCGACGGGACGGTGCTGCACGCCTGGACGTGGCACGGACACCTGCCGCTGATCGGTGACTGGCACATGGGCACCGCCATCCTCTTCGACCTCGGCGTGTACCTGCTCGTCCTCGGGGCGGTCCTCGACGTGATCCGCGCCCTCGGCTCGAAGATCGACCAGCACACGGAACACCGCGCCGGGCTCGCGCTCGCCGGAGACGGTGCGGAGGGGGCCCGGTGACCGTCAGCCTGACCCTGCTCGTCTGCGCCGTCGTCCTGACCGCGGTCGGCGGAATCCTCCTCCACACCCGCAGCCTGACCCGCGTCCTCATCGGGGTCATCGTCTGCGGCAACGGCATCAACCTGTTCGTCCTCACCACCACCGGCCGCGCCGGGGCCCCGCCGCTGCTGTACCCCGGCGTCGCCCACGCGCGGGTCACCGACCCGCTGCCCCAGGCCATCGCTCTGACCGCCGTCGTCATCACGCTCGCCACCACGGCGTTCGTACTCGCGATGGCGTACCGCAGCGGCCAGCTGACCGGCTCGGACTTCGTGCCGGACGACGTCGAGGACCGGCGCGTCGTGCTGCGCGCGGAGATCGCCGAGGAGCGCGCCGAACTGCGCGAGCTGCACCGTGACGAAGGCCCCCGCGCCTGGCGCGAGGAACGCCGCGAACAGCGCCGCCGGCTCCGTGCCGACCGCGCCTTCCAGGCCCGCGCCCGGGACGCCACCGGCGATCTGTGGGACGACATCCTCGGCGCGGACCCGCCCCCGCCCCCCACCCCCGCACGGCAGGAGAACGACCCCCGGTGAACGCCCTCGTCCCGCTGCCCGTCGTGCTGCCGCTCACCGCGTGCGGCCTGAGCATGTTCATCGGACCCCGGCTGCGGCTGCTGCACCGGATCATCGGCATCGGCGTGCTCGCCGCCGTGCTCGTCGTCGACCTCGTGCTGCTCGTCGAGGCCGACCGCACCGGGCCGCTCGTCGTCCACCTCGGCGACTTCGCCCCGCCGCTCGGCGTCACCCTGGTCGCCGACCGGCTCGCCGCGCTCATGCTGACCGTCTCCGGCGCCGTCACCCTCATCGTGCTGGTGTACGCGCTCGGCCAGGACATGGCCGACCGCGAGGAGAGCGCCCCGATCGCCGTCTTCCACCCGGCCTACCTGGTCCTGGTCTCCGGCGTCTCGCTCACCTTCCTCGCCGGCGACCTCGTGAACCTCTACGTCGGCTTCGAGATCATGCTGATGGCCAGCTTCGTCCTCCTCACCCTGGGCGGCACCGAACCGCGCCTGCGGGCCGGTTCGACGTACGTCGTCGTCTCCCTCGTCTCGTCCCTGGTGTTCCTCGCGGGCATCGCCGTCGCCTACGCCGCCACGGGCACCGCCAACTTCGCCCAGCTCACCGTCCGGCTGCAGGAAGTCCCGCTGGGCGTAAGGACGTTGATCGAGGTACTGCTGCTCACCGTGTTCGGCGTCAAGGCCGCCGCCTTCCCGGTCGCCGCCTGGCTGCCCGACTCCTACCCGACCGCGCCCGCCCCCGTGACGGCCGTCTTCGCGGGGCTGCTCACCAAGGTCGGGGTGTACTCGATACTGCGCGCCGAGACCCTGCTGTTCCCCGGCAACCGCATCTCCGCCCTGCTGATGGTCATTGCGTTCGCGTCCCTGCTGATCGGCATCCTCGGCGCCGTCGCCCAGACCGACCTCAAACGGCTTCTCTCGTTCACCCTCGTCAGCCACATCGGCTTCATGCTGTACGGGATCGCGCTCGGCAGCCGGGGCGGCATCGGCGGCGCCATCGTCTACACGGCACACCACATCACCGTACAGACGACCCTGTTCCTCGCCGCCGGATTGCTTGAAAGGCGCTACGGCACAACGGAGTTGACACGCCTCGGCGGCGTCGCCCGCGCCGCGCCACTGCTGGCCGCGCTCTGGTTCGTACCCGCCATGAATCTCGCCGGCATCCCGCCCCTGTCCGGCTTCCTCGGCAAGCTCGGCCTGATGCGGGCCGGTGCGGCGGACGGCGGGACCGACGCGTACCTCCTGCTCGGCGCCTGCGCCGTCGCCAGCGTGCTGACGTTGTACGTGACGGTCAAGGTGTGGAACCTGGCGTTCTGGCGGGCCGCGCCTGCGCAACTTCCCTTGGAGGGAGCCGTGTTGGAAGACGCGGACGACACTGATGAATCCGTCGGCGCCGACGCCGGTGGCTGCTCCGTGGCGGTCGCCTGTGTCCGCACCACCGCCCGGGTGCCGCGCGTGATGACCGCGGCCACCGCCTGCGCCGTTCTCCTCGGTCTCTCCTACACCGTGCTCGCGACCCCGCTGACCGGCCTTGCCGACCGCTCGGCCGCCGAACTCCTGGCCAGGACCCCGTACGTGGAGGCGGTGCTCGGCCAGTGAGACCTCCCGCTTCGAAAGTCCGCACGCGCCGTCTCGACCCGCCGCTGATCGCCTGGCTCACGGTGATCTGGATGCTGCTCTGGTCGGGGCCCACCTGGGGCAACCTGTTCAGCGGCATCGTCGTGGCCGTCGTCCTGTGCCTGGTCTTCCCTCTACCGAGTGTCGAACTCGCGCTGCGCCTACGCCCGTTGGGCATCCTGCGGCTCGCCGGATACCTGGTGTACGACATGGTGGCGTCCAGCCTGTCGGTGTCGCGGCACGCGCTGAGCGGTGGGCGCCGGCCCGCCGCGGTGATCGCCGTTCAACTGCGCTGCCGCACCGACCTGATGATCGCCGCGACCGCGGTCGCCGTCTCCTGCGTGCCGGGCGGCGCCCTCGTCGAGGTGAACGGTTCGACCGCCACCCTGTACCTGCACATGTCCGACGCCGACGACGCCGCCACCGTGCACCGGACCCGGAACGACGTGTGGCGCCTGGAAACCCTCGTCGTACGGGCCTTCGGCACCCGCGCCGAGACCGAGCGCGTCGCCGTGGACCCGGGCCCCGTGCCTCCCGCACCTTCCGAAGGAAAGGATCACCGGCCGTGACCTCTGTGGACGGCATCCTGCTCGACGCCGCACTCGCGGTGATTCTGCTCGCGGGCGCCCTGCTGCTGATCCGTATCTGGCGTGGCCCGTCCATGCTCGACCGCGCCGTGGGCGTCGATGTCGCGGCGGCCCTGATGATCGCCGGGATCGGCGTGCAAGCGGCGTCCACCCGGACCCGCTACTACCTGTCGATCATGCTCGTGGTCGCCTTCCTCGGCTTCACCAGCTCGGTCGGCATCGCCCGCTTCATCGCCGTACGCGACCGCCCCACCGCGCCCACACCCGAGGAGCGCCCGTGACCAACTGGCACCAGGCGGCCGACCTCGCCGGAGCGGCCCTGCTGCTCGTCGGGGCCCTGGTCTGCCTGACCGGCGTCCTCGGACTGCTGCGACTGCCCGACGTCCTCACCCGCAGCAGCGCAGCCACCAACCCGCAGACCCTGGGCATCCTCCTGCTCACCGCTGGCGTCGCGCTGCGCCTGCGCTCCTGGGTCGACCTGGGAACCCTTGCCCTCGTCGTCTTCTTCCAGCTGCTGACCAGCCCCGTCGCCGCACACCTGGTGGCACGCGTCGCCTACCGAACGGGGCAGACCGGCGACGGCGCCCTGCTCTTCGACGAACTCGCCGAGTCGGACGCGCTCCGGGTGAACCGCGACACGGGCCTCTGACCCACGCCTCCTCAGTGACCTGGGGGCCGGGCGCCGAAAGGGTTGGTGTGCGGGGCCGACGGAACCGGGTACCGTCTTTGTCATGTTCTTCCAGACACCGATGTACGAGTGAGAGCGTGACGGGCCCCCGCTGACGTCCTCGGACGTCGCCGCCCGTCACCCACCGACGAATCCGTAGATCACTTCACATCACCACCGGGAGAACCCGTGACCGTGAGCAAGAACATCAACAATCCCGTGGGCCAGGGCGGCGGCCAGCGCAAGAGGCAGTCCCGCGCCGAACGGCAGAACAACGGCCCGCACCGCAACCTCGACCGCCAGAGCGCAGCCGACCAGAAGGCGGAGCTGCTGCGCAAGATGCGCGAGAAGGCAGCCGAGGGCGCCGGGCAGGCGGGCGACGACACCGCACGGAGCTGACGCACTGCCCCGTGCGGTGCCGGATCCTTCGTGGCAGGCCCTGTCAGGTGCGGGTCCAGCGTTGGTTGCTGCCGTTCGAGCAGGAGTAGAGCTGGATCAGGGTGCCGTTGGCGGTGCCGGCCGCGGCGGCGTCGAGGCAGAGGCCGGACTGGACGCCGACGATGGATCCGTCGGAGTTGAGGCGCCATTTCTGGTTGTCGGCGCCCCAGCAGCTGTAGATCTGGACCTTGGTGCCGTTGCCGGTGCCGGCGGCGTCCAGGCATTTGTCGCCGTAGACCCTCAGTTCACCGGCGGTGGTGTACGTCCACTGCTGGTTGGTGCCGCTGGAACAGTCCCACAGCTGGAGCTGGGTGCCGTCGGTGGTGCTGGAGCTGGGGACGTCCAGGCAGCGGCCCGAGCCGGCGCCCTTGACCTGTCCGCCGCCGTCCGAAGGGGGCGTAGTGGAACCACCGTTGAGTGCGTTGAGGACGGCGGTGTACGCGGCCTTCTTGCTGCCGTCGCCGTTGAACAGCAGCGGCGTGTCCTGCGAGCGCCAGGAGTCGGTGTCCCGCACACCCCAGACGGTGATGCCGAGGCAGCGGGCGACGGCCAGGCAGTCGTTGGTCACGTTGGCGTAGGTCGCGGCAGAGGCGCCCTGGATGTCGAGTTCGGTGATGGCCACGTCGACGCCGAGGGCGGCGAAGTTCTGCAGGGTGGTGCGGAAGTTGCTGTTGTAGGGGCTGCCGCTGTTGAAGTGCGACTGGAAGCCGACGCAGTCGATCGGCACGCCGCGCTGTTTGAAGTCCTTGACCATGTTGTACATGGCTTGGGTCTTGGCCCAGGTCCAGTTCTCGACGTTGTAGTCGTTGTAGCAGAGCTTGGCGGCCGGGTCGGCGGCGCGGGCGGTGCGGAAGGCGACCTCGATCCAGTCGTTGCCGGTGCGCTGCAGGTTGGAGTCGCGCCGGGCCCCCGAACTGCCGTCGGCGAAGGCCTCGTTGACCACGTCCCACTGGGCGATCTTGCCCTTGTAGTGGGCCATCACACCGTTGATGTGGCCGATCATCGCCTGGCGCAGCGAGCTGCCGCTGAGGCTCTGCATCCATCCGGGCTGCTGGGAGTGCCAGGCCAGGGTGTGGCCGCGGACCTGCTTGCCGTTCTGCACCGCCCAGTTGTAGACGCGGTCCCCGGCGGTGAAGTTGAACTGGCCCTGCTGTGGTTCGGTGGCGTCGATCTTCATCTCGTTCTCGGGCGTCACCATGTTGAACTCACGGCCGGCGATCGTGGTGTACGCCGAGTCGCCCAGCTTGCCCGAGGCGATGGCGGTGCCGAAGTAGCGACCACTCTGTGCCGCCGCGGCGCCGAGCGTGCTCTGGGCCGCACTCTCGCCGGCGTGGGCGGTCGGCGACGCGCCCGGTGCGGCGACCGCGCCGAGGACACCGACGACCAGCGCTATCAGCAGACCCCCGAACTTCCGGCGGACGGTGGGCGGGGTGATGGCATGCGAGGACATGACTGTGCCTCCAGGGTAGGAATCGGGGTGGGTCCGGCCGATCATGGATCAGGTGCAGGCGCTTCCGTTGAGCGCGAAAGCCGAGGGGGTGGGGTTGGTCCCGTTGTACGTCCCCTGGATTCCGAAGCTCGCTGTCGCACCGGGTGCGATGGTCCGGTTCCAGTCGGCGTCGCGGGCGACGACGGCGGTGCCGTCCTGGGTGACGGTCGCGTTCCAGCCGCTCGTGACGCGCTGGCCTGCCGGGTAGGCCCAGCTCAGTTTCCAGCCGTCCACGGATTTCGGGCCCGTGTTCTTGACGGTGACCGTCGCGGTGAAGCCCGTGCTCCAGACACTGTCGCCCTTGTACGTCACCGCGCAGGCACCGGTGGATGGCTCGTCGGGAGAGGTCCGCTCGGCGGCGTAGGCGGCGAGCCAGGCCAGCGGGGCGTTCCAGTTGACCGCCACCTCGTTGGTGGAGTACGAGCCGATGTCGTCGATGTAGCAGGCGGCGGCCGCGCAGCCCGACAGCTTCTCCTGCGCCACCGGGTCCTCGAGCCCGCTGTTGGGACCGCCCGCGAGCGACCCCGCCGGAGGGTTGGGCAGCGAGGCGTCCAACTGGTGTGCCCAGAAACGGTGGTGCTGGTTGTGCGAGGACGTCTTGCCGTAGCCGGACACGTAGGACTGTCCGATGGCGTTGCGGCCGAGGAGGTAGTCCATCGTCTCCAGGGCGCCGGTGCGGTAGCGACTGTCGCCCGTCAGTTCTCCGGCGACGGCCACGACGATCGCGTCGCCCGCGACCTCGCCGTTGGAGCCCCAGAAGTAGCCGTCCGCCGGGACGGGCACCGCGTAGCCCTGGCCGGCCATCCTGGACAGGTAGCCGTCGGCGGCGGAGGTCACCGTGGAACGGACGCGGGCCAGGTCCGCGGCGGGCAGCCCGTTGGGGACCGTGGCCAGGGTGAGCCGGCCGAGCGCGGCCGTGTCCGCCCAGCCGAATCCATAGGCGGAGAAGGCGGTGGGGGAGGTGTGCCAGGACGAGCCGGTGACCGCGTCCCGGTAGCCGCTGTCGCCGGTCGTGGCGTACAGCTCGGCCGCCGCCCAGTAGAACTCGTCGCCGACCTGGGTGTCGCCGTAGGCGCCGCCACCCGTGCTGTCCGAATCCGGCGCGTACAAGGCCGGGTTGGCGCGGGCCGCCGTCCAGGCCCGGCGGGCGGCCGACAGGCAGCGGTCGGCGAACGCGGCGTCGTAGGGCCTGAAGACGCGGGCGCACTGTGCCGCGGCTGCCGCGAGGTTCAGGGTCGCCGCCGTGGACGGGCGGTGCAGCTCACGCGGCTGGGCGTCCTGGTCGGGGCGGAGCGGCATGCCGGTCCAAGCCGCGTCATGGATTTTGTGGAACGCCATGCCCGTGTACGGCTTGTTCTCGGGCACCTGCATCCGCATCAGGAAGTCGAGCTCCCAGCGCGCCTCGTCCAGGACGTCGGGCACTCCGTTGTCGCGCTCGGGGACCCGTAGCGTCGAGTCGCCCAGTGCGGCGTCCTTGCCCGCCCGCTTCGCCCGCTCGAAGGAGTTGACCATCAGCCAGGTGGAGATGCCGCCGTTCACCACGTACTTGCCCTGGTCACCGGCGTCGTACCAGCCGCCCCTGACGTCCTGGGTGTAGTCGCACACGGTGGCCTGGCACGGAACGGAGGTGTCGCCCTTGTTGGGTGCGACACCGAGGTGTCCGGCCGGGCGCGCGTAGGCGGAGCCCACCAGGGAGGCGTCGATGGGAATGCCGCTGCGCTGGTGGTAGAAGAACGCCATCGCGTCGGAGCGCAGACCGTCGTACAGGTTCGCGCGGATGTCGAAGGGCACGCTGCCGCTGCCGTCCACCGCCAGGACGTACCCCGATCCGGACCCTCGGTACGCGGAGAAGTCGGCCACCTGGACGGACTGTCCGGAGGGGGTGTCCGCGCCGCGCGGGACGGTCGCGCCGGAAGCGACCACCGTCCCGGCCGCGTCGCGCAGCTGCCAGGTGAGCGACTGTGTCGCCGTGGTGACCACGGTGGCGCGCTTGGGGCCGTCCGGCAGGTAGCCGACCTGGTTGACGCGGACGGCAGAGGTCGCCGCCGCGGAGGGGACGGCTGCCGCGGCGGGTGTGGTCAGGAGGCCGCCGACGAGGAGGGAACTCGTCAGCAGGGTGGCGGCGAGGCGTCTGGGGCGACGTAACAAAGGGGTGGGGGGCATGAACGGCTCCTGTGTCTATGGGGGTCAGCAGGTGGTGTGCCGGTCCGGGTGAGCAGGCCCGTCCGCCACGACAGGCGGCGGTAGTCGCTCCCGGCGCGGGCCATCTCGCCGCGGCTCATGCCCTGGGGCCAAGTGCCGCTCGGGAAGGCGACGTTGCTCTGGTCCGGGAGGCGTTCGTTCTGGGCACCGACATGGTCGTCCTTTCTCTCGCTGGAGGCGTTCTTGGTGCCCAGTGGGAGCCGTGGGCAACGCCCAAATTGGGAGCGCTCCCATCCGAAATATCGAACAGCGGTCGGTGCGTCGAAGATTCGTAGCGGACAGTAATGACGTGCAGGGCAGTCGTCAACAGGTGTGGACGCATACGGGAGTTGAAGATGTGGCAGCCCGGGTCGGACGCCGTTTGCCCGACTTCCCACCTGCACGGACGCCTTGGGGTGGGGAAGCGCGTCGAAATCTTTCGAAAAGTTTTCGATCGTCCCGATGTGCTGGTCAAGCCCAACGGCCGGGCGCTGGTTGGGAATTGATCTGCGTCAGGTCTTGACCGGGGAGGCTCAGGTTCCTAGCTTGTGGCGTCGAAGATTCGAGATTCTCCGAAAAGTTTTCGGTGTTGAAGCGGCACCCCAGTCCCGGAGGCCCCATGGCTCGCACGCCCCGGAGGCCTCTTTCATCTCGGCCACGGTCGGCCACGGCCGGCCACGGCGAAGTGCTCTGGCCGGAACGCCCAGAGCACTCAGAGCGCCAACCCTGACCCCCGGCGTGGCCGCTCCGCGGTTCACCGGGGTCACCTCACCCCCCGGAGGCTTCTGATGTGGTTTCGCCATCCGCCCAAGCGCCACCTGAGACGCTTGCTCGCCGTCCTCGCACCACTGCTGCTCGTGGCAACCTTCCTCGGTGCCCAGCCCGCCGCCGCGGCGACCGTCGACACCAACGCCTGGTACGTGCTGGTCAACCGCAACAGCGGCAAGGCCCTGGACGTCTACAACCTGGCGACCAATGACGGCGCGCGCATCACTCAGTGGACCAGGAACGATCAGAACCAGCAGCAGTGGCAGTTCGTCGACTCGGGCGGCGGCAACTACCGCATCAAGTCCCGCCTTTCCGGCAAGGTGTTGGACGTCTCCAACGGGTCCACCGCCAACGGCGGCTCGATCGCCCAGTGGTCGGACCTGAACGGCGCCAACCAGCAGTGGCGGCTGGCCGACAGCTCGGACGGCTACGTGAGGTTCATCTCGGGCCACAGCAACAAGGCCCTCGAGGTACAAGGTGCCTCCACCGCCGACAACGCGAACATCGTCCAGTACGACGACTGGGGTGGCGCCAACCAGCAGTGGCAGCTCGTCAAGGTCGGCGGCGGCAACTCCGGCTCGTGCGATCTTCCGTCGACCTACCGCTGGACCTCGACGGGCGCACTGGCGCAACCCAAGTCGGGGTGGGCCTCGCTGAAGGACTTCACCGTCGTCCCGTACAACGGCAGGCAACTCGTCTATGCGACGACGCACGACACGGGGACGAGGTGGGGTTCGATGAACTTCGGCCTGTTCACCAACTGGTCGGAGATGGCCTCGGCCGGCCAGAACGCGATGTCGGCTTCCACCGTCGCGCCCACGCTCTTCTACTTCGCGCCGAAGAACATCTGGGTGCTCACCTACCAGTGGGGTGGGACCGCCTTCTCCTACCGGACCTCCAGCGACCCCACCAACCCGAACGGCTGGTCATCCGAGCAGGTGCTCTTCTCCGGCAGCATCTCCGGCTCCGGAACCGGACCCATCGACCAGACACTCATCGGTGACGGGACGAACATGTACCTGTTCTTCGCCGGTGACAACGGCAAGATCTACCGGGCCAGTATGCCGATCGGGAACTTCCCCGGCAGCTTCGGCACGACCTCGACAGTGATCATGAGCGATTCGACGAACAACCTGTTCGAAGCTCCGCAGGTCTACAAGCTTCAGGGCCAGAACCGCTACCTCATGATGGTCGAGGCGATCGGCTCGCAGGGCCGCTACTTCCGCTCGTTCACGGCCACCGGTCTGAACGGCTCATGGACCCCGCAGGCGGCGACCGAGAGCAATCCTTTCGCGGGCAAGGCCAACAGCGGCGCCACGTGGACCAACGACATCAGCCACGGCGAACTGATCCGCGCAAGCGCCGATCAGACCATGACCGTCGATCCCTGCAATCTGCAGCTGCTCTACCAGGGACGCAGCCCCAACTCCGGCGGCGACTACGGACTCCTGCCCTACCGGCCGGGGCTGCTGACACTGCAGCGCTGACGGTGTGACGCGGTGCGGCTCCGGTGCGGAGCCGACGAGGCGGGCTCGGCGGAAGGCCGAGCCCGTCCGAGTCGTGCCACGACGCGGCGTCGCGGGCGGTGCCACCCGGCATGACCGGCCTCCACACCATTATCACACTTTCTTCACTGGGTCCCCCGCCTGTTTTTCGCCAACAAGGCGACTTCGAGACGCACTTGACGGAGTATCATGATCGTCCGGTGATACGATTTTGGGCACATGCCACGTGGGCTTTCTCCTCGATGGTGGCTACAGCCAAGGGCTCTCCGCGTGGTGCAGGCTGCCCGCAGCCGAGGGCCCGCATGGATAGATCCCGGGAGCTGGACTCCAGCCGCTCAAAGAGAGTCACATGACGAATTTTTGGCAGGATCCGACAGTCTGGGCGCTTGCTGCCGGCGTCCCTGTCGCGACCACGGTCGTCGTTCGCCAGCGAAAAACGATCAGAGTTTTACGCCGTCAGAAGCAGGGTCTCGAAGGTGACCTGGGCGCACTGCAGGGCAGTTACGCCCACCTCGAATCCACCCTCGAAGAGCTACGGAGTGGCTACGACGAGGTCGTCCGGCAGGCCAAGGAAGAGGCGGAGAACGCCACAAACACCGTACTGAAGTCCGCGATGCAGACGCTCCAGGGCCTCGCCGCGGAGCAGCAGCGGGCCATCTCCGGGCTGCAGAGCAAGTACGGCGACTCGGCCGTGCTGCAGGATCTGCTCGATGTCGACCATATGAACGCTCAGTTCAACAGGCGCGCGCAGTCCATTGCCGTGCTGTGCGGAGGGTGGCTCGGCAGGCAGCGGGAGGCGGCGTCGGTCTACGACGTGATCCGCGGCGCTCAGGGCCGTATCCGGCACTACCAACGCGTCGACGTCCTCTCGCAGGTGGACTTCGCGGTGGCCAGCCGCGCGGTCGAGCCGGTCGCGCTGACGGTGGCCGAACTGCTCGACAACGCCACCAGCTATTCGGCGCCGACATCGATGGTCGAGATCAACGTGCGGACGGTGCCCAGGGGCATCTGCATCGTGATCGATGACGCGGGCGTCGGGATGAGCGAGGAAGAGAAGACGAACGCTTCGGTCCTCCTGTCCAGTGAGTCCGCGGTGAGCGTCGCCGAGCTCGGCAACCCTCCCGCGTTCGGTTTCGCGGTGATCGGTGCGTTGTGCGCTCGCTTCGGGTTCACGGTCACCATCGACAGCACGTCCCCTTATGGGGGTGTCCGTGCGGTGGTGATGGTGCCGAAGGATCTGCTGACCGTCGCGCCGGAGCCGAAGAAGCCCAGCACGGCGATGACGACTGATTCCGGCGCGGGAGACAACGGTTCGAGTCCTGCGGAGACAGCTGATGGGCTGCCCAAGCGAAGGAACCGGCGAGCCATGGCACTTGTGCCGGACAAGCAGCTCGCCTCATCTCCGCCGCCCGCCCGGTCGGCGGAGGCCAGAGTAGCGGCTATGGGGGCCTTTCAGCGCGGCACTGTCGACGGCCGAAGTGCGGGGGTGCCGGCCGTCGAACTCGAGCCCAGACCTGCCGATTCACACAAAGGAACCGATGCCCCGTGAGTAGCGACGACCTGTCCTGGATGCTCGAGGATGCGCTGGCGATCCCCAAAGCCCTGCATGCAGTCCTGATCTCTGCCGACGGACTGCAGATGTCCCGCACATCGGACATCGGTCGGGACGAGGCCGACAAGGTCGCCGCTGCCGTGAGTGGACTCCAGTCCCTCAGCCGGTCCGTCGCATTCTTCTGTGGTGACACCAGCGTGAACTGGCGTCAGACCCTCATCGAGTTCGACGGCGGCTGGGTCTTCTTGAACGCGGCGGGTGGCGGCTCCTACCTTGCCGTGGCGGCGTCCGCCGATGTCGACATGGGGGACATCACTTACCGGATGCAGCAGCTCGTCAGCCGGTTGGGCAAGGCAATGTCGACCGGCCGCCGCGACGACACGGTCGCCGCGCATGACTGACACCGGCCGTTCCGAGTCCGAGTCCGAGCCCGAGGCCGGAGAATTAGTCCGGCCCTACGTCATCACCCGCGGACGTAACCTGCCCGCCGAGAACGAGTTCTCGCTCATCACGCTCGTCACGACGGCCACCGACCAGCGGCAGCGTCCCCAGCGGCTCTCTCCTGAGGAGCAGCAGGTCCTGGAGATGTGCTCGAACGGCTACCTCTCGGTCGCCGAGATCGCCGCGCACTCCCAGCTGCCTCTCGGTGTCGTCAAAGTTCTGCTCAGTTCCCTCGCCGAGGGGGGCTATCTGATCACCCGCGCGCCGGTGCCCTCGGCTCGTCTCGCCGACAAGAATCTTCTTCAGGAGGTGCTGGATGGCCTCAAGGCCCTCTCTGGCTGAGGACGCATACGTGCGCAGCGGTTCGGAGCAGACCGCGGTGAAGGTCTTGGTCGTCGGGCACTTCGCGGTCGGCAAGACCACCTTGATCGGCTCTCTCTCCGAGATCACGCCGCTGTCCACCGAAGAGAACATGACGAGCCTCTCCGAGAAGGTGGACGACCTCAAGGGAGTGCAGGGGAAGACCACCACCACCGTCGCCCTGGACTTCGGTCGCCTGACACTCAGTGAGCGCATCGTGCTCTACCTGTTCGGTTCACCGGGACAGCAGCGGTTCGTCAGCCTGTGGGACGACATGGCTCGCGGAGCGCTGGGGGCCCTGGTCCTGGTGGATCCCGAGCGACTGGCGGACAGCTTCGAAGTCATGGATCTGATCGAGACCTACGGCCTCGACTTCGCCGTTGCCATCAATCAGTTCGACGGCGGCACGGAACACACACCCGAAGCGGTCCGGGAAGCGCTCGACCTGCTGCCCGACACCCCGGTCGTCACCATCGACGCACGCGACAAAGAGTCGTCCGTGAACGCATTGATCACCATGGTCCGCTACCTGCAGAAGCGCGCCGCCCTGGAGCACGCATGACAACCCCCTCCGTACCCTCCTCCGTACCTCCGCCCGGCTGCCCCGCACACGGCAGCGGTCAGCGAATACCCCTCGACACAGCGGAGTTCGCCGCTGACCCGCACGCGTTCTACCGGTACATGCGTCAGTTCGGCCCGACGGCGCCCGTCACCATCGCCCCCGGTGTGGATGCGACCCTCGTGACGGACTACAGCGCGGCACTCGAACTTCTGCAGGACCCCAGCACCTTCCGCAAGGACTCACGCCGGTGGCGTGCCCTCAACGAGGGCCGCATCAGCCCCGACAGCCCCGTCCTGCCGTTGCTGGCCTACCGGCCCAACTGCATGTTCACCGATGGCGCCGAGCATCTGCGGCTGCGTCAGGCGATCACCGAGAGCTTCACCCGCGTCAGCAACAGCCGGCTGAGCAAGATCGTCAACCAGGCCGCGCTCTTCCTCATCAACCAGTTCAGCGCGCGCGGTTCGGCCGACCTGCTGAGGGACTACGCGCAGCAGCTTCCCCTGTACGTGTTCAACGAGCTCTTCGGTTGCCCGGCAGAGATCGGCGACCGGGTGCTGTTCGGAATCTCCGGCATGTTCGACGGAGTCAACGCCGAGCAGGCCAGCCAGGTCCTGGTCCAGGCGGTCGGCGAACTGGTGGCGTTGAAGCGCGCGCAGCCGGGCGAGGACATCACGTCCTACCTGATGCAGCATTCGGCACAGCTGACCAACGAGGAGTTGGTGCACACGCTGGTGCTGCTCCTCGGCGCGGGCGGCGAGCCGGAGGGCAACCTCATCGGCAACGGCTTCTACACCATGCTGACCAATGAGGAGTACGCGCGCAACGGGCAGTTCGACAAGGCGCTCGACGACACCCTGTGGCGCAACGCGCCCATGTCCAACTACGCGCCGCACTACCCGGTCGCGGACACCGACGTGGCCGGCGACAAGGTGCACGCCGGTGAGCTGGTGCTGGTGAGTTTCGGTGCCGCCAACACGGCGCTGGCGGACCGCGGGGCCGACACGCGCGGGCACCTTGCCTGGAGTGCGGGCCCGCACGCATGCCCGTCGAAGGAGCCGGCCCGGCTCATCGCCCTGACGGGCCTGGAGGCCCTGTTCAACGCGCTGCCCGACGTCGAACTCGCGGTCCCCGCGGACAGTCTCGTCTGGCGGCCCGGCCCGTTCAACCGTGCGTTGGCGTCCCTGCCCGTCCGTTTCGGTGCGGTCACACCGCGTCCCGCGGCCCGGCCCCAGCCGGCGGCCGTGCCACAGCACGATCAGGCGCACCATTCCGTCCCTGCCGGGCCCGCGGCATCGCAGGCCACGGGGGGCAAGCCGGGACGGAGCGGTTGGAGCGGCTTCGTGAGGTGGCTGACGGGCCAGTAGCCGTAGAACGCACTGTGATGCAGGTGACACAGGCGGTTGTTGTCACCTGCATGAAAGATCAACTACGGGGGTAGGACTGCGCGGAGTGTCTGGAGTGACACAAGATGAAGGAGAGGCAGTGGAACCCGCAGCAACCTCGGCGCAACGTTCTGCAGTCAAGCGGCCGGGCCAACGGCGCACTACTTTCAGTAGACGGAATCCGTGCACGGGCGGTGACCCCGACAAGCCGCACGGCCGGATACCTGCCTCTCCCGGCGGATCCCTTTCCGTCTCTTCGCCCGCCGACGTGTTACGTCCCCGTACGCCCGCACCTTCCGAGCGCGCACAGCGCTCACAGCCCTTCGAAACGCGAGGGGCACGATGACCACGCAGCCGGAGACCGGCATACCGACGGCCGGTCCCGGAGAGACAACGCTCGGCGACCACGTTCTCGGCCAACTACGCCGCCTCGGCGCCACGGTGGGCCTGAGCGAGGCGGACACCGCACTGTACGGACAGGTCCTTCTCGACTCGCTCTCGGACGCCGCCCGGCGACCGCTGTCCCTGCCGCCGGCCACACCCAGCTTCCTCTCCGACGACCACACACCGGTCGAGTTCTCCCTTGCCTGCACCTCGGACGCCGCTCCGGTACTGCGGGTGCTCGTCGAACCCGGATGGGCCCACGGCGACATGGGCGACAGCGCTCGCGCCGGACTCGACGCCATCCGCACGATGGCCGCCCGCTGGGACTTCTCCACCGACCAACTCGACGCACTGGAAGACCTGTTCTTCCCCTCCTCGGCCGAGGGACCACTGGCACTGTGGTACGCACTCGACCTGCGCGCCGGGGGAGTGCCCGGAGTCAAGGTCTATCTGAATCCCTCCGCCGCCGGACCCGAACACGCTGCGCGCACCGTGCGAGAGGCGTTGCGCCGACTCGGCTACGGCAAGGCCTTCGCGGAGCTTCCCCCCGCGGCGGGATACCCGTTCCTCGCGTTGGACCTGGGCACCTGGAAGACGCCCCGCGTCAAGGTCTACGTGAAGCACCCGGACATGTCGGCTGACGACGCCTGCGCGCTGAGCCGTGCCGCCGGGCCCGCGGAGTCCGACATCAGGTACTTCTTCCGTACAGCTGCAGGATCGTTTCCTCGGTCCGATCAGGGCGCCGACGACGCTCCGCGGCTTCTCAAGAGGCCTGCGCTCACCTGCCATTCCTTCACCGAAGGAGACGCCGACCCGAGCGGCTTCACACTCCACATCCCCGTACGCGACTACGTCCGCGACGACGAAGAGGCCCTCACACGGGCCACGGCCCTGCTGACCCGGTTCGGCATGGACCCCTCGATCCTGGGCCGTGGCCTGCGCGCCCTCACGCAGCGCCGGCTCGCTGACGGGGTCGGGCTGATCGCCTACCTCGCCCTCGTGTACGAGCGAGATCGGCAGCCCCGGATCACCGCCTATCTGTCCTCGGAGGCCTACGCCGTCCGGCCGCCGCAGGAGCAGTACCCGCAGGACCAACGTGTACCTGCACGACGAAGTCAGCGTGCCCTGAACCCCGGCCACAAGGCCGCCGGCCACGCCGGCCCGCACACCGCACAGAAGGAAGCCACGTGGAGCCGTACCGCATCAAAGTCGTAGAGCCCATCGCGTTCACCACCCGGACGGAGCGCGAGAACGCGCTGAAGCGGGTCGCCTACAACCCCTTCGAGCTGCGTGCCGACGAAGTCACCATCGACCTGCTGAGCGACTCGGGGACCGGCGCCATCTCCGCGGACCAACTGGCCGCGGGCATGAACGGTGACGAGTCCTACGCCGGCAGCCGCTCGTTCTACCGGTGGCACGAGGTCGTCTCCGAACTCACCGGCTACCCGCACATCCTGCCGGCACACCAGGGCCGGGCCGCCGAGCGCATCCTGTTCTCCTCCCTGCTCAAGCCCGGCACGAGCGTGCTGTCCAACACCCACTTCGACACCACCCGCGCCAACGTCGAACTGACCGGCTGCCAGGCCTACGACCTGCCCTGCGCCGAGGCGAAGGACCTCGACAGCGACTTTCCCTTCAAGGGCAACATCGACCTGATCGCCCTTGAGCACGCGCTGGAGAACGCCCACCAGGCGCCCGTGGCAGCCGTGCTGATGACCATCACCAACAACGGTGGCGGTGGTCAGCCGGTCAGCATGGAGAACCTGCACCGGACGGCCGCGCTGTGCCGTCGCTTCGACGTGCCGCTGATCCTGGACGCCGCGCGCTTCGCGGAGAACGCCTGGCTCGTGACCCAGCGCGAACCCGGCTACGAGAACCGCACCCCACGCCAGGTCGCCGAGGAGGCCTTCCGCCTCGCGGACGGCTGCGTCATGAGCGCGAAGAAGGACGGCATCGTCCACATCGGCGGCTTCATCGGTCTGAAGGACCCTGAACTCGCCGAGCGGTGCCAGGGCCTGCTCATCGCCACCGAAGGGTTCACCACCTATGGCGGCCTGGCCGGCCGTGACCTCGACATGATGGCCCGCGGACTCCTCGAAGTCACCGAACCGGCATACCTCGCGGAACGCGCCGACATCGCCGGCTACCTCGCCGCACGCATCCGCGAAGCCGGGGTCGACATAGTGGAACCGGCCGGCCTGCACGCCCTCTATGTCAACGCCGGGCGGCTTCTGCCCCACATCCCACCGCACCAGTACCCGGGCACCGCGCTGGTCTGTGAGCTCTACCTGCGCGGAGGCATCCGCTCGGCAGAGCTGGGCTCGCTGTACCTCGGCGAAGAGGACGAGCAGGGCAACCCCGTCAAGACCGCGCCCTACGAACTCGTGCGGCTGGCGCTTCCCCGACGGGTCTACACCCGCAGCCACTACGACCATGTCGCCGACACCCTGGCGGACATAGCCAAGGACCCCGAATCGGTGCGCGGCTATCGCATCGTGGGGCAGTCGCCGATCCTTCGCCACTTCAGCATCAAACTGGAGCCCGCGCAGCCCAGTAACTGATCGGCCACTTCGGCCACGACGCCGGCCGGCCCGTCGCATCGCCCACGGCTCAGCCGCGGCGCTGCACCGGGCCGTGGCCGGCGAGCGTACGTGGAGGCTGCTGATCTCGGTATCTCGAGCGCGAGATCCGTCAGAAGGGCCCCAGCCCGGTGCTACGGCGAGGACGGCCGCTGTCCGGAGCGGAGTACGAGCAGGGTGATCTCGCTGGGGGCGAAGACGCGGAACGGCGGGCCCCAGAAGCCGGTGCCGCGGCTGGTGTAGAGAAGTGTGCGGGAGCCGTGGCGGCTGAGGCCGGCGAGGGCCGGCTGGTCGATGCGGACCAAGTGGTGGAAGGGCCAGATCTGGCCGCCGTGGGTGTGGCCGGAGAGTTGGAGGTCGATGCCGGCGGCCGCCGCCCGGTCGACGAACTTGGGCTGGTGGGCCAGGAGCAGGACGGGCAGGTCGGGGTCGGCGCCGTCCAGGGCGCCGGCGAGGTGGGCGCGGTGGCCGGCCAGACCGGAGGACTCCGCGGTGACGTCGTCCACGCCGGCGACCACGAGGGTGTCGCCGCCGCGCTCCAGCAGCAGATGGCGGTTGCGCAGCGGCTCCCAGCCCAGCTCGCCCATCAGGTCGACCCAGCCCTGGGCCTCGCTGTAGTACTCGTGGTTGCCGGTGACGTAGACCCGGGCCCGGGTGGCCTGCACGGTGCCGAGCGGGGCAGCCTGGGCGCGGCGGCGTTCCGCTGTGCCGTCCGCGATGTCGCCGGTGTGGCAGACCAGATCGGCCTCCAGGGTGTTCACCGTGGCGCAGACCCGTGCCGACCAGCGGGCGCGATCGAGCGGGCCGTAGTGGGTGTCGGTGATGAGGGCGACTCGGGTGCCGTCCAACCCGGCGCCAAGGCGCGGGAGTTGCACGTCGAGGCGGCGCACACGTGGCACCCGGCGGGCCTCGGCGTACCCCCAGGCGAGCAGCACGGCGGCCACGCCGAGAATCGCCCAGGTGGTGATCCTGGCCCGGTCCTGGCCGTCGCCGACGCCGGCCACGGTGAGGGCGAGCCGCAGCAGGACGCCGAGCAGCACGGACCAGGTGAACAGGACCCAGCCGGCGCCCAGCAGGGTGTCCCCGATGATCGCCGCCCGGTCCTGCTGCCGCTTGCCGTGGCCGCGCACCATCGTGAGCGGCATGCCGATCAGGCCGAGGGCGAACAGGGCGGTGCCGCCCAGGGCGACGGGGAGCGGCCAGTGCTGGCCGGTGTACAGCAGTACCCAGCAGGGCACGGCCCACAGCAGGACAGGGGCGATCAGAGGGATGAAGCGCATGAGGCGGCGCAGTCGGCTCTGCTGCGTCGCGTGCGCCACACTGTCGGCGGGTCGGGTTTCGCTGGTGTCGGTCACGCTTCCCCTCCTCGAGCAGCCGGGCTGCCGTCGCGCGCACTGTATCCGGTCGCCCTTGGGCCGGTCGGACGGACCTGTGCGTCGGGCTGGGCCGCCGAACGTGCCGGGGCAGTTGGCGCGGCCCGGAGATCTATAGTCGATCGTATGAGTCGTTGGCAGGAACTGACCGGTGGGACGTCCGGAGGCGAGTACGCCGCGCGCTTCGAGGCGCTCGCCCGCAGCGGGAAGGACATGCACGGAGAGGCCGCGTTCTGCGCGGCCCTGCTCCCCGCCGGGGCCCGGGTACTGGACGCGGGCTGCGGTACCGGGCGGGTCATGATCCGGCTGGCGGAGCTCGGATACGACTGTGTGGGGATCGATCTGGACGCCTCCATGCTGGACGAGGCGCGAGCGCGAGCGCCTCAACTGCCTTGGTTCCAGGTCGATCTCGCCGAGTTCGACGCAGCCGCGCTCGATATCTCGGCGAACTTCGATCTTGTGGTGGCCGCAGGCAACGTCATCCCGCTGGTCCACCCCGGGACAGAGGCCGCGGTGCTCAAACGCCTGGCCGCAGCAGTACGCCCGGGAGGCCTGCTGGTCGCGGGCTTCGGCCTGGATGCCGCCCACTTGCCCGTGCCGCCCACCATCACGCTGCCGGAGTACGACGCCCACTGCGCCGCGGCCGGCCTCGACCTCGTCGACCACTTCGCCACCTGGGACGCTGCTCCCTACGACGGCGGCGGCTACGCCGTCAGCGTCCATCGCGCCCGACCCTGACCGGGTGCGCCGGTGGCCCCTGGTCAGCGGCGGCCGGTGGCCAGGGTGACGAGGAACTGGCCGCCGCCCGGCTCGATGTCGGCGGTCACCGGCAGCCCCGGTACCAGTCGGGAGAACCGGTCCACCAGCCAGTCCGCCGCCTCTTGGGCGTCCCGCCTGGTCGGACAACGGCCCACCATCTCGCGGCCCCCCTTGCGCTCCAGCCTCCCGGCAACGGTGATCAGCGGCGCGGGTTCGACCACGTACAGACGGTCCGGCCAGGCGATGACCACCTTGACCGCGCCCTTGCGGGTGTTGCATCCGCGGTGCGCGAGCCGCTCGGGGATCTTGGCCTTCCGGTCGGCGGTCCGGCTGTCGACGCTGGGCCCCCGCGGGTCGTTCACCGACTCGTCGGGGTCGACCGCTTCGTCACACACCCAGCATCGCCAGCCGTCACGCTCGGCCACATCATCAAGGAGACTCATCCGAGCAAACTAGCCTGACCTTGTTATGAAGGCGAGTTGCTGCTCAAGTACGCCTTGATGTCGGACGCCAGGGTGTCGAGCACTCGGCGGGCGGCGATCGGGCGGCGAGCCGTTCCTCCGGTCGCCAGCGCGTCGACCTCCTCCACCGCGGTGTTCAGATCGTCGTTGACCACCAACCGGAAACGGTCGGCGTGGGAGATGACACATTCGACCTCCCGCAGCGCTATGGCGACGCGTTGCGTGATCGCGGCCTTTCCGTCCCGCGGGTTCCGAACGCACCGACTCTCCAGCCTGCGCAGGAGCTCCGGAAGACCGGGCGGCAGCAGGAAGACCATCAGCAGACCAGGCAGGGCGATTCTGCTGAATGCCAGGGCCCCTTGGATGTCCACGTCGGTCAGGGCCGTCCCGCTCTCCCAGGCTCTCCGTAGCTCCTGGGAGCTGGTGCCGTAATAGTTGCCTCCATAGCGCTTGAACTGAACGAACTTCCCGTCCCGGGCGAGACGAGCCATCTGTTCGTGCGTGACGAAGTGGTACTCGATTCCGTCCTGTTCAAGAAGTTCGTCGTTATAACGGGGGGCACGCGTGGTGTGTGAAATTATTTCGCGGTAACGCCCTGTCGCGAGGAGGCCCCGCTTGACCGAGTCCTTTCCCGCCCCCGAGGGGCCGACCAGCAGAAGGGTGGCTCGCGTGGGCGACGAGGAGTCGAGGTGGATGTGGGGCTCGTATCCGTCGGCCAGTACGGAGAGTTCGCTCGCCCAGTCCATCCTCACTCCTCGGCTCCTGCCGGTGACCGGAGAGGCTCGCCGAGCTGATCCGGGGTGACCCCGGCGGGCCACACGCCGCCTCGAAAACTTCCTGCCCGGGTGGCACCGTAGAGCGGGCGATAAGCCGCCGGCAGCTCGGGACTGTCGGCGGAAGCGAGCCACAGCCGCAGGAGCAGACGCGTTCCGGCACCGGGCGAATCGACGAAGGCGGTCCGCGCATGGAGCGTACGGAAATTGTCGATCACCTGCACGTCGCCGGGGGCCAGGGTCATTTCCACCGACATTTCTGGACGGGCGAGTATCGCGTCCAGCCTGTCCATGGCCCTTCGCTGGTCCGGGGTGATTCCGGGCGCATCCGGGTAGCGCTGCGATTTCTCGATGAAGATCCTCAGGTAGCGCATCACGAGCGATGACCCGGCCATGCTGAACACGGGTATGCCGTGCCAGTCGGAGAATCCCGGGAAAGCTTCGCCTCGCAGATCGTTGGGCAGCGGCCGACAGAGCTCGGCCCATGATTCCGGTGATTCATCGAGCATCACGTTGTGCACGGCGGGGACGGAGGCGAGGCGGCTCACGCCTCCCGCGGCCGCCTGCCGGATGCACAAGAGCGTGACCACATCGGTGCGGTCCGCGTGGAACGACAGGGAGTCCGAACCTGTATAGCCCCGCTTCTTCCCGCCGCCACGCGGCAGGCGAACGTCCTCCACTCGTCCGATGAGGTCCCCCCATCGGTTCTGTGACACCGGTCGGCCCAGAAGGCGGCCGAAAAGCAAATAGGCCCGCTCGACCAGCGAAGGATCCTCGTCCACCGGAAAGCCAGTCAGTACGGTGAATCCGAAGCCTGTTCGCAACTCCTTGCGTATGTGGGTGGCAAGGGCCTTGGACGCCGGTAGCACCTGGAGCGGCAGAGCAGGTTGAGTGCCACCGGCCTTCTGGTCCCCCGACTTCGCCGCTGCCGCGATCAGTTCTCTTACGACAGGAGGAGGCATTGCTCTGCGCCAACTGGCTTCGTGCGGGGTGACATCCTCACGGACCCAGCCGCCGCCGACGCGGTTCTGCTCGGCGGGGAGGTGCTGAGTCAAGAAGTCAGCGCCTTTATCGCGTCGATGATCGCGACGACCGCGCCGGACGAGCCGGCGCTGAGCGCGAGATTCTCACCGATCTTCCTGAGCAGGGACTTGTTCTCGCTGTTCATCTGTTCCGACGGGAAGTCGGCGACGATGGTGTCAGCGGTGACTTCCTCGTCCAGGGTCACGTCGGCGCCGCCCAGCCAGTCGACGAACCGCGCGGCGTCACTCTCGGAGTTCATGGCCCTGCGGAGACGATCGGCCACTCCTGCGGAAGACACCCTCATCGTGTTGATGGTGGCCGAATCCTGAGCCACATTTACATCCCCGGTCACATGCGACACGTGAAATGATCGATCCACGACAGACCCCTTTTCCGATGGACCGGAGTGATGATTTCGGGCTACGTCAGCATAACATTCGAGAGACCATGCAAGGCTGTGGGCGCTTTTCCGTACCGCCGCGCTCGCGTATGTCCTGAACGGGTAATGCGAAGGTCCGGTCCAGAAAAGAGAGCGGTGCCTCCGCTTTCGATAGCGGGCCACTCTGTTCAGCCGGCGCTCCGTCCACGAGTTGGACCCGGACAATCCTTGCGCAAACAGATCGTTCGCCAAGTACTCGCGTTCCACACGCAGATTGTCGAGGACACCGGCCAGCACGGGGACCGGCAGTCCGAAAAGCGGTTGATGGATGCCGAGCTCCGTGAGCATCAACTCGATGCGGCGTGCGCTGAGCGTAGGGAAGTGGGCGGGGGTGAACACGCTCATTTCCGGCACGCCGCGTCCGAAGTCCCGGAACACTGTCGCCGAAAGGCTGTCGCAGTACAAGCCGGCCCACTGGCGCGTCAGATGAGCGCCCAGTTCCGCCCTGAGGTGGAGAGGCGGCCCATCGGCAAGCCTTCGCAGCGTTATCGCGTCCGCGACCAGGTCGGCAAGGAGCGGTCGATCGCCCAACTGCTCCGGAAGTTCAAGAAAGGCGTCCAGGAGACGATCGGGGACCGGACGGCCGGCATACAAGGTGAGGGAGAGCCGGCTCTCCGGATCGACGATGCTCGTCTCCCACCATTTACGGATGCCGAGCGTCGCGTTTCCCTGCTTCTCCACCCACCCCGCGCTGTACTCCTCCACCAGACGGTCCTGGGCGGATGAGAAGAGAGGAGCGAACAGCATCTTGTCGCTGTCGAACTGGTGGCGTCTGCTGTTGAGATTCGTCCGCGGGTCGGCCCCGCTGCCGGTTACGCGGAGCAGATCGTTCTGGATCAGGGGGGAGAAGCCCTGCAGGAGTCCGGATATCGCCACCTCTTCGTGATGGGCGGATATGGGGAAGAGCGCGGGTTCGGGGGAGACGACCGTGGAAATACGGACCAGGCGCTCGCATACGGTCAACGGCGGCGTGGAACCCGCGGCCATGCGGGCCAGGATCTCGTGGTCCACGAAGTGCAAGAAGATGCGTCTCCTCACTGCTCGGTTTTCCCCGGTCTGAGCGAGGGATCGACTCCGGTCTTCAGCTTGATGTAGGACCTGCAGACGTCGAGCTTCGACTCCATGTACGCCGTGACCGCATCGGTCTCGGCGACGGAAAAACTGTCTGCGAAGAGCGAAACGGCTTCCAGGGACTTGGTTGTCACCCCGAAATCGAGAAGCTGGAACTTGACGTCATCGAGCGTGCCGTAGGGCTCGATGGGTGTTTCGAATTGCAGTCCGTAACTCTGGAAGAATTCTCGGGAGAACGCGACGGCCTCGGGAATCTGCTCCATGTACTCGTGAGCTTGGTAGGACGAGAACCCGGACACCACTCGTTTTATGTTCCGGTGCAGCGCGAGCGCGATACCCTCACATTGGATCGCCATTTGATGGCCGAGAAGGATGAGGTTCGTCCGGTACGTGGCGAAGTCGCTCTCGATATCGGCTATGGCAACTCTCCGGAATATTCCGGCGCTGTGCGTCAGATGATGCTCCACCGACACGGCCGGGAAAGACCGAACGATCTCTCCCACGCGTAACGGCACGACGTCCGTTTCTATCGTGGCGCCGGTACGTGCGGTCATGAGGAGGAGGTCACGTCCCGCGTTCGCCTCCAAACAGGCGGCCAGGGACGAGTCGCGTCCCCCCGAGAAGAGTATGAGCGACGTCTCGCGCATGGTTGATGCACACTCATTTCATGGACGAGAACTCATGGAGAGTTCAAGGATGAAAGTTCCTGGACGAGGGAGTTGTGCACGTTCATGAAGTTCTCGGCGGCCTGGGGTGGCAGCAGGGGAGTGGCGCATGATCGTCGGCTCGTCGGCTCGGGGCACCGGGCATCGCGGATGGCCCGTGCACCGTTGTAGGGCAGAAGTCGCGTGGCCTCGGCCTGAAACGCCACGTTGTCGGCCGCTTTGAGGATCTTCCTGTTCTCGTCCGAGGGTGGCATCGGGACTCCCAGAGCCTGACCGATGGCCAGGTCCATGGTTTCCGTCAGATCGGCGTATCCGGTGTACTGACCCACATCCCGCAGTCGTCTTTTCAGCGGTGTCGGCATGTCCCCCAAATAAGCCTCGTGGGAGTCGTGATGCAGCGCCAGGAGGCGCAGGTCCGGCCTTCCCATATCGGCCACGACCTCGGACACCAGCACAGAGTGCTGGGCCACGGAGTAGAACTCAGACGTATGACCTCCGAACCGGCAGATGCGGGACAGCGCGCCGGCGATGTCCTCCAGTGCGATCGATTCAGGAGACGGGCGGGACAAATTGACTCGCCTTCCGGAGGAAGTGTCCAGCCAACGACCTTCGGCAGATTTCATGGAGCGGCGGCTTCGCTTTCTCTTGCAGGGCGTACACCCGACGAAATCGATCAAGGATGGCGATCTTGCCCGCGCCGCCATCCTGTATGTCTGTGCATCGAAAGAGGATCCCCCAAAGCGCCGCCGTTCGCCAGCAGTTGAACTCTTTGGACAGGTGCGACGTCAGGCGAGTAGGCCGAACAAGATCTCGAACGCGGCATGCTTCATATGATCAACGGGCCGGGGCCCCGGCTTTTGGGCTCGTGGGCCCGCAGGGTGGGAAATGCAGGCGGGCCCGGTTGCGCAGTCGATAGGGGCGGTGCCTATCGGCGGGACGCCGCTCACCACCTTCGACGAGGACGAGAACGTCGCTCTCGCTCTGCGCGCCGGGGCCGGCGGCTTTCTGGGCAAGGACGTCAGCGCCGAAGTGCTCCTCGCCGGCATCCGAACCGTCGCGGCCGGCGAGGCGCTCCTTTCTCCCGCCGCCACCCGGTCCCTGATCACCCGGTTCCTGGCGATGCCCGACCCCAGGGCCAGGTCGCCCCGCCCAATGAGCTGGGCCTGCTCACCGACAGGGAACGTGAGGTCGTGGCGCTGGCCGCCCTGGGCAAGAGCAACGACGAGATCGCCGCCCAACTGGTCATCAGCCCTCTCACCATCCGCAGTCACATCCACCGGGCCATGACCAAACTGCACGCCAGGGACCGGGCTCAACTGGTCGTCATCGCCTACCAGACCGGCCTCGTGAGCCCCCGGCCGCCCCACTCGGCGCCCTGACGATCCCGACGGGACCGCAGCGAGGCACCGCTGTTCGTCCGCCGTCGGCGGAACGGGATCTGTAGCGCGACTGTTGCGACCGGGTCAGCACGAACAGTCCGCTCCTTCGGTATCTTTCCGGGGACTTCGGGGACCGGGTGGCTGCAGCCGCCCTTGAGCAGGGGACGATGCGACATGGCGACACCTTCGGCGGAGCTGTTCCAGCCGCTCAGAGCCGACGACCCGCCGGTGGTGGGCGGTTACCGCCTCGCCGCTGTGCTGGGTACCGGCGGGATGGGGAAGGTGTATCTCTCCTACACGCCGGGCGGCAGGCCCATCGCGTTGAAGGTGATCCGGGCGGAGTTCAGTCAGGACCCGGAATTCCGGCGGCGGTTCGAGCAGGAGGTCAACCTCGCACAGCGGGTGCAGGGCCTGTACACCGCGCCCGTCATCGACGGCGACACGACGGGCCAACAGCCCTGGCTGGCCACCGCGTACGTGCCCGGCCCCTCGCTCGCGCACGCCGTGGCCCAGCATGGCGCGCTGCCGCTGCGCAGCGCGCTCCTGCTCACGGTCGGTGTCGCCGAGGCCCTTCACGTGATCCATGGCGCGGGCATCGTGCACCGCGACCTCAAGCCTGCCAACGTCCTGCTCGCCGGCGACGGCCCGCGCGTCATCGACTTCGGCATCGCGCGCGCCGCCGACGCGACCTCGCTGACCGGCACCGGCGTGACCGTCGGCACGCCCCACTTCATGGCCCCGGAGCAGGCGGCTGCCGGCACCGTCACGCCCGCCACCGACGTGTTCGCGCTGGGCCAGATCACCGCCTTCGCCGCCATCGGCGCACCGGCCTTCGGCGAGGGCTCCTCGCACGCGGTCCTCTACCGGATCGTCCACGAGGACCCCGATCTGAGCCAACTCCCGGACGAACTGAGGCCGTTGGTGGCCCACTGTCTGAGCCGCGACCCCGCCGACCGCCCCAGCCTGACCCAGATCATCGAGAAGTGCCACGAGCTGTCCCCGACCCCGCTGCGGCAGGGCGAGGACTGGCTCCCGCAGACGTTCGCCAGCTCCATCACCGAGCGGCTGCGCCTGCCCGAGCCCGCACCGACACCCCCGCCCGCCGCGACCGCGCCGACGACGCCTCCGCCCACCTCGACGGCCACGCCCCCGCCTTCCGTCGGCGCGCCGCCGCACCCACCCACCGCGTTCAGCCCGCACACGCCTCCCCCGTACGCGAACACGGCGCCCCACCAGTACGTCGCGGGGCGAGCCCCCTATCCGACGCCCGTTCCGCGGCATGGTCACCCGACCCCGCCTCCGCAGTGGAACCACGGTTCCATGCAGCCCGTCGGACCGGGCATGCCCGGTCCCCGGCCGTGGGGTGCGCCCCCGCCGCCGAAGAAGAGGACGGGGCTGATCGTCGTCGGGGCCGTCGTCGGGGCGTTCGCCCTGCTGGCGATCATCGGTGCCCTGCTCCCGGACACGGACAAGGGGGACGGCCGGTCCGGGGCCTCCGGCTCCGGCTCCAGCAGTTCGGACGGAACGGGCGCGGGCGGCGGCAAGCGGCCCGACCCCAAACCGGCGAGCTACAAGGGGATCGACCTGACCGAGGACTACTACCTCAAGCTCGGCGACAGCCCGCCCAAGCCGCTCGACGGCGGCGACACCGGGGCCATGTACATGGGCGGTGACCTTTACTACTACTACGACGACACCGTCACCGGGGATCAGAAACTCGGCACCGACAATGGCAAGCTGGTTCTCCTCAACAACGCGCAGAAGGGCAGCCTGCAGGCCTGCCGCACGGAGACCCGCTACACCGACAAGATCGACCTCGACCAGCTCTCGGCCGGATCGCAGATCTGCGTGCGCAGCGACGCCGGCCACATCGCGGTGGTCACCTATCGCGGAAAGTCGGGCAGCCATGATCCGAGCCAGTACGTCACTGTCGACGTGACAGTCTGGCGCAACGCCGAAGAGCCGACAGAGAGCGACTGACCTGGTCGGCGCGGGGTGCGACGAGGTCCGGTTCCCGGACCCCGTGCGCACCCCCGACCGGGCACCAGACCGGAGGACCTGCCCCCATGTCCGAGAACGCCGACGCCCCCGTCATCCTGTGCAACGAGCCGGGATCCTTCGCTTGGGGCGTGATCGCCGAACGGCATCCGGCTCTGATCCAGAAGGTCCGCGACGCCTTTCCCTACAGCCCCGAACAACACGCCGCGCTCGACACGCTCCTGAAGCAGGACACGGAGGGCAAGATCGAGCCGCTCGCCCCGGACGCGCACGATGCCGAGCAGTGGGCGCACTGGGGGCAGGGGTACTTCGGACGCTCATGGTTCGACGCACCGTTCCTATGGGTGGAGAGCTACTTCTACCGCCAACTCCTCGAAGCCGTCGGCTACTTCGAACCCGGGCCGTGGCAGGGGATCGACCCGTTCCGCCCGTTCAAGCAGGCCGAGCTGCGCACCGCGGAGGCGGCGGCGGAGCTGCGGGCTCTGGATCGGCTCGTGAAGGAGCCCGTCGAAGTCCAGGCGCAGGCGCTGCTGCACGGCTCCCTCTGGGGCAATCGCGCCGATCTCGGTTTCCGCATCGCTTCAGGCGGTGCCCCGGACGGTGCCGCGGACACGCCGCTTGTCGCCGACGACTCGCAGTCGCTCTGGGCGCTGCTGGCCACGGGTACTTCGGCGACCGTCTGCGTGGTCGCGGACAATGCCGGACGTGAACTCGTCCCCGACCTGCTCCTGATCGACCACCTGCTGCACCACGGCCACGCCGAGCGGGTCGTCCTGCACGTCAAGCCGTACCCGTACTACGTGTCCGACGCCACCACCGCCGACGTCGTCGATTGCCTACGCCACCTCCGCCAGGCCGACGGCGCCGCGCATGCGGTGGGCGAGCGCCTGTGGGAGGCCATGGCGCGGGGACGGATCACGGTCCGCGCGCACGCCTTCTCCTGCGCGCCGCTGCCGTACGCGGACATGCCCGACGACCTGCGCGGTGACTTCGCCCAGGCCGCGGTGACCCTCATGAAGGGCGATCTGAACTACCGGCGCCTGGTGGGCGATCAGCTGTGGCCCGCCACCACTTCGTTCGCCGAGCGGACCGCGTACTTCCCGGGTCCGGTGGCCGCGTTGCGCACGCTGAAGTCCGACGTGCTCGTCGGCCTCGATGCGTCGACGGAGTCGGCTCTGAATGCCGCGCACGACCGGCGGTGGCGTACGGACGGTACGCACGCGCTGATCCAGACGCGTCCATGACGTGGCGCTCGCGCTGATCGCCGGGGCAGCCGTTGCGCCGGGCGCGATCAGCCGGCGACGCGGACGCCGAACTGGAAGCTGCCGATCGTGCTCATCGACTCGTAGCGCACCGAGGCCCCCGGGTACGGCGCGTGCAGCACCTGGCCGTTGCCCGCGTAGAGGCCGACATGCTCGGTGTTGTTGAAGAAGACCAGGTCGCCGGGCTTCAGTGCGCTCATGCCCACCCGGGTTCCGTCGTTGACCTGCGTGTACGTGACCCGGGATATCTGGATATGGGCCTGGGCGTACGCCCACTGCGTGAGGCCCGAGCAGTCGTAGGAGTTGGGCCCCGAGGTGCCACGGACGTACGGCTTGCCTATCTGGGAGGCGGCCGCGTTCAGGGCGGCGGCACCGAACTTGGAGGCGGCCACGTCGTTGCCGAGGTCGACACGGCCCGCGGAGGAGCGGCCGGCGCGCGCGTCGGCGTCGGCCATCTCGTGACGCTCGGCGGCGGTCAGGGAGTTCAGCAGCTTCTGTGCCTTGCTGAGCTTGCTCTGGATCTGCTGCTTCCTCTTGCCGAGCTCGGTGCGGGTCCCGGCGAGGTCCTTGAGCTTCTCGGAGGCCTCGGCCCGCTCCTGGGCGAGCGTGCGCTGCTTGTCCTGGACCGTCTTCAGCGACTTCAGTTGCTGCGCGGAGAGCGAGTCGAGCGTGGTCGCCTTGTCGAGGTAGTCGTCCGGGTCGGCGGAGAGGAAGAGCTGGACCGAGGGGTCGATGCCACCGGAGCGGTACTGCTCGCCGGCCATCGCCCCGATGCCCTTGCGTACTTCGTTGAGCTCGCCCTGCTCGCGGGCGACCTTGTCCTGGAGACGGCCGATCTCCTTCTCCAGCTTCTGCTGCTTCTCCTTGGCTCCGTTGTACTGGTTGGTGGCCCGCTCCGCCTCTTGGTAGAGCTTGCCGACCTCCGCCTTGACCTCGCTCTTCGTGGGCTTGGGGGCCGCGTTGGCGGCCTGCGACGTAAGGGCCACGGCAGCGGCGGCGGTCGCGGTGAGCACGGTCACGCGGGTGCGGTTCGGCTGCTTGGGTCGACGGTGGGACGCCACGGAGGCGAGCTCCTTATTTCTCCAGCCGCCCACAGAGCACACCAATGGACGGAGCCCTTCCACCGTCACTCACCTCATGGGAGTGATCGAGCGGAGGTTCGAGGCCCGACCTTAGTGACCTTCCTGTGACCGTTCAAAGCCTGATGTGAAAAATCTCGTCCCATAGCCTGCATTCTTTGCACACAACTCACGTGTAGTGATGTCCACTCGACGCTACGTGGCGCAGGAGGAACGCGTGCTGGGTCTCGAACTTGTCGTGCTGTTGGGCATCGCCGTGTTGATCGGCTCTGCGCTCGGCGACCGGTTGCGTATCGCACCGCCCGTGGTCCTCATGGTCATGGGCGTGCTGCTCGGAATGCTCCCCGCGCTCCGCAAGGTGGAACTGCCCTCCGAGGTGGTGCTGCTGCTGTTCCTCCCCGCACTCCTGGCCTGGGAAAGCCTCAACACCTCCCTGCGCGAGATCCGGCGCCACCTCACCGATGTCGCTCTGGCGGCCACGCTTCTGGTCATCGCCTCGGCGGCGTCGGTGGCGTGGGTCGCGCACACGCTCGGCATCGACTGGGGACCCGCCTGGGCGCTGGGCGCGGCGGTCGCACCGACCGACGCGACAGCGGTCAACGTCGTGGCCCGCCTGCTGCCCCGCCGGGACATCACACTGCTGCGCGCCGAGAGCCTCCTCAACGACGGTACGGCGCTCGTCGTCTACGGCATCGCCGTCGGCGTCACCGTCGGCACGGAGCATGTCACCGTCCCGCACGTCGGGTGGCTGTTCGTGCTCGGCTACGGCGGCGGTGCGCTGATCGGCTTCGTCACGGGCACCGCCGTGCAGTGGATGCGGGTCCGGATGGCGACGACGGACGCGTTGCGCGGCCAGGTGCTGATGCTGCTGGCCCCGTTCTCCGCCTACCTCCTCGCCGAGGACATCGACGCATCGGGTGTGGTCGCCGTCGTGGTGTGCGGGCTGATGCTCAGTCAGAGCGGGCCGCGTACCGTACGTGCCGAGGTCAGGGTGCAGGCGCAGCACTTCTGGGTGGTCGCCACCTACCTCCTCAACGGCTCCCTGTTCGTGCTGATCGGCGTCGAACTCGACTTCTCCGTCCGCACCATGGGCAACGACGAGATCCCCCGCGCCCTGGGCACCGGATTCGCGGTGGCCGGTACGCTCATCGCCGTCCGCTTCGCCTACTACTTCGGCGTCGCCGCCTTCTTCCGGATCGCCCGCAGGGGCACCGCCCGTGCGTCGGGTACGACGTACTCCCAGCGACGCCTGACCGTGAGCGCCCTGTCCGGCTTCCGCGGGGCCATCTCCCTCGCCGCGGCCCTCGGTATCCCCTCCCACCTCGACAACGGCGCCACCTTCCCCTCCCGCCAGCTCATCGTCTTCGTCACGGGCGTGGTGATCGTCGTGACGATGGCGCAGGCGCTGATCCTGCCCTGGGTGGTGCGCTGGGCGAAGCTCCCGCACGACCGTTCCGTCGCCCGGGAGGAGTGGCTCGCCGAGTCCGCGGCGTTCGAGTCCGCGCTCGCGGCCCTGCCGGAGCTGGCCGCGCGCCTGGAGACGGCGCCCGACGTGCGCGAAGCGATCCTGCGCGCCCACCGGTTGCAGGCCGACGCCGTGGCGCAGCGCTGCGCATCGACCCCGGACGACCCCGAGGAACGTGCCGTCCACCCGCAGCGCCTCACCGACGACCACGCGGCCCTCAGCCTCGCCCTCCTCGCCGAGCGCCGCACCGTGATCGTGCGCCTGCGCGACACGGGCGACATCGACGACACGGTGCTGCGCCGCCTCCAGGGCCGCCTGGACGCCGAGGAACTCCATCTGCTGGGGCACGTTCCGGTGGAGTGAGACCCCGAGGAGACGGGTCGGAACCGTGCGCGCCCGGGTGGGCGTCCAGGTACCGGGAACCGATGATCACGATCACCGGTACGACTCCGGAGTGGGGACGAATGACGGGCACGGTTACTGGCGCCCCGAGCGACGCGGACGGGCGGCGGACACTCGGCCGGCGCGGACGGGCATGGGGGCGGGTGAGCTGTGGTGTCGTGCTTGCCGTACCCGCTGCTCTGCTGGTCGTCCGGCTGACGGGACTCGACGCGGGAACGCCGCTCGCGGTGCCCATGGTGCTCTTTCCCTATGCGACTGTTCTCGGTGTGCTGGTGTGGGGCGTGCTGGTCGCCGTTCCCGCCCTGCGGTCGCGATGGGCCGTGGCCGTCGTCACGGCTCTGGTCCTCGCCCACGTGGTGCTGTTGGCACCACGGTTCCTACCTGAGCGCCGACAGGTGCCGCCGGGTTCGGTCGAGTTGCGTGTCGCCAGCATCAACGTCGAGGGCGGCAGCGCCGATCCCCGTGCGCTGGTGGACCTGGTCCGCACCGAACGGATCGATGTGCTGGCCGTGGAGCAAATGCCGTCGCGAGGCGTGGACGCGCTCGACAAGGCGGGCATCGGTGCGCTGATGCCCTACCAAGAACTGCACCCCGAGTACGACTCCTCGATCTACTCACGCCATCCGCTGTCCCACGCCGGCCCGACGCAGGGCGACACCGCCTGGCCGCAGACGACTGCCGAGATCGCGGTCGGCGGGCGCAGCGTGCGGTTCGTGGCCGTACACACCTACTACCCGCTCGGCGACGCGAAGCGCTGGACACGGGACATGACGGCCCTTGCCTCGATGGCCCGGAGCGGCGGCCCGGACACCGTGTTCCTGGGCGACTTCAACGCGTCCCTCGACCACACCCCGATGCGGGGGCTGCTCGCGGCCGGCCTCACGGACACCCATGCCGAACTCGGCCACGGATGGGCCCGCACCTGGCCCGTCGGCCACGCTCTCGTCCCGCCGCTTATCCAACTGGACCACGTTCTGCACGGCCCCGGCCTGGCGGGGGTCTCCGTCGGCGAGCGCACCGTGCCGGATACGGATCACCGGGCGGTCGTCGCGGTGCTGGCGCTGCTACCGGCGCAGGGTCGGGCCACCTGATCAGAGGGGGTGGCTCTCCCGGAGTCGGCTTCCGATGCCGGTCGCGCTCCACGTTGCCCCGCCGGGCAGGTTCGGCCTGGTCCGGCGGCGGGCATCTTCTGAGGAAAGCGGCTGGGGAGCGGCTTCCGGCGGGACAGCCGGGCGGCCTACGATCCGAGAGGGCGGCTGTGCGGGAGCTGCGTGCACCCAAATTCCTTATGTGACAGGCGAGTTCGGCTTCTGATACATGAGAGGTGCGCGGGGCTCGGAGGGGATGAGGCGGAGTAGGGGGAGTGCCCAGTGGTGACGCCAGTACGCGTCTGGGGGCGGCAGCTGTTGGCCGGCGGGTCGGGGATCCAGATCCTCGGCGTCGGTGTGCTGGTGCTCGGTATCGGGCTCGGCGTCGCCTTCGACTCCTCGGCGCTCGTCGGCACCAGCGGTTACGTCTTCGCCGCGGGCCTGCTGCTCGCCGTCGGCCTGTACGGCAGTACCAGCGCCATCGATCCCCGTGCCCTGCGCGACGATCTGCCGGGTGTGGTGGCCGCGGTGACCTTGGGTGTCGCCCGCTCGCACACGAGGCGCAGCACAACAAGTTCGCGGCGCTGCCGCACCTCTTCGACCTGTTCGAGCCGGGCGGCACGGAGTTGTACTACACGGCGTGGCGCCCCGACCCGCGTCCGCCGTTCGCTCTCTTCCACGGGGCGTACGCGCACACGGGCGTGGCCCAGTTCTGGAACCGGCGCCGGGAGACGGGGCGCCCGACGCGGAGAGCCGCACCGCCGCCGACGTCCAGTTCGCGCGGTGGCGCGCCGCGGCGCGTGAGGCGACCTGGCAGCTCCTTGACTCGGAGTGCCTCACCCCGCTGGGCCACCGGTTCGCCGATCGGATGCTCAGGACCCTGGACGCGCTGTGCCGCCTGCCGGTCGCTGCCGAGGCACGACGGAGGGCGTCGGTCTCGGCGCAGGCCCACCGGCCGGCCTGGTCCGACCGGAACGGGACGGCGACAGCGCTGCCCGCGTAGGACGGCCGCGGGCGGGGCAGGTGTCCGCCCCGCCCGCGGCGATGAGGGTCAGTTCCCGTGGCTCAGCGCGACGTCGAGGTCGCCCGGGTCGCCGCCGGCCGCCACGGTGACCGGCGTCGTCACCGGCGGGTAGCCGCTGGCGATCACGGTGTACGTGGCGCCGGACAGACCCGCGAACGCGTAGGCGCCGTCGGAGCCTGTCGTGTGGACGGCGACCACGTTGCCCGCCTGGTCGAGCAGGGTGACGCGGGCGTCGTTCACCGGGGAGCCGTCGGTGCTCCGCACGGTGCCGGTGAGCGACGCGGCGGAGCGCAGCACGGCGTCCTGTCGCGTGGCGCTGCCGCCCGTGACGTGGGCCGCTCCCGCGTAGGGCTGGAAGCCCACCGCGCTTGCGGTGAACGTGTAGGCGCCGGGCGGCAGTTGGGGCAGTGCGTACGCGCCGACCGGGTCGGTGAGCGCCGATCCGACCGTCTCGCCGCGCTCGTCGGTGGTGACGACCAGCGCGCCCGCGACGGGCTCCGCACCGGACTCCGACCGCACGGTGCCGAAGAGACCGCCGTTGCCGGTGAGGACGAGGTCGAAGGTGACCGGTCCGTCCGTGCGCAGGGCGAGCGTGGCGACGTGCGGGTCGCGGCCGGGGGAGGCGCCGACGAGGACGTGTCCTGCGCCGTCGCCGGCCGGGGCCGACACCGCGTAGCTGCCGTCACCGGCGGCGGTGGCGCGGCCGACCTGGGCACCGGCGCGGTCGACCAGGGTGACGACGGCGCCCGGCAGAGGGGCGCCCTCCCCGTCGAGGACCCGGCCGCGCACCCCAGGACCGTCCATCGCCGGGGCTGGGGCGACGGCCGCGGGAGCGGCCTCGGCGATGTCATCGGCTCCGGCGTCCGGGGCCGCGTCGGACGTCTGCCGAGCCTGCGCCGTCGGACGGCCCGCGCGGTACATCACGAGCGCGATGACGAGACCGGCGGCGAAGAACGCGGCGGCCCACCAGTACGCGGTCGCGTAACTCTCGACGGCGGCCTGGGCCCGGTCGGCCCGCGAAGCGCCGTGGTCGGCGATGTAGTTGTCGGCGGCGGTCGCGGCCATCGTGCTGAACAGTGCCGTACCGATCGAACCGCCCACCTGCTGCATGGTGTTGACGGTAGCGGCGGCGACGCCCTGGTCCTTCGGGTCGACCCCGAGGGTGGCGAGGCTCATCGCGACGGGCATCACCATGCCGATGCCGAGCCCGATGATGATCAGCGGCGGCAGCACGTGCGCGGTGTAGGTGCTGGTCACGTCCAGGCCGGTGAGCCAGACCAGACCGCCCGCGGTGAGCCCCATGCCGACCGGGACGATCGGCTTGGGGCCGAGCTTCGGGATCAGCACCATGGTGGCGAGCTGTGCCATCACCATCAGCGAGAGGATCATCGGCAGGAAGGACGTGCCCGTCTTCATCGGGCTGTAGCCGAGGACCGTCTGCAGGTAGTACGTGAGGAACAGGAAGATCCCGAACATGCCCGCGCCGGTGATGAACACGCTCAGGTACGAGGCGGCGCGGTTGCGGTCGGCGAGGACCCGCAGCGGCAGCAAGGGGTGCTTCGCCCGCGCCTGCCATACGAAGAAGAGCGCGAGCAGTACGACGCCCGCGGTCAGGAAGGCCCAGCACAGCCAGTTGCTCCAGCTGTGCGTCTCGGCGTTGGAGAAGCCGAAGACGATGCCGAAGACGCCGGACGCGACCAGCAGGGTGCCCAGAAGGTCGAGCTTGGGGCGGGCGGTGGGGGCCGGCTTGCGGATGAAGACGATCGCGCCGACCACCGCGAAGGCGGCGATGACGAGGTTGACGTAGAGCGTCCAGCGCCAGTCGAGGTGCTCGGTGAGGAAACCGCCGAGCAGCATGCCGATGGCGCCGCCGGAACCGGCGATGGCACCGAAGATGCCGAAGGCCCGCGCGCGGTCCTTGGGTTCGGTGAAGGTCGTGGTCAGCAGCGCCATCGCGGTCGGCGCGAGGACCGCGCCGAAGACGCCCTGCAGGGCACGGCCCGCGACGAGCATCGAGAAGCCGGTGGCGGCACCGGCCAGCGCGGACGAGCCGGCGAACCCCACGAGCCCGATGAGCAGCGTCGCTTTGCGCCCGAAGAGGTCGGACAGTTTGCCGCCGAGCAGCAGCAGACTGCCGAAGGCCAGGGAGTAGGCGGTGACGACCCACTGGCGGCCGTCGTCGGAGAAGCCCAGGTCCGCCTGGGCGGACGGCAGCGCGATGTTCACGATGGTGGCGTCGAGCACCACCATCAGCTGGGCGAGGCCGATGACGGCCAGGACCCACCAGCGGTGGGGGACGTGGTGCGCGACGGGGGCGCCCGGTGGCTGTGCGACCGGGACCGGGCGCTCGGGCGCGTCGAGGGTGGTGGACATGTGTGGTTCTCCGGGGCTGTGGGGGTTCGGAGCCGGATGGGGCCGGCGTTCAGGCGCTCAGGAGCAAGGGGAGGACGACGGTGTCCGCGTAGCGCCGGAGGTGGTCGGTGCCGGCCAGACCGCCCGTGTCCCGGGCCGACGCACGGCTGCGGCAGGCATCCGCGGACGGCCGGGGCGGCGTCCCGAGGTCTTCGAGGGGCAACGGCCGTCTCACCGGGCGGGGCGTTCTGCCCCGCCCTCGACGGAGCGCTGCCCTGCCGAAGTGCGGCTGCGCGGTGGAGGCGTCGAGCGCCCTCACGGGAGGCCCCATGCGTTCCTTGCCTGACGGTGGTGCGTGGATTCGCTCGCGGTGGTCGTCCGCGAGTGTGCGAACCGAAACGGTTTCGTACCGCTAAACGCTACGCCCCTCAGCGATCGAAACGCAAACGTTTCGTTCGCCGCCCGCGCGGGTCGTCGTGCTGTTCAGCTGCTTTCCGGACGGCATCGGCGATACCCTGGCCAGCCCGTAACTCCGGGGGTGGGGGAGGGAGTTGGGCAGCATGAGAGCCCGGAGCGGTTCGGTGGAGGACGTGGACGAAGGGCGGCGGCTGTCCGCCCTTGATCTGGTGGGGCTCGCGGCGGGCGGCGTCGTGGGATCGGGGTGGCTGCTCGCGGCCGGGCAGGCGCACTGGGCGGCCGGCCGGGACGCCGTGTGGGCGTGGGTCATCGGCGGCGCCCTGATGCTGTTGATCGCCGCCGTCATGGTCGAGCTGGGAATCGCCGCGCCCAAGACCGGCGGCCTGATCTTCCTTCCGTTGCAGGCCGCGGGGCCGCTCGTGGCCACCGTCGTGGCCGCGGCGCTGTGGATCGTCTACGCGGTGAACCCGGCGAGCGAGGCCGCCGCCATGGTGCGCGGCCTCTCCCACTGGTTCCCGTCACTGCTGCGCAGCGGACACGCGGGCGCGGACGTCGGCGGCCTGTCCCCGCACGGCATGGAACACGCCTACGACCTCTCGGTCGCCGGCGCGCTCTTCGCCGTCGTGCTGATGGTGGCGATCGTCGGGTTCAACCTGCTGCCGGCCCGACGGCTGATCCGGCTGAACCTGTTCATCACCATCGTCAAGGTGCTCGTCCCGCTGCTCATCATCGGCTGTCTCACCCTCGCCGCGACCAACACCGTCCGCGGCTGCGCCCCGGACCAGGTGTGGTACCTCAGCGGCCAGTCGGGCAGCGCCCAGCACCTGCGCGGCCAGGCCGGACAGTTCTCGCCCCTGTACGTGGTGCTCGGCGGCGGCATCATCTACGCGTACATCGGCTTCCAGGCCCCCTTGGACTTCGCGGGCAACGTCAAGCGGCGCGGAATGGGCGAGGCGGCCCGCCTGCGCTGGGCCGTCTACGGCACCCTGGTCGGGGCCGTCGCCCTGTACACGGCGCTGCAGTACGTGTTCTCCCGGCACTGCGGATCGCTCACCGCCGACATGCTGCAGTCGCCGTACGCCCAGTTCGCCACCGCCGCGTCGATGACCTGGCTGGCCTGGCTGATCCGGCTGAACGCCGTGCTGTCCCCGCTGGGCTCCGGCATCGTCTTCACCCACGCGCTGACCCGCGAGGTCGCCGCCCTCAGCCGCGCCCACCTCACCCATCGCGGACTGCAGACGGCGCGCCGGGCCTCGTTCCGGTTCCGGGGCGGCGAGATCGACGCGTACTGGATGATCCTCATCGTCAATCTCGTCATAGGACTTGCCTCGCTCGCCGTCGTCCGCGGCAACTGGGAGGAGCTCGTCGCCCTCAACAGCGTGCCGATCATGGTGGTCTACGCGATGCCGGGCGTGGTGCTCGTGGCGCTGCCCGGCGCCGACGTGACCGGCCTGCGCAGGGCGGTGCACTGGTCCCTGGCGTACTGCGCGTTCGTGTCGATCGCGGTGGTGCTCCACGAGGCGGGCTGGGCCGACGTGTGGCGGGGCATGGCGGGCGTCGGCATCGGCTCGGCGCTGTTGCTCGCGCTGCCCTGGCTGGCCGTGCGCGACCTGCCCTACGTCGGGCGGATGCTGCGCCACTACGACGCCCGCGAGCACCTGTCCCGTCTCACCCGCCGCGGCGATCCCGCGGTACCGCCGCTGCTGCTGCTGGCCGGCCATCTGTGCGTGCTCCTGATCTGCACGGCGCTTCATGACGCGTTCAGGGACGACATCGTGACGGTGACGCGATCCGCGTCCGTGCTGTCGGCCGTCGTGGTCTTCCCGCTGCTCGTGCGGGCCGCCCGTCGCTACATGAAGGAGGTGAGGCCCACGCTGCCCACCCGGCACGACGAACGGAGCGCGCCACCCCGGATCAGCGCAAGGACCTGACGATCCAGTCGGCGGCCTCGCGCCGGCCGGCCGAGCGGAGGGCGTCGATCGCCTCGTCGCGGTGCAGCACGTCCGACCAGCGCCCCACGGTGGCCCGCAACAGCAGCTCGGCTTCGGGGAGCGGGATCGCCAGGATGCGGTCCGCCACGGCGAGCACATCGGTCGGCTGCACCAACTGCTCGTTCTCCAGGAACCGTTCGAGCAGCGTCCAGGCCACCTTCTCCAGGCCCACCATGTGCAGCTGCGCCGCGACATCGGCGACGAGCACCGCATCGGCCGTCAACTCCGGTGACGGGTCGGACAGTTCGCGGCACGCGGCGCCCACCGCCTCGCCGTGCCGGCTCTGGTGCAGCACGCGCAGGCAGTCCACGAACCACTGCTGGTCGCCGAGCGGCTCCATCACGGTGACGGCCAGCTGCCGCCCCACCTCGTGCGCGGCCCGGGCGCGCTCGCGGACGCGCTTGATCCGGTTCAGCAGCTCGGCCAGCTCGCTCCCGGAGCGGCCGCGCACCTGGACGGCGGCGATGTGGCACAGCAGGGCCGCGCAGGTGTCGTCCCCGCTCTCCTCCTCGTTCAGCCAGTCGCACAGCTGGGCGAGGACATCGAGGGAACGCGGCGCGCCGTCGACGCCGACCGGGACCGTCACGATGTCGGTCAGCAGATCACGCGTGGTCGTCGTCAGGACCGGGTCCCGGTGCCACAGCGAGATCAGCTTGGCCAGACCCTGGACGTCCGTGTGCCCGGCGGCGTGGTGGCGCAGCAGAGCGCACTTGGCGGGGGAGTTCTCCTCGCGGGTCAGCAGGGCGCAGAGTTTGACCACGTCACGCGGTTGCGCGGTGCGGCCGATGTGGGCCGCCAGAGCGTCGTGCCCCGAGCCGCGCCGGGCGATCAGCCGGGCGATCAACTGCCGCGCGTGGTCCACCTGCCGGGCGTCCGGCGCACTCAGCTGCGCCTGCGCCCACGTCTCCAGAATCTGCCCGTGCGGACTCAAGTGCAGGAACGCCCCCGCGAGGTCGGCGATCTCCTCGCCCTGTTCCTCCGGGCCCCCGGGCCCGTCGGTGGCGACGGCGTGCAGCGTCAGCTCCAGCAGCCGGTCGGCCTGGAGAGGGCACTTCTCGTCGAGCAGCGCGGTGTGCAGCAGCACCTTGTCGAGATTGGTGCGGCCCGAGCCGGGGCCGGCGAACACCGCCACCGTGCGCTCCGCGATCTCGGGGTACTGCTCGTAGACGACCCGCACGAAGACCGCCACGTCGAACGCCGTGCGCTGGCAGGCGACGTCATGGACGAGGCTCGCGGTGATCGGCGCGCTCCGGCGGCCGGTCTCCCGAACCTGTTGCAGCATGGCCAGTTCGGCCGCCTCGCTGACGGGGCGCGCCAGGGCGGCGGTCGCCATGATCATGACCGCGTCCCGGGCGTCGAACCCGTCCGACAGGTCCACCAGGTCGTCGACGCTGCGGCGCAGAGCGAAGGCGTGGAGCGCGCGCATCGCCATGGCCTCGCTGCGGGTGGACCGCATCTGGTCGAGGATCCGGGCGAACTGCGGCCCGTCGACCTGGGTCACCCACGCATAGTCCTCGGTGAGCAGCTTGGCGACATCCGGCTGGAAGAGCAGATGGGTGCGGCGCGCGCCCGGGGCGCCGTCCCGGCCGCTCATCCGCCGCCCAGCAACGCGGGCTCGATCTCACCCCAGTAGCGGACGAAGTCCACCGGGTTCGACAGCAGGGCCGCGGCGCCGCGCTCGACCCGGCTCGCCAGGTCGCGGCTCTGCTCGTCACCGGACTTGAGGCGCACCACCACACGGCCCGCGAGCGCCGGCTCCCGCATCAGGCTGCGCAGTTTCCGCTCGCCGTACAGCCTGAGTTCGCGCACCCAGTCGTCCTCGGTCTGCGGCTCACGGCCGGGCGTGCGGCGGCCCTTGGCGTGGTTGGTGAACAGCGACGCCGCCTCGGAGGCGTCGTTGAGCAGCATCCGGGGCGCGTCATGGACCCCGCACGCCTGCATGCCCTCGTCGATGCCGGCGCGCAGGGCGCCGAGCGTGAGGTCGTCGTCGTGCTCGGACATGCCCTGACCGAGCACGTTCAGCAGATGTCCGCTGAAGGGGGTGCAGCCGTCGAGCGGGCTCGGCAGGTTGGCGCAGGCGTCGGCCGACGCGTTGTGCACGTGGCCGCCGACCGCGGTGAAGACGCAGGTTCCGTCGGAGCGGGTGCCCAGGACGCCCGGCAGCGGGGACTCCGGGCCGAGGTGGGGCAGCAGATTCGAGTAACAGCAGTCGGTGATGAGGACTTTGAGCCCGGCCCTGCTCTGCCGGATGGCCCGGTACACGTACCAGGACGACAGCCACGTCCACGGCTCGTTGACGCGCGAGGAACCCACGGCGAAGTGGACCTGTCCCCCCGGTACGTCCTTCCAGTACGCGCCGTGGCCCACGTACACCACGAGCAACGTGTCCTCGGGTCCCTCGCCCGCCGACGCCGCGTCCTGCAGCGCGCGCATCACGCCGTCCGATGAACGCGCCGCGTCACCGGAGAGGATCACCGAGCGGGCCGCGTCGCCCCACCGCGGATCCCGCGCCAGGGTGTCCCCGTAGGCGCGGGCGCTCCTCTCGATCGTCGGGTACCCGCTCATCCCGGAGTGCTCGTCGTAGCTCCCGACGCCTATCACCAGCGCGCGTGAGGCCATGACGCTCAGCTCCCCTCGGGCGCGGCGGGGCGCTCCCCGTCGGCGGCGGCCGGGGGCCGGGGCGGCTGCGGTGGTGGGAGGACGATGATGGTGACCGGCGGCGGATCGAGCCTGCGCGCACGCCAGCTGTCGATCGCGCGCTGGACCGCCGCCTGCACCACAGTGGTGGTGGCGCTGCTGAGCGCCGCGATGAGCAGAGCCGCGCTCAGACCCCCGTCGAGCGTGCCCCCGTCCTCGTCCGGCACGTCGAGCCGCCACTGAAGTCCGGTCTCCCGCCCCAGTTCGGCGAGGAGTTCATCGGGCTCGTCGAGCCCGACGGGGCCCTCGACCCTGACGGAGATCGTCGCTGTCATGCCGTCCGTTCCTCCCCCGCGGCGGTCTGAACCTCTCCGTAGTCTGCCAGCCGGTCCTGTCCGGCGCGAGAGGGGGCCGGTTGCCGTTACAGGCTCATGACACAGGCCAACACCCGTTTCATGGGCGTGACTTGACGGTCCCCGATCGCCCAGGGGTGTTGAAGCTGCGCGGTTCGCCGTCACCGCCGGCGGCGCTATGGCGGCGCTCGCCCGTTGACCGGCGCGGCCCGGAAACGGCAGGTCACCGCGGTGTTCGCGTCGGCAACGCCGTTGACTGCGGCGGAACGGCCGTGCGACGGTGACACCGAGTTGCCCCTCCTGCCTGCCCCGGGCCCGCGCGATCACGGGCCGACTCGAGAACGGGAACCGGATCACTGTGACGCTCGGACACTCGCACGCCCGCCAAGCCATGGACCGCAGCCTCACCGCCGCACAACTCGAGGTCTTCGAGAAGGAGTTCGCCTCCCGGCCGGCGAACCGGCTGATGCAGAACGCCGTGACCCAGACACCCGTGGACGACATCGCCCTTGACCGGCGGATCGTGACCGCCGCCGACCACTCGGTCTCACACCACCTGGACGACTGGAAGGTCACCAACCAGAAGAAGAGCGGCCGCTGTTGGATGTTCGCCGGGCTGAACCTGCTGCGCGTCGGCGCCGCGCGGAAGCTCGGCGTCAAGGACTTCGAGTTCTCGCAGAACTACGTGCTCTGGTGGGACAAGTTCGAGCGGGCGAACCACTTCCTGGAGAGCATCGTCGAGACCTCCGGCCGTGACGTCGACGACCGGACGGTGGCGCACCTGCTCACGGACCCCATCAGTGACGGCGGCCAGTGGAACATGTTCGTGGCACTGGTCGCCAAGCACGGCCTGGTGCCGAAGTCGGCGATGCCGGAGACGGACAGCTCGTCGGCGACGGGGCCGATGAACCGGGCCCTGAAGAGCCTGCTCCGCCGGGGCGCCCGGGATCTGCGCCGCATGGCCTCCGAGGGGGTCGCGGCACAGCGTGCGCACAAGGGGGAGGTACTGGCCGCCGTTCACCGGGTGCTCAGCATTCACCTCGGTACGCCGCCGCAGCGGTTTCTGTGGCAGTGGCGGGACAAGGACAAAGAGTTCCACCGTGACGGCTGGATGACGCCGGCCGAGTTCGCCGCGGAGTACGTACAGATACCCCTCGACGAATACGTGTGTCTCGTCCACGACCCGAGGGAGTCGAGCCCGGTCGGCCGGACCTTCACCGTCGAGTACCTGGGCAACATCGTCGAGGCTCCGCCGGTGGTCTACCTCAACGTGGAGATGGACGTGCTGAAGCGTCTCAGCATGGAAGCCGTCGTCGGCGGCGAGGCCGTCTGGTTCGGCTGTGACGTCGGCCGGATGATGCGTGCGGACCTCGGTCTCTGGGACGCCGACCTCTACGACTACGAAGCGGTCTACGAGGCGTCGTTCGAGATGGACAAGGCGGCCAGGCTCCTCCACCACGAGACGCAGATGACGCACGCCATGCTGTTCACCGGCGTGGACGTGATCGACGGCGCGCCGCGCCGCTGGCGGGTCGAGAACAGCTGGGGCGACGAGAAGGCCGACAACGGCTTCTGGACGATGAACGACTCGTGGTTCGGCGAGCACGTCTTCGAGGTCGCGGTGCGGCGTTCCGCGCTGCCGCCGGAGTTGGCCGCCGTCCTCGGTGACCCGCCGATCGTCCTGCCGGCCTGGGACCCCATGGGCGCGCTCGCGGACTGAGCGCGTTCGGCTCGTCCACCGTCGTCGAACGCCGGGCGGGGTGCGGCATCGAGGGTATGCGGGGCGCGGACCGAGGCAGGTGAGGTGACCTTCCTCGCTCCGCGGTGCCGCCTGCGTGCGAACCGACTAGGCTTTGCCGGTTGTTTGGCCCCAGGGCCGGACAACCTCGGGCAAACCGGGGGCGGCACGGTGAGCTCTCGGGGACCCACGGCCTTCGACGATAGGACCCGATGGACGCCACGCGCGCGAATGCTGAACTCAGCCTGCTCGCCGCGGAGATGGCCGGGACGAACGAGCCCTTCGGGGAGCCTGCCTTCTTCACCGCGGGCGGCGCGGCACAGCCGCGCACCCTCCTGGACGTTCTCGACGCGACGGTGCGCTCGCACGCCGACGAGCCCGCCCTCGACGACGGCACCCGACAGCTGACGTACCGCGCGCTGGCCACGGAAGTGGAACAGCTACGGCGCGGGCTCGACGCGGCCGGAGTCGGCCTGGGCGACCGGGTCGGGGTCCGCGTACCGAGCGGTACGAACGAGCTGTACATCGCGATCCTCGCCGTCGTCGCCGCCGGCGCCGCCTACGTTCCGGTCGACGCGGAGGATCCTGACGAACGTGCCGACCTCGTCTTCGGCGAGGCGGAGGTCCGTACCGTCATCGGCGCGGGACACGACTTCACCGTCGACAAGCCGGCCGACGTCCCGGCCGCGCGGCCCGGGCCCGACGACGACGCGTGGATCATCTTCACCTCCGGCTCGACCGGCAGGCCCAAGGGCGTCGCGGTCAGCCATCGCGGCGCCGCCGCGTTCGTGGACGCCGAGGCGGCGCTGTTCCTCATCGAGGAGCCGATCGGCCCCGGTGACCGCGTGATGGCCGGACTCTCCGTGGCCTTCGACGCCTCCTGCGAGGAGATGTGGCTGGCCTGGCGCCACGGCGCCTGCCTGGTACCGGTACCGCGCTCGCAGGTGCGCGGCGGCGCCGACCTCGGGCCGTGGCTGGTCGAGCAGGAGATCACTGTGGTCTCCACCGTGCCGACCCTCGCCGCCCTGTGGGAACCCGAGGCGCTGGGCGACGTACGCCTGCTGATCTTCGGCGGCGAGGCCTGCCCGCCGGAGCTCACTCAGCGCCTGGTCACCGAGGGCCGCGAGGTGTGGAACACCTACGGCCCCACCGAGGCCACCGTCGTCGCGTGCGCCGCCCTGATGACAGGCGAGGAGCCGATCCGGATCGGACTGCCCCTGAACGGCTGGGAGTTGGTCGTCGTCGATGAGGCCGGCCGCCCCGTGCAGATGGGCGAGAGCGGCCAGCTCGTCATCGGCGGCGCGGGACTCGCCCGCTATCTCGACCCCGAGAAGGACGCCGAGAAGTACGCACCGCTTGAGTCGATGGGCTGGCAGCGCGCGTACCGCAGCGGTGACCTCGTGAGGGCGGAACCGGGGGGCCTGATCTTCCTCGGCCGCGGCGACGAGCAGATCAAGCTCGGCGGGCGGCGCATCGAACTCGGCGAGGTCGACGCCGCCCTGCAGGCGCTGCCCGGCGTCGCGGGCGCGGCCGCCGCGGTGCGCACGGCCCGCGGCGGCAACCAACTGCTCGTCGGCTACCTCGTCACCCAGGACGGCTTCGACCACGCGGCCGCCGTCGGGCGACTGCGCGCCGAACTGCCCGCCGCGCTCGTGCCGTTGCTGGCCCCCGTCGAGGAGCTGCCCACCCGCACCTCCGGCAAGGTCGACCGCAACGCGCTGCCCTGGCCGCTGCCCGGTCTCGACAACGGCGCCGCGGTCGAGCAGCTGTACGGCACCGAGGCCTGGCTCGCCGAGCAGTGGAGCGAGACCCTCGGCATCCCCGTGACCGGCGCGCTCGACGACTTCTTCGCGATCGGCGGGACCAGCATGGCCGCCGCCCAGCTCACCACCCGGCTGCGCACGCGCTATCCGAGCGCCGCCGTCATCGACATCTACGAGCGGCCCGTCCTGCGCAAGCTCGCCCGCCGGCTCGAGAAGTCCGTGCAGGACGACGGGGCGGCACGGACCGTAGCTCCCGTGCCCCTGCGCACCCAGGCGGCCCAAGTGGGCCTGCTGCTCCCGCTGTTCACTCTCGTCGGCCTGCGCTGGACCGTCGCACTCGCCGCACTCGGCAACGTCCTGCACCACCTCGGATCCTACCCGTGGGCTCCGTCCGCCTCCTGGTGGCCGATCGCCGTCGGCGCCCTCGTCCTGTACAGCCCGCCCGGACGCCTGGCCATCGCGGCGGGCGGCGCCCGGCTGCTCCTGCGCGGTGTCGAACCCGGCAGCCATCCGCGCGGCGGCTCCGTCCACCTGCGCCTGTGGACCGCGGAACGCCTCGCCGAGTACAGCGGCGCGACCTCGCTGACCGGCTCCTGGCTGGAGCGGTACGCCCGTGCACTCGGCGCCAGGGTCGGCGCCGACGTCGATCTGCACTCGCTGCCCCCGGTCACCGGCCTGCTCAAGCTCGGCCGCGGCTGCTCCGTCGGGACCGAGGTGGACCTGTCAGGGCACTGGCTGGACGGCGACCGCCTGGAGATCGGCGCCGTCAAGGTCGGCGTGGGAGCCGCCGTCGGCACCCGCAGCATCCTGTTCCCGGGCGCCCGGGTCGGCAAGCGCGCCGAGGTCACCGCGGGATCGGCCGTCCGCGGACAGATCCCGACCGGTCAGCGCTGGGCGGGAGCGCCCGCGCTCAAGCTCGGCAAGGCCAAGCGCGACTGGCCGACGGAGCGACCGCCGCGCGCGGTGCACTGGCGCGCGATGTACGGCGTGACGGGCGTGGCACTCAGCCTGCTGCCGGTCGCGGCCGCGGTCCCCGCGCTGTTCGTGGCGCGCGGCCATGTGCCCGCTGGGGCCGCACTCGGCGAGGCCGTACGCGGCGCGGCCCTCGCGCTGGTCCCCGCGACCCTGGCCTTCGGCCTCGCCTACGCCGTGCTGATCCTCGCCGGGGTACGACTGCTCAGCCTCGGCCTGCACACCGGCACCCACCCCACCCACAGCCGGGTCGGCTGGCAGGCGTGGACGGTCACCCAGCTCATGGACCTGTCCCGGCAGATCCTCTTCCCGCTGTACGCGGGGCTCGTCACCCCCGTCTGGATGCGGCTGCTCGGCATGCGCGTCGGACGCGGCGCCGAAGTGTCCACCGTGCTCGCGCTGCCCAGCCTGACCACGGTCGGCGAAGGCGCCTTCCTCGCCGACGACACGCTGACCGCCCCGTACGAACTCGGCGGCGGCTGGGTCAGGATCGGCCGCGCCGAGATCGGCAGGCGTGCCTTCCTCGGCAACTCCGGCATGACCGCGCCCGGCCGCTCCGTGCCCGACGACGGCCTGATCGGCGTGCTCTCGGCCACCCCCAAGAAGGCCAAGAAGGGCAGCTCCTACCTGGGGCTTCCGCCGGTCGAGTTGCCCCGGGCGGCCGCCGCCCGCGACGACAGCCGCACCTACGCGCCGCCCGCCCGCCTGAAACTGGCCCGCGCCCTGGTCGAGTCGTGCCGGGTCGTGCCGGTGTTCTGCTCGGCGGCACTCGTGCTTCTCACCGTCGCGCTGCTCGCCGCGGCCGCGGCACACGGATGGTGGCTCGCGGCACTGCTGTCCGGGGCGGTGCTGCTCGGCGCCGGCGCGCTCGGCGCTCTCGCCTCCGTCGTCGCCAAGTGGCTGCTCGTCGGCCGGCACCGGACCGGAGAGCACCCTCTTTGGTGCGGCTTCGTCTGGCGCAACGAACTCGCCGACACGTTCGTCGAGATGGTCGCCGTGCCCTGGCTCGCCGGAGCAGTCCCCGGCACCCCGCTCCTGAACCTGTGGCTGCGCGGGCTCGGCGCACACATCGGAAGGGGCGTGTGGTGCGAGAGTTACTGGCTGCCGGAGACCGATCTGGTCACTCTCGAACCCGCGGTGAGCGTGAACCGGGGCTGTGTACTGCAGACACACCTCTTCCATGATCGGATCCTGCGGACGGATACTGTGGTTATCCGTGAGGGCGCCACCTTGGGCCCGGGCGGGATCGTGCTGCCCGGCAGCGAGATCGGAGCCCGTTCGACCCTGGGCCCCGCCTCCCTCGTGATGGCCGGCGAGTCGGTACCGGCGGACACCCGCTGGCTGGGCAACCCGATCGAGGCCTGGCGCCCCTGATGCGGTGGCGGGCCGCCTTCAGAACCGCAGCACGACAGCACGGCGGCACGTCGTACGAGTTCAGGGCAGGGAGCGGACCAGGCGTGAGCGGGCAGCAGAAGACGGCACCGGACCCCTACTTCCCGGGAAACGGTGACTCCCGCTTCCGGGTGCACCGGTACGAGCTGGAGATCGACTACCGGCCAGGACCCAACCGGCTCGAGGGATCGGCCCGGCTCAGCGCGATCACGGGCCGGGCCCCGCTGACCGAGTTCCAGCTGAACCTCGGCGACTTCCGTATCGGCCGCATCCGTGTCGACGGCCGCGCCCCGCACTACTCGCTGCGCGGCGGCAAGCTGCGGGTGCGCCCGGCGAAGGCGCTGCCCGCCGGGTCCGCGTTCACCGTCGAGGTGCACTACGCGGGCAATCCGAGACCGGTCAACAGCCCGTGGGGCGGGCTCGGTTGGGAGGAGCTGACCGACGGCGCGCTGGTCGCCAGCCAGCCGGTCGGGGCGCCTTCCTGGTACCCGTGCAACGACCGGCCCGCCGACAAGGCCGCGTACCAGATCGCGGTCACCACACCCTCGGCGTACCAAGTGGTGACGGGTGGGCGGCTGCTGACACGGACCACCAGAGCCTCCACCACCACGTGGCTCTACGAACAGCCCGCGCCCACCTCCAGCTACCTGGTCGGCCTGTCCATCGGCAAGTACCAGACGGCGCTGCTCGGAGACCCGGGGCTCAGCGGAGTGCCACAGACCGGGCACTTCCCGGCCCATCTGCTCGCCGAGTTCTCCCGGGACTTCGCGCGCCAGCCGCAGATGATGGCGCTCTTCGAGGAGCTCTTCGGGCCCTACCCCTTCGGCGAGTACGGCGTCGTCGTGGCCGACGAAGAACTCGATGTGCCCGTCGAGGCGCAGGGCTTGTCGGTCTTCGGTGCCAACCATGTGGACGGGGCGCGCGGCGCGGAGAACCTGGTCGCCCACGAGCTCGCCCACCAATGGTTCGGCAACAGCGTCACCGTCGCCGACTGGCGCCACATCTGGCTCAACGAAGGCCTCGCCAAGTACGCGGAGTGGCTCTGGTCGGAACGCTCGGGCGCGCGCAGCGCCCAGGAACTGGCCGCGAGCGCCCACCGCCTGCTCGCCACCCAGCCCCAGGACCTCAAACTGGCCGACCCGGGCCGCAAGTGGATGTTCGACGACCGGCTCTACGAACGCGGCGGCGTCGCCGTGCACGCGGTGCGCTGCGCACTCGGCGATGCCGCGTTCTTCCAGATGCTGCGCGCGTGGGCCGTCGTCCACCGGCACGGCGTGGTCAGCACACAGACGTTCACCGCGCATGTCGAGAGGTTCGCGACCGGCTCCGCAGACGAGCTGGCCGAGCTGTTCGAGGCCTGGTTGTTCGGGACGCGGCTGCCCCCGTTGCCCACCGTTGCTTCGTGAGCGGGCGTCAGGAGGTACGTCCTCGTGCGCGCCCGGACCATTGTCTGACCCCGCCACTGCCTTCAGGATGCAGGCATGTCCGAGCAGGCGGCAGCAGCCGCATCAGCGTCCGGTTCCTCGTCGCCGTCCGTCCTCGCCGCCCTGGTGGCCGGGTTGCGGGGCGGCTCGATCGAAGTCGTCGATCTGACCGCGCCCTTGTCGTCCTCCACACCGGTACTCGAGCTGCCTCCCGAGTTCGGGCAGACCGCGACGTTCGCACTGGAGGAGATCAGCCGGTACGACGACCGGGGACCCGCCTGGTACTGGAACAACTTCCGTTCCGGTGAGCACACCGGCACCCACTTCGACGCGCCCAATCACTGGGTCACCGGTAAGGACCTCGGGGACGTCGCCGCGGTGCCCGCCCACCGCCTGGTGGCTCCCGCGGTGGTGCTCGACTTCAGCGACGAGGCCGCCAAGGACCCCGATTTCCTCATCGAGGTGGAGCACGTCCAGGCCTGGCAGGACCGGCACGGCGCGCTGCCGGACGGCGGGTGGCTCCTGCTGCGGACGGGGTGGAGCAACAGGTCGCACGCGCAGGAGCCGTTCCTCAACGCCGACGAGAGCGGGCCGCACACGCCGGGACTGTCCGCCGAATGCGCCCGCTGGGTCGCCGAGGAGACACCGGTCGCCGGGCTCGGAGTGGAGACGGTGGGTACCGACGCGGGCCGGGCGCACTCGTTCGAGCCGGCGTTCCCCTGTCACTCGTACCTGATGGGCAGCGGCAAGTACGGCCTGACGCAGCTGCAGAATCTGGCGGAGCTGCCACCGACCGGGGCCGTCGTGATCGCGGGGCCGCTGCCCATCGTCTCGGGCTCGGGGGCCCCGGCGCGGGTCCTCTCACTCGTCGAACGGGCTGGAGAGGCGTCGTGAAGGTCGCCGAAGCGGTCGGGCGGACCCTGGTCGCGGCAGGGGTCGGCCAGGTCTTCGGTGTGGTCGGCTCCGGCAACTTCCATGTCACCAACGCGATGGTGGCGGCGGGCGCGCGGTTCGTCGCGACGCGTCACGAAGGCGGCGCCGCCACCATGGCCGACGCGTACGCCAGGGTGTCGGGCGCCGTCGCGGCGGTCAGCGTGCACCAGGGGTGCGGGCTCACGAACGCGCTCACCGGCATCGGTGAGGCGGCCAAGAGCCGTACACCGCTCGTCGTGATCGCCGCGGAAGCATCGCAGCCCCACTCCAACTTCGCTGTCGACCAAGGTGCGTTGGCGCGGGCACTCGGCGCCGGGAGCGCCCGCGTGACCTCCGCGGCGGACGCCGTCACGCAGGCGTACGCCGCCGTGCGCACCGCCGTCCAGGAACGCCGCACCGTCGTGCTCAACCTGCCGCTCGACGTCCAGACGCAGGACGTTCCTGACCCGGACCCGATCCTGGCCGCTGTCCTCCCGCCGCCCCCGCGCGCCGCCGTGGAGCCCGCGGAGGCCGACATCGCGGAGCTCGCCGGGATCCTCGCGCGGGCCGAGCGTCCGGTCTTCGTGGCCGGACGCGGCGCGCGCGGACCCGGCTGCCGTGACGCGCTGGAGGCACTCGCCGAGAGCTGCGGCGCGCTCCTGGCGACATCGGCGGTGGCCCGCGGCCTCTTCCAGGGCAACCCCTGGTCGCTCGACGTGGCGGGCGGCTTCTCGTCGCCACTCGCGGCCGAGCTGATCCGGACCGCGGACGTGCTCGTGGCCTGGGGCTGTTCGCTGACCATGTGGACGACGCGGCACGGCCGGCTCATCGGCCCCGACGCGACCTTGGTTCAGGTCGACGACGACCCCGCGGCGCTCGGCACCCACCGCCCCGTCCACCTCGGGGTCACCGGCGACGTACTCCTGACGGCGGACGGAGTGCGCGCCGCCCTCGGGGAACGCGGCGGCCGCGGCCACCGCACGCCCGACACCGCGGACGCCCTCGCCGCGCGACTGCGATGGCGCGATGTCCCGTACGAGGACACCGGCACCCGCGACCGCGTCGACCCGCGCACGCTCAGCATCGCCCTCGACGACATCCTCCCCGCCCAGCGCGTGATCGGCGTCGACTCCGGCAACTTCCTCGGCTACCCGACGATGTACCTGTCCGTCCCCGACGAGCAGGGCCTCTGCTTCACGCAGGCCTTCCAGTCCATCGGCCTCGGCCTCGCCACCACGATCGGAGCCGCCCTGGCCCGCCCGGACCGGCTCGCCGTGGCCGCGCTCGGCGACGGCGGGATGCTGATGAGCGCCGTCGAACTCGACACGGTGCGCCGACTCGGGCTGCCCATGGTGATCGTCGTCTACAACGACGACGCGTACGGAGCGGAGGTGCACCACTTCGGCCCGGACGGATTCCCGCTCGGCACGGTCGAGTTCCCGCCCACCGACATCGCCGCCGTCGCACGCGGCTACGGTTTCGAGGCGGTGACCGTCCGCACGGCCGACGACCTGAAGCCCGTACGGGACTGGGTGGCGGGCGCGCGGACCGCGCCGCTGCTCGTCGATGCCAAGGTGGTGCGGGAGCACGGGGCGTGGTGGCTGGAGGAGGCGTTCCGCGGTCACTGACCTACCCGGGGTGGCAGGACCACGGCATCCCGTACTTGTCGGCCATCGCTCGCGCCTCCGCCTCGGTGAGGACGCGGGCGGGCAGGCCGCCGAGCGTGAGGAGCAGCGCGGCCGTCTCCTCCAGTTCGACCGCCGCGTCCATGGCCGCGGCCAGGGAAGGGCCGGAGACCACCGGGCCGTGGTTCTGCAGCAGCGCGGCCCGGAACGGGAACGTCAACTGCTCCATGTCCGCCGCCTGTTGGGCGTCTCCGGGCGGCGCGTAGGGGAGCAGCGGCGTCTGGCCCACGCGCATCACGAAGTACGGCGTCAGCGGCGGGAGCGCGCTGCGCTGCGACCAGGCGGGGCGGCACGAGATCGCGGCGGCGTGGCGGGAGTGCAGGTGGATCACGGCCCGGGCCGCCGGGTCGCGCCGGTAGAAGGCGGTGTGCAGGGGGAACTCCTTGGACGGGCGCGGGCCGTCCAGGTGGGTCCCGGCCAGGTCGAGGACGGTGAGGCGGTCGGCGTCTATCGCGGCGAGGTCCGCCCCGGTGGGGGTGATGAGGACGCGGTCTCCCTCGCGGATGCTGAGGTTCCCGGAGGACCCGGGACTGAGCCCCAGGGACGCGAGGCGGGCACCGGTGGCAGCGAGGTCGTGGCGGGCGGCGCTCACGCGAGCTCGTCCCAGGCCGAGGTGAAGATGGACGTGCCGCCGAAGTTGCCGGACTTCAGGGCCAGATCGATGCCCTCCGCGCTGCCACCCACCCCTGGCTGCGTGCGGGCCCAGGCGACGCCGGGAGCGATCTGCGCGCCGATGCCGAGCGTGCGGGCGCCGAGGGCCGTGACCACGGCGCCCGAGGTCTCGCCGCCTGCGACCAGCAGGCGGCGCGCGCCCGCCCCGACCAGCTGCACGGCGCAGTCGGCGAGAGCCCGCTCGATCAGGTCGGCCGCGGGGACGGAGCCCTCGGGTGTCTCGTGCTCCAGGTCGTCGAGCGAGCCGACGGCGTAGACGAGCGGTGGCCGCGTCGGGTCGCTGCGCCAGCAGGTGCGGGCGAAGTCGACCAGTTCGGCGACGGCTGCCGTGGGGTCGGCCCGCAGCGCCGCCAGGTCCAGCTTGCGGTGCGGCAGCCGCTCGCGGGCGTGGGCGACCTGGGCGCGGGTGGCCGCCGAGGCGCTGCCGGCGAGCACGGCGCCGACATCACTCGGCCGGGATGCCGCGGCGGTCCGAGCGGTCCCCTCGTGCGGCCCGGTCAGTCCGAGGGCGAGTCCCGCCGCGCCGGTGACCAGGCGCATCGACGACGTCGCGGCGGAGATGGTCCGCAGGTCCTGGTCCTCGGTGGCGTCGACGACGGTGAGCGCGTCGGCGAACCCGGGCGCGGAGAGGGCCTCGCGCAGCGCGTGCACGCCGGCCCGCACGGTGTCCAGGCCGATGGCCCGCACCGGACGCCGGGTCTGCGGTGTCAGCAGGCGCACGAGGTGCGCGTCCCGCATCGGGGTCAGGGGATGGTCGCGCATCGGGCTCTCGTCGAGCAGGTCGTCGTGGACGAACAGCCGCGCTCTGTACACGGTGCGTCCGGTGGCCGGAAAAGCCGGGACGACCACGGTCGCGCTCTCGCCGAGCGCGTCCAGAAGGGCGTCCGTGACCGGGCCGATGTTGCCCTGGGGCGTGGAGTCGAAGGTGGAGCAGTACTTGAAGTAGAAGCTCCGGCAGCCCGCGTCGGTCAGGGCGCGCAGCGCGGCGAGGGACGCCTCGACGGCCTCGGCGGGCGGCGCGGTGCGCGACTTGAGCGCGACGACCACGGCGTCGGCCCCGCGCACCTCCCGCGCGGCGGGCCCGTCACCTGCCAGGTCCTCGGAGCCGACGGCCACCACCGTCCGGAACCCGCGGGCGACGAGCATCGTGGCGAGATCGGTGGCACCGGTGAAGTCGTCGGCGATGGCTCCGAGGAGTGGCATCGGGCCTCCCTCTGTTCGTTGACGTGTGGGGAACTGCCAGGCGCGGTGAGCGCCGAGCGCCCTGCTCTGTGAAGTTATGTTAACAAGCTTTACTCGTATGGGAATGCCTGATACATGTTGTTAATCGACGGAGTGTTTCCAGCCATAGTGCTCGCTCCCGTCATCTGCGCTCATCGAGGAGGGCCCATGAACCTGCACCACTTGTTCGCCACAGCCGACGTGGGGGCCGTGCGCTACGCACTGTCCGGCGCCGGCGGCGGATTCGCCCGGACCCTCCTTGCGCAGAGCCTCCGCATTCCGGCCCTCGCGCCGACCGTGCTGTGCGACCGGGACCTGCCGCGGCTGCGCGTGATGCTCGGTGAACTCGGCTACGACGGCGATCAGTTGACGGACTGCGCGGACGCCGCCGAGGTCGAGCGCGCCGCGCGGGACGGGCACATCGCCCTGGTGGCCGACGGCGGACTGCTCGGCGCGGCCGACTGGGACATCCTCATCGAGGCGACCGGCAGCCCCGTGCACGGCTACGCCATGGCCAAGGACGCCCTCCTCGCGGGTCGGCACGTGGCCATGGTCAGCAAGGAGGTCGACTCGGTCGCGGGGCTGCACCTGGCCGAGCTCGCGGAGCGGTCCGGCCTCGTCTACACGACCGCCGACGGTGACCAGCCCGCCAACCTCATCTCGCTCGTGACCTGGGCCGAAGTACTCGGCCTCGACATCGTGGCGATCGGGAAGTCCAGCGAGTACGACCTCGTCCTCGACCCGGAGCGGGGGACCGTCACCCAGCTCGACACCACCGTCGAGGCGCCGGGGCTCGACGCGCTGCTCGACCTCGGCGACGACGTGCGCGGCACCCTGGCCGCCCGGGCCGACGCCGTGTCCGCGCTGCCCGTCGGCGCGACCGCCGACTACTGCGAGATGGCCGTCGTGGCCACCAACACCGGCTTCGAGCCCGACACCGAGCGGCTGCACTACCCGGTGGCCCGCATCGCCGAACTCGCCGACATCTACCGGCCGCGCGAGGACGGCGGAGTCCTGCACAGGACCGGCGCGGTCGACGTGTTCAGCGCGCTGCGGCTGCCGGGCGAGGCCTCGTTCGCCGGCGGCGTCTTCGTCGTCGTGCGCACCGGCGACCCGGAGACCTGGGAGACCCTGCGCGGCAAGGGCCATGTGGTCAGCCGCGACGGCAAGTACGCGGCCGTCTACCTCCCGTACCACCTGATGGGCGTGGAGACGCCCGTCTCCCTGCTCTCGGCCGTGCTGCACCAGCGCCCCTCCGGTGGCGTCGACCCCCGCGGACACGCGGTCCTCGCGGGCCGGGCCTCACACGATCTGCCCGCCGGAACCGTGCTCGACATGGGCGGCCACCACCACGACGTCACCGGCGTCCAGGCGGTTCTGCTCCGCGACGAGGACACGCCCGCCGACATCGCGCCGCTCTACCTCGCCGCGCACACGACGCTCGCGCGCCCGGTCGCCGCGGGCGAACTGATCCGGCTCGACGACCTCGCCGACGCCGACGCCGAGCTCCGCGCCGCCTGGACCACCGGCCGCGCCGCCCGTCCCGCCGTCACGACCGCCGCGGCGGTGCGCTCGTGAGCACCGACGTCCAGCACCTGCTGCTCGGCGCCGCGGCCGTCGTGCTGCTCGTCGTGCTGATCACCAAGTTCAAGATCCACCCGTTCCTCGCCCTGACCGTCTCCGCCCTGGGCCTCGGCCTCGCCGCCGGAATCGCCCCCGGCGCCACCGTCGAACACTTCCAGGACGGCTTCGGGGACGCCCTCGCCAGCAGCGGCCCGACCATCGGCCTCGGTACTCTGCTCGGCGGCATCCTGCTCGGCTCGGGCGGCGCGGACCGCATCGCGACGGTGTTCATCGGCGCACGCCCCGTCAAGTGGATCCCCACCGCGATCACCGCGGCGGCGCTCCTCATCGGCATGCCGCACCTGTTCGACGTCAGCTTCGTCATGCTCGTGCCGCTGGTCTACGCCGTCGCCAAGCGCACCGGCTCGCACCTGCTCTACGTCGGCCTGCCGATGGCCGCGGGCCTGTACGTCTCGCACGGCCTGCTGCCCCCGCACCCCTCACCGACGCTGGCCGTCTCCGCGTACGACGCGAACACCGGCCTGACGATCATGTACGGGCTGATCATCGGCATCCCGCTGGCGATCATCACCGGCCCGCTCCTGACGAAGTTCGCCTCCCGGTGGTTCGGCCCCGCGCCCGACCTGGACCGGGGGCCCGTGCCCCAGCCCGACCCGGCGCCGGACAACCAGCGGCGGCCCGTCTCCTTCGCGCTCGCCCTCATCACGGTGCTCCTGCCGCCCGCCCTCATGCTCGTCGGCACGCTGGGCACGTCCAACACCGCCAAGGGCACACTGCCCTACGCGTTCTTCGAGGCCTGCGACTCCTCGGTCCTCTCCCTGCTGGCGGCCGTGGTCTTCGCCTTCTTCGCGCTCGGCGTCCGCTCGGGATTCGGGCTTCCGCAGCTGCAGAAGATGGCGGGCAAGGGACTCGGCCCGGTCGGCGCGATCGTGCTGATCCTCGGCGCGGGCGGCGGCCTCAAGGCGATGCTGACCGCGACCGGCATAGACAAGATCATCTCTGACTACGCCGTCGACTGGTCGGTACCGCCGCTGCTTCTTGCCTGGCTCGTCGCGGCGCTGCTGCGGATCTGCCTCGGCTCCGCGACCGTCGCCACCGCCGCGGCGACCGGCATCGTCGCACCGCTGCTCACCGCCTACCCCGGGGTCTCCCCGGAACTGATGGTCCTCGCCACCGCGTCCGGCGCAGTCATGCTCTCGCACGTGAACGACTCCGGGTTCTGGCTCTTCAAGGAGTACTTCCAGCTCTCCGTCTCCCAGACGTTCCGCACCTGGACCCTGATGCTGTCCCTGCAGTCGCTGCTCAGCCTCGGCGGGGTCCTGCTGCTCAGCACGTTCGTCGGCGGCTGAGAGCGCCTCCGGCGGGCAAGGGCCGGGCCGGGCCCGGGCCGGGCCCGGGCCGGGGCCGGGCCGGGCCGGAAAAGAAGATCATCGGCTACCGTCGCGTACGCATACGAAAGAGACGTCGCGTACCAGCAACGAGAGAGGAGAGCGACGATGACCGCATCGGAGCCCCTGCCGCTCATCCCGGACCAGCGGCGCGAGCAACTCCTGCGGCACCTGCGCAGGGAAGGGGTGCTGAGCGTTCCGCAGATCACCCAGCTCTTCGGCGTCTCCCACATGACGGTCCGCCGGGACATCGCCGAACTGGAGCGCCAGGGCCTGGTCTTCTCGGTCCCCGGCGGCGTCCGGATCGCCAGCCATGTCAGCACCGAGCCCAGCTTCCAGGACAAGTCCGTAGTGGACCAGCCCGAGAAGCAGGCCATGGCCGAGCGGGCCGCCGAACTCGTCCAGGAGGGCATGACGGTCTACCTGGACGCGGGCACCACCCTGCTCGCGATGGTCCCGGCGCTCGCCCGCCTGAACTCCCTGACGGTGGTGACCAACGACTTCACCACCGTCGACCGGCTGATGGCCGCCCCGCACCTGGACCTCGTGCACATCGGCGGCCAGGTCGACGTCGCCAACCGCTCCAGCGTCGGCCGCCTGGCCGCGGCGACGCTGCGTCAACTCGCCCTGGACATCGCCTTCATCAGCACCAGCTCCTGGGACCTGCTGCGCGGGGTGACGACACCGTCGGAACCCAAGGTCGAGGTCAAGCAGGCGGCCATGGAGTCGGCCGGCAGCTCGGTGCTCGTCGCGGGGTCCGCCAAGTTCGGCACGTTCGGCAAGTACCGGGTCGCCCCGCTGCCTGCGTTCGACACGGTGATCACGGACGCGGCATTGACCGAGGCCGCCGCGGAGGGGGTCCGCGCGGGCGGGGCCGAACTGTGCATGGCGCGTCCGTGAGGGGTCAGCAGGAGCCGTCCGACACCTTCAGGCCCTTGCCGACGCCGGCCGTGCGGCTGACGATGCTCGGCACACAGCTCGCCTTGTCGAGCGTGTAGCTGTACGGGATCGAGACGGTGGTCGTGGACTTCATGTCGGGACCCGCCGGGTTGTTCTCGTCCCCGGCCGCGGACCACGTCACGTTGTCGAGGACGTTGCCGCTGGTCTGCCAGTAGCCGGCGGCGTCGGTGTAGAAGGTGCCCAGGACGTCCTTGGAGTCCTTGAAGTAGTTGTTCTCCACCTTGGCCTTGGCGCCGGCGCGGGAGTTGATGCCGGACTCGTTCAGGCTCACGTACGAGTTGTTGTAGATGTGGGCCGTGCCGCCGCGCAGCAGGGGCGCGCGCGAGTCGAGGTTCTCGTACAGGTTGTGATGGAACGAGACGAAGCCGTTCGACAGGTCGCTCTCGCTGGAACCGATCAGGCCGCCACGGCCCGAGTTGCGCAGTGTGCTGTACGACAGGGTCACGTACTGGGTGTTGTTCTTCATGTCGAAGAGGCCGTCGTAGCCGTCGGACTCGCCGCCGGACGCCAACAGGGAGACGTGGTCGACCCAGACGTTGCGGACGTTCTTCTCCATCCCGATGGCGTCGCCGCCGTTGGACGTGGGGGAGCCGGACTTCTTGACGTTCTTGACCGTCACGTTCTGGATGACGATGTTGCTCGACTCGCGGATGTGGATGCCCAGTTGATCGAAGACGGCGCCGCTGCCGACGCCGATGATGGTGATGTTGCTGATCTGCTTCAGCTCGATCACGTCGGCCGCGGTGTTGCAGCTGTCGCCGGAGACCTTGGTGGTGTTGCCGTGGTTGATCGTGCCCTCGACCTGGATGGTGAGGGGGGTGTCGTCGGCGGCGCGGTTGCACAGGGCCTGGTGGATCTGGGTGCCCGTGGTGGCCCGCACGGTCGCCCCGCCCGCGCCGCCCGTCGTGCCACCGTTCTGGCTCGCGTAGCCCGTCGCGCCGGCTGCGGCCGCGGACGCCTCGGGCATCGACAGTGCCGTTCCGAGCCCGCCCGCGAGGGCTGCCGCGGCCAGCGTCGCGGAGAGGCGCAGGGCCATGGGCCGCCTCATGCTGTGAGTCCTGGTCGTCCGTGCGGGGCCGGCAGTCTCGGTCGTCTCGGTCGTCCTGCTCATCCTGGGGTCCCCATTTCGTCGTCGCGCAGCGGCAGTTGCCGGTGCAGCCTCTAGTGGTCGCGGCGACGCGATGGGTTGCCGGGTCAGGGATTCAGGCGAGGACCTTCGCGACGAGCGCGGCGACGTTCGTCGTGGTGCGCTCGATCTTCTCCTCGGTCGTGAGCGTCTCGTGCAGCCGCGCGCCGATGCCCGCGTCCTTCTTGCCCCGCACGTACAGCGAGCAGTCGAGGTCGCTGCATATGTACGCCCCCACCGAGTTGCCCTGCTTCCCTGCCTTGCCCGCCTTCGGCGCGACCATCAGGGAGACACCGCCGGTGTGCGTGGTCACGCACATCGAGCACATGCTGCGCCGCGTCTGCCACGACGCTGCGTGCGAGGAGCGCAGCGCGACACCCCGCAGGCGGCCGTCGATCTCCGCCACGAGGTAGGCGCGGTCGGGGGCGCCAGGATCCCGCCAGCCGAAGAAGTCCAGGTCCTCCCAGGGGCGCTCGGCCAGGTCGTGCGGGATGTTCATCCGCGTCGCCTCGCCCTTGGTGCAGTTCACGAATGCGGAACGGATCTCCCGCTCGGTCAGTGGCTTCATAACGTCGAGGCTAATTTGCCTAAAGGTTTTAGGCAAACGCATAATGGCCGTAGGTCGGAGGTCGACCGTCCCGAGCCCAGGGTTGAGGGTCGGAAGGGAGGACAGGCGGTCATGGTGAGAGTGGGACTGAATGCGGAGCGCCTGGCGCGGGCGGGCGCGGAGCTGGCCGACGAGGTCGGTTTCGAGCACGTCACCGTCTCCGCGCTCGCCCGGCAGTTCGAGGTCAAGGTCGCGAGCCTGTACTCGCACGTGAAGAACTCGCACGACCTCAAGACCCGGATCGCACTGATCGCCCTGGAGGAGCTGGCCGACCGGGCCGCCGACGCGCTGGCCGGACGGGCCGGCAAGGACGCCCTGACCGCACTGGCGAACGTCTACCGGGAGTACGCCCGCGAGCACCCCGGCCGCTACGCCGCGGCCCAGTTCCGCCTCGACCCCGAGGCGGCCGCCGCCAGTGCGGGACCCCGGCACGCGCAGATGATGCGGGCCCTGCTGCGTGGCTACGACCTGACCGAGCCGGACCAGACGCACGCCGTACGGCTCCTCGGCAGTGTCTTCCACGGTTACGTGAGCCTGGAGATGGGCGGCGGGTTCAGTCACAGCGCGCCCGACTCGGACGTGACGTGGACGCGCACGCTGGACGCACTCGACGCGCTGCTGCGGAACTGGCCCGAGCAGGAGGCGCAGGAGGCGTGACGCGTCACTTGATCAACAACATCCATCACTTGATCAACGGTTGAGGTCATGAACACCGAGTCGAACGCCGAGTCCGAGTCCCCCATTGCGTACAACTGGATCACTACGCCGCTGACCGCAGGGCTGCTGCGCGGCGCGCTGGACATCGAGCGCACCGAACGAGGACTGCTGCCGCACCGGCTGCCCGCATGGGCCCGCGCCCAGAACAACGACGGGCAGCTGGCCATGGCCGAGTCCCAGCCCTCCGGCGTACGGCTCGCGTTCCGCACCCGCGCGACCGTCGTCGAGCTGGACACCCTGCCGAGCAAGCGTGCCTACGTGGGTGTGCCGGACAGGCCGGACGGGACGTACGACTTCCTGGTCGACGGACGGCTCGTCAGGCAGGGCAGCGTGTCCGGCGGCCACACCCTGACCATCGACATGGCCACCGGGACCTTCGAGCGCACGCTCGGCGCACCCGGCACCGTGCGCTTCGCCGACCTGTCCGACGCCATGAAGGACGTCGAGATCTGGCTGCCGCACGACGAGACCACCGAACTCCTCGCCCTGCGCACCGATGCCCCCGTCGAGCCCGCCGCGGACCGCGGCCGCCCGGTCTGGCTGCACCACGGCAGCTCCATCAGTCACGGCTCCGACGCCGCGAGCCCCTCGACCATCTGGCCCGCGCGCGCCGCGTCGCTGGCCGGGGCCGACCTGATCAACCTCGGGTTCGGCGGCAGCGCCATGCTGGACCCCTTCACCGCGCGGACGATACGGGACACCCCGGCCGACGTGATCAGCGTCAAGATCGGAATCAACCTCGTCAACTACGACGTGATGCGGATCCGGGCCTTCACCCCGGCCGTGCACGGCTTCCTCGACACCATCCGTGAGGGCCACCCCACGGCGCCGCTCCTCGTCGTCTCGCCGATCCTGTGCCCGATCCACGAGGACACGCCGGGCCCGGCCGCTCCCGACCTCGACACGCTCGCCGATGGGCAGCTGAAGTTCAAGGCCATGGGCGACCCCGCGGAACGCGCGTACGGGAAGCTGACGTTGGCCGTGATCCGCGAGGAGCTGGCCCGGATCGTCACGCAGCGCGCGGCCGACGACCCGCGTCTGCACTACCTCGAGGGCCGCGAACTCTACGGCGAGGCCGACCTCGGCGAGCTGCCGCTGCCCGACGACATCCACCCCGACGCGGCCACCCATCGGCGTATCGGGGAACGCTTCGCGGAGCTCGCCTTCGCGCCGGGCGGGCCGTTCGAGAAGCGTTGATCCGGGGGCGCCGCAGCGTCGCTGAGCGGGCGGGTTAGCATATGAGCGCCGCCTAGCTCGAAAGAGATGCACGTGACTGTCAATGACGACTCGTTCACCAATTGGAAGCACCGCGAGGAGACCGCGGAGTCGATGATCCCGATCATCGGGAAGCTGCACCGGGAGCGGGACGTCAACGTCCTGTTGCACAGCCGCTCCCTGGTGAACAAGTCGGTGGTCAGCATTCTCAAGACCCACCGGTTCGCCCGGCAGATAGCCGGCGCCGAGCTCTCGGTCACCGAGACCATGCCGTTCCTGCGCGCCCTGAGCACGCTCGACCGGGGGCCTTCCCAGATCGACATCGGCATGCTCGCCGCGACGTACCGGAGTGACGAACGAGGCCTCGGCGTCGAGGAGTTCACCGCCGAGGCAGTCGCCGGCGCGATGAGCGACGGCAAGGTCGAGCGCGGCGCCGGGCGCGACGTCGTCCTTTACGGATTCGGCCGCATCGGCCGCCTCGTCGCGCGCCTGCTCATCGAGAAGGCCGGCTCCGGGAACGGCCTGCGGCTGCGCGCCGTCGTCGTCCGCGGCGGCGAGCGGGCCGCCGAGGACATCGTGAAGCGGGCCTCGCTGCTGCGCCGCGACTCCATCCACGGCCAGTTCCAGGGCACGATCACCGTCGACGAGGCGAACAGCACGATCATCGCCAACGGCAATGCCATCAAGGTGATCTACGCGAACGACCCGTCCGAGATCGACTACACCGCGTACGGCATCAAGGACGCCATCCTGATCGACAACACCGGCAAGTGGCGCGACAGGGAAGGCCTGTCCCAGCACCTGCGCCCGGGTGTCGACAAGGTCGTCCTGACCGCCCCCGGCAAGGGCGACGTGCCGAACATCGTGCACGGCGTCAACCACGACACGATCAAGCCGGACGAGCAGATCCTGTCCTGCGCGTCCTGCACCACGAACGCGATCGTGCCGCCGCTGAAGGCGATGGCCGACGAGTACGGGGTACTGCGCGGGCACGTCGAGACCGTCCACTCGTTCACCAACGACCAGAACCTGCTGGACAATTACCACCCGGCCGACCGTCGCGGCCGCTCCGCGCCGCTCAACATGGTCATCACCGAGACCGGAGCCGCCTCGGCCGTCGCCAAGGCACTGCCCGACCTGAAGGCGCCGATCACCGGCAGCTCGATCCGCGTCCCGGTCCCGGACGTCTCCATCGCGATCCTGAGTCTGCGTCTCGGCCGCGAGACCACCCGCGAGGAGGTCCTCGACCACCTCCGCGACGTGTCGCTGACCTCGCCGCTCAAGCGGCAGATCGACTTCATCACCGCGCCCGACGCCGTCTCCAGCGACTTCATCGGCTCGCGCCACGCCTCGATCGTCGACGCGGGCGCCACCAAGGTCGACGGCGACAACGCGATCCTCTACCTCTGGTACGACAACGAGTTCGGCTACTCGTGCCAGGTGATCCGCGTCGTCCAGCACGTCTCCGGAGTGGAGTACCCGACTTTCCCGATCCCGGTCCCGGCTGCCTGACCCGGGCGCCCGACCAGGAGCGCCGGTATGTCGAAGTCCGCCCCTCACCGGATTGTGGGGGGGCGGACTTCGGGCTTGACCTGGGGATACTTCACGGCGCAGGATGAGGGCATGTTCTCGCACAGCGTCCACGCCTTCGGATCGGCCCCCGCGCCGGACCGATGTGGTTGTGCGCGCAGCGGCTTGTAGCGGACCTCCGGTCCCTCGTCGCTTGTTTCCGTACGTTTCGTAGGCCTCTCTCTCGACTGTCGATGGCCGCGCACGTGCGGACCATCCTCGCGTTTTCACCACCGCGTGCTTTTCGGAGAGTGCCCATGTCCGTGACGGAAATTTCGCCCTCGACCACCCTGCTGCGACCCGCTCGCATCCCCGACGACGGCCTCTACGAGGGGGTGCGCCTGCTGCGGCGCACCCCGGACGGGTGGCAGGAGCGCCCGTACGAACTCTTCGAGGTCGTGCCGCAGGCGGCCACGATCGGTGCCGAGATCCGCGGCATCGACCTCGCCGGACCGCTGTCCGACGCGCTGCGCGAGGAGTTGAACCGGGCGCTGCTCGAATGGAAGGTGCTGTTCTTCCGCGGACAGCATCTGAGCAGTGAGAGCCAGCGCGCATTCGCCCGTAACTGGGGGGAGTTGGAGACCAACCCGTTGCTGGAGCGCGGTGACAGCGACGAGGTCGTGCGGTTCGACAAGGGCGCCGGGTCCGTGCCGAGCTTCGAGAACGTGTGGCACACCGACGTCACCTTCCGCGAACGGCCCGCCATGGGCGCCGTGTTGCAGCTGCGCGACGTCCCGCCGTTCGGCGGCGACACCATGTGGGCCGACATGGCGGCCGCGTACGACAATCTGCCGCTCGACGTGCGGACCCGCATCGACGACGCCGTCGCCGAACACGACTTCCTGCCCGGCTTCCGGCGGTTCTACGGTCCTGAGCGGCTGGCGCACTTGCAGGACGCGTTCCCGCCGGTGACCCACCCGGTCGTGCGCCGGCACCCCGAGACGGGGCGGCGCATGCTGTTCGTCAACACCTCGTTCACCACCCGGATCCTCGGCATCGAGCGGGCCGAGAGCGACCGGCTGCTGCGCCTGCTGTTCCAGCAGGCGCACGTGCCGGAGTTCCAGGTGCGGTTCCGCTGGCAGGCCGGGGACGTCGCGTTCTGGGACAACCGGGCCACGCAGCACTACGCCGTGGCCGACTACGGCGACGCCCGACGGGTCGCCGAGCGCGTCGCCATCGCGGGGGACCGGCCCTACTGAGCCGGTTGCCGGAGCCACAGGGATGGGACCCCGCCTGCCAGGCGGGGTCCCATCCCTGAAGTGCGGTGGGGCTACGGACCCTGAAGTGCGGTGGGGCTACGGAATCTCAGGCCACGGCGGCGATCGACCGGCCCGCCCACTCCGGCGCCTCTTCCGTGAGTTCGCGGAAGCGTTCCCGGATCTCGTCCGGGAACTCGGCCGCCCGGCCCGCCTGTTGGTCGACGTGCACGGCCAGCAACTCCGTCGTCGCCACCGGCGCCGCGTCCGCGTCCGGTTCGGCGGATTCGTCCGGGACCACGTACATCTCGTGCGTGAAGCGTGCCTTCTTCGCGGCAGCGCCCAACACCCTCGTGCGGATGGCCAGATGGGCCATCTCGGGCACATCGCGCAGATAGCGGATGTGCGACTCGACCGTGTAGAGGGAGCAGCCGGTCGACTCGCGGTAGCCGGAGTGCAGACCCGTCTCGATCATCAGGGCGTCCGTGGCGTGACCGAAGGCCAGCACGTAAAAGGCCTCACTCATATGGCCGTTGTAGTCGATCCACTCGGGACGGACGGTGCGGTGCAGCAGGGGGATCGAGGGCGTGCCGTTCATCGCTGGTCCGCCTTGCGGTCGAGGCGGCCCGTCGCGCGCAGGACGTCGATGACGCCCCGGTCGCGCTCGGCCACCAGATCGGCGATGCTACGGCCGTCCGCCGCCTCGTCGCACCCGGCGACCACCGCGTCGTACAACTCCCGGTCGAGCTCGGGTGCTTCGAGGCGGGTCCAGGGCGACTTCAGGGACGGGCCGAAGTGGTCCAGCATGTGCGCCATGCCGCCTTCGCCGCCCGCGAGCGCGAACGTCAGCATCGGACCCATGATCGCCCAGCGCAGCCCAGGGCCCTCGGTGATCGAGGCGTCGATGTCCTGGACCGTCGCTTCCCCGTTGGCGACCATGTGCAACGCCTCGCGCCACAAGGCCTCTTGGAGGCGGTTCGCGATGAAGCCGGGTACTTCGCGGTCCATGGTGATGACCGATTTGCCCGCCACCTCGTAGAAGCGGGAGGCCCACGCGACGGCCGCGCTCCCGGTGCGCTCGCCGCCGACGACCTCGACGAGCGGGATCAGGTACGGCGGGTTGAACGGGTGCCCGACGACCAGGCGCGACGGGTCCGCGGCCGTCGTCTGCATGTCCGTCATCGGGTAGCCGGACGTCGACGAGGCGATGACGACGCCGGGCGGCGTCGCCGCGTCCAGGCGGGTCAGCAGATCACGCTTGAGGTCGAGCTTCTCGGGCGCGCTCTCTTGTACGAACTCGGCCTCGGCAACCGCCAGTTCGAGGGTGGGCGTCACCGTGAGACGGTCGCGGGAGGCGCCTTCGGTGAGGCCCAGCTGGGTCAGCGCGGGCCACGCCGCGTCGACGAGCCGGCGCAGTTTCAGCTCGGCGTCGGGCGCCGGGTCCCACGCCGACACGTCGTAGCCACGGGCCAGGAAGTGGGCGACCCAGCCGCCGCCGATGACACCGGCACCGACGCAGGCGACGCGCCGCACGTTCTCAGGGGTGATGGGGGAGTTCATCAGGCGTTCGCCTTCCTGAGGCCGAGCAGCTCACGGGCCTCGTCCGGGGTCGCGACGCGCGCGCCGATCGACTCGGTGATGGTCACGGCCCGCTCGACGAGCTGGGCGTTCGTCACCTTGTTGCCCTTGCCCAGGTACAGGTTGTCCTCCAGGCCCACGCGGACGTGTCCGCCCAGCAGGATCGACTGCGCGACCCACGGCATCTGCATCCGGCCGAGCGAGAAACTCGCCCAACGGGCCCCGTCGGGCAGCATGTTGACCATCGACTGGAGCACCCCCGGGTCGGCCGGAGCGCCCCACGGGACGCCCATACACAGCTGGAAGACGGTCGGGTCGTCGAGCAGGCCCTCGGCGAGGAGCTGCTTGGCGAACCACAGCTGGCCCGTGTCGAAGATCTCCAACTCGGGCCGCACGCCCAGCTCTTGGATGCGACGGGCGCCCGCGCGGAGCATGTCGGGGGTGGAGACGTAGAGGTTCGAGCCGTCGCCGAAGTTGAGGGAGCCGCAGTCGAGCGTGCAGATGTCGGGGAGCAACTCCTCGACGTGCGGGAGGCGTTCGAGTCCACTGACCAGATCGGTGCCGGGGAGGTGGGTCAGCGGGTCGTCCGGATCGATGACGAGGTCGCCGCCCATGCCGGCGGTGAGGTTGATGACGACGTCGGTGCCGGTCTCCTTGACGCGTTCGACGACCTCGCGGTAGAGCCGCGGATCGCGGGAGGGTGCGCCGGTCTCGGGGTCGCGTACGTGGATGTGGACGACGGCCGCGCCGGCCTCGGCGGCCTGGACCGCGCTCTGGGCTATCTGTTCGGGTGTGACCGGGACGTGGGGGCTCTTGCGGACGGTGTCGCCGGCGCCGGTGAGGGCGCAGGTGATGATGACGTTCTCGGTGACGGGCATGTGGGGGCCTCCCATATTCAGCCCCTACGGCGATCGGGGAGCGGGGTCCGGAGCGGAGCCCCGCGGCCTTCGCGCCGTGGGGGGAGTGTGATGCATTGTCGGGTGCGGGTGCGGGTTGCGTCGTGGCTGGTCGCCGGGTGCGCGGCGGAGCCGCATGTCGATACGGCCCCGCGTTCCTGGATGACCCCTCAGGGAGTCTTGAGGAGCGTCGTGCGCACGTGCGCCTCAAGCGCGGTGTGCATCTCCTCCGGGCCGGTACCGGCCGTTCCGGACGCCAGGACCTGCGTGGCCAGGCCGTCGATCAGCGCGGTCAGCGTGAGCGCCGCCGCCTCCGGGTCGATCGCCTGACGGAACACGCCCTGGGCGACGCCTCTTCGTACGACGTCGGCGACGGTCTCCCGCCACTGCCGGTAGTACTCGGCGTGCAGCCGGCCGACCGCCGTGGAGCGCGCGGCCTCGGCCCACAGGTCGAGCCAGACCGCCCACTGGCGGCGCTGCTGCCCGGTGCGGGGCGTCTGCAACTCGATGAGCTGGGCCAGCTCCGCCACCGCGTCGTCCGCCGCGGCGAGCCGGGCGGCACGGCGAGCGGTGTCCTCGTCCATGCACCAGCGCACCGCCGCCTCCAACAGGTCGGCGCGGCCGGGGAAGTGGTAGTGGATCGCGGCGGTGCTGGTGGCACAGGCGCGGGCGATGTCGGCGACCCGCACCGCGTGGAATCCGTGCTCGGCGACGAGCCGGACCGTCTCGCGGACGATCTGCAGCGGACGCCCGCCCTCGACGGGCGCGACGACGGCCGGGGCCTGCTCCTGGGGCAGCACCCCGAGCAGCCGGCCGGCGTCGACCCTGCCCTCGTCGGCGATCCGCGCCAGCTCGGCGGCCGTGAAGCGGCGGGTGCCGCTCAGCGACCGCGACAGCTTCGACGGATCCATGACGATGCGGCGCGCGAACTCACGCTGGCTGACTCCCGCTGCCGCGATGACCTCGCGGACGCGGGCGGCGGTGTCGGCGCTCGGTGCGCGGTCGGGGACGTCGTTGGTTTCCACGGGGCCCGACCCTAACCACGTATTGAGAAGAACTCAACACGCAACCTGAAGAAAGCCATGTAGGAGCAGGTATTGCGCACCTGACTTGCTCATCAGTCAGGTGCGCAATACCTGTCCCACCGGACCCGACCGTGCCCTCTTGTCGCGTCGGCCGAAGGGATTTAGTGTGCAGGCCACACAAGCGCTTTCCGCGAGACTTGCGAGCCCTTGGAGGCGTTCCGGATGACCGCCCGGAGAACACTGAAGGCCTGTACCGCCGCAGCCCTGCTCCTCGCCGCGTCCATCGGGGCGGCCCCGACGGTCACCGCGGCCCCGGCCGCGAAGCCGCGCCCGCTGCCCACCGTCTCGCCGACCCCGCAGCACATCGCCCGCGCGGGCGCCGACGTGCCCCTGCCGGCCCGCGCCGAGCTTGTCGTCGACGACGCCACCGACCCCGCCGCCCGCGCCCGCGTCACCGCGATCCTCACGGACCGCGGAGTGCGTGCGGTCGACGTACGGGCCAAGGCCTCGGGCCGCGCCCCGCTCACCGTCCTGCTCGGCCCCGCCACCCGGCCCGACATCGCCCGCGCCCTGCGCGGCACCGACGTCCCCGACCACGCCGAGGGCTACGCCCTGCGCGCGGCCAAGGGCACCGTCGCGCTCGGCGGCACGGACGCCACCGGCCAGTTCTACGCGGCCCAGACCCTGCGTCAACTCGTCAACCGGCACGCCGTCGCGGGCGCCTCGGTCAGCGACTTCCCGTCGATGGAGCTGCGCGGCAGCATCGAAGGCTTCTACGGCCCGCCGTGGACCACCGACGAACGCCTCGACCAGATGGACTTCCTCGGCGAGGTCAAGTCCAACACGTACGTGTACGCGCCCAAGGACGACCCGTACCACCGCGACAAGTGGCGCGCCCCCTACCCCGCCGACAAGCTGACGGAGCTCGGCGACCTCGTCGACCGGGCCGGCGTCAACCACGTCCGGTTCACCTTCGCCGTCTCGCCCGGCGGCTCCGTCTGCTACTCCGATCCGGCCGACGTCAAGGCGCTCACCGCCAAACTCCAGTCCCTGTACGACCTGGGGGTGCGCTCCTTCTCCGTCCCGCTCGACGACATCAGCTACACGAAGTGGAACTGCGCCGCCGACGAGGCGAAGTTCGGCGCTCCCGGTCGCGGCCCCGCTGCCCAGGCGCAGGTCGGTCTCCTGAACGCCGTCCAGAAGGACTTCGTCGCCACGCACGACGGCGCCAACCCGCTGCAGATGGTGCCCACCGAGTACGGCGACCTCGCCGATACCGCGTACAAGCAGGAGCTCCGCGCGCACCTCGACCCGGCCGTCGAAGTGATGTGGACCGGTACCGACGTCGTACCGTCCGACATCACCAACTCCCAGGCACAGCAGGCCTCCCAGCTGTTCGGGCGCAAGGTGTTCGTCTGGGACAACTACCCCGTCAACGACTTCGGGCAGACCGCCGGACGCCTGCTCCTCGCTCCGTACGACAAGCGCGAGCCGGGCCTCTCCGACAACCTCAGCGGACTCGTCTCCAACCCCATGAACCAGGAGGCGGCCAGCAAGCTCGCCGTCTTCACCATGTCCGACTTCTCGTGGAACGACCGCGGCTACGACCGCACCCGCTCCGCCCGCCGGTCGGCCCTGCACCTCGCGGGCGGCGACCCGCACGTGGCCGACGCCGTACAGGTCTTCGTCGACCTCAACCACATGGCACCCACCTTCGGCGCGACACCCTGGCAGCCCCAATCGCCCGTACTCGGCGCCGAGTTGGCCGCGTTCTGGAAGACGTACGAGTCCGATCCGCGCGCCGCGATCCGCACCTTCGCCCCGAAGGCCGCCACGATCGCGCGAACCCCGGCCGTGCTCCGCGCAGGCGTCCCCGACCAGCTGTTCCTGCACGACGCCGACCGCTGGCTCACCGCCACCGAGCACTGGGGCGAGGCGCTGCGCCAGGGGCTCACGGCGCTGCGCGCGATCGGCGCCCACGACACGGGCGGCGCGGCCGCCGCACGAAAGGCCATGGACACCGCCGCCGACACCGCCGCGCGCATCACCGTCGACCCGGCCGAACACCACCAGCTCGGCCCCGTCAAGATCGCCGACCCCTTCCTCCAGGACTTCGTCACCAAGGTCGACGCGCTCCACGACACGGCGGCGCAGGAGTCCTGAGGCGACGCCTCGCGTTCAGCCTGCTGTGCGGCCGGGCGCTGGAACCGATCCGGAGCGGGACGTGCGGGACAGGCTCAGGAAAGCCGATCGAGGGGCCCGAGGGTCTGACTCCTGAGCATGTCCCGCACGCTGTCGCCCAGTCGGTCCTTGTCCCGCTCATGGACGGTGAGCAGCGCCTGCACCACCCGGCCGAAATTGTGCCATCCGTGCGGCATCAGGCCGAGGCCACGCACGGTTCGCTCGTAGAGCGCGATCAGTTCGTCATCGGTCAGCTCTGTCGTGTCGTGGAGAAGGAGCTCCAGCAAGTCGTGCGCCAGGGAGGAAGCCCGCTCACCATCGACGGGAACGAACGTCGTCAGGGCAGGGCCCAGATTGCCGATCACCGGCTCCAGCGCGAGGCGCAGAATCGAGTCGGCCGTGGACCCCGTCACCGCGGCCTTGTGCCACAGCTCGTCCCAGTACGACCGCTGCCACACCTCGCCCCCGTGCCCCTGCGGATAACCGAACAGCCAGTTCGCGTCGACCGGCTGGGGTGCGCGCAGCGTCCCTGCGCGCAGAGTGATCGTCAGCGTGCGCCCGCCGCCCTCGCCCCAGGCCTGCCGGGGGGTGAAGGTGAGAGCGAAGTCCGTCCACTGCTCCTCGTCCATCGACGACCGCCACAGCATGCAGTGCCGGTGCCAGACGTGGACCGGGTCGGCGGCCTCGGGGAACAACTCCGCCGCGGACGTGCGCCCGCGCAGAACCACGATCATCAGCACCAGGTTCGCACCGTAGAGACCGTGGCGTGCCGCGGTACGCAGCGCGGCAGGACGGTAGGCCGGGTACTGATCGGTGGTGCGGGCCCCGTGGACCCGTAGTACCTCGACGAGGCGCGAGGCGAGCCGGTCCCGCTCCGCGGCCGGCATCCGCTGCGTTAGTTCCACCGCGAAGTGCGTCATCTGACGGGACGACAGGGGCGCGTACGACAGCAGTGTGTAGGCCAGATCATCGTCGATCCTGCCCTCGGCGAGCGAGAACGCGGAAGGCCGGGCCGGCAGCAGATCGGTCAGCAGGCGCAGCGTCAGACGGACCGTCAGGTACTCGCCGAACGTCGCGTGCAGGAATTCGTACGTCGCCAGGACACGTCCGTCCCGCAGCGACTGCGCCCGCTGTACGAAGAAGAACCGGCCGAGGGCGACCTCCGCCGCGTCGAGTGGCGTACGGAAGCCGATGTCCTGGGAGACCTGCTTGCCGAGCAGCGCCACGAGGTCCGCGTCGAGCTCGTCCGCGGACACCCACTGGCGGCTGCGGTTGAACAGGGCGAAGGCGACGAGGGACAGGCGCTGCAACTCCTGCTCCACCCGCTCGTCCAGCACATGATCGGGGACCGCGCCCGGACTTGTCTTGGTCACCTCGCGCCGTGCGAACGTCGACAGGAGCTCCTCGTACAGTTCGGTGACGGCGAGGGGCTCGCCGGTCTCGCCGCGGAGCCTTCCTTCGGTCGCGTCGTGCAGCGCGAGCATCGTCAACAGCAGCGGCTGCTCGGCGAGTTCGCGGTGACGGTCGACTGCTTCCCAGGTGAGCGGCTGTCCGCTGGAAGCGTTGGCCTCGTTCCAGATGGCCAGCCACCGCTGAATCTGTTCCGGCCGGAACGGTTCGAGGCGCAATGCCGCCATGCCCTCGGGGTGGCGGGCCCGGTCGGCGACCGTGGCGCGGCTGGTGACCAGCGCCAGTACCGAGCGGCCTTGTTCGGCCTCGCGCTGCTGGAAGCGGGCCACGCGGACCAGGAAGTCGGTGTGGTGGACGCCTGTCGTCTGGAGCAGCTCGTCGAAGCCGTCCAGGAGCAGAACGGGCGTGGCGCCGCCCGCGGCGCGGACCAGCTCGGGCCACGTCGTGCGTTCACCGGTGACCGAGCGGATCGCCTGCTCGATCTGGTCCTGCAACTCGTCCTCGGCGCGTACGTCGCGCAGGGGGACCCGTACCGGCAGGAATCCGGCGGCGGGCAGCCGAGCGGCGAGCACCCGGGTCAGTACGGACTTGCCGGCACCCGGGTGGCCGAGGACGAGGAGCGGGGCCTCGGTGAGCGCCGGGCTGGTCAGCGCTCCGGCGAGGTAGCGCGTCAGGTCCTGGCGGACGTCGACCTGTTCCCACCAGTGTTCGTCCGCCGGATTCCCCTGGCGTCCGGGTACCGCGACCCGGAAGTCCGGGTCCAGGTACATGTCCTCCAGCGGGGGGACCTCGAACCCCTCCGGTGCGCTCGTGGCGTCGAGGACGGGATGACCGAGGTCGGCGAGGTGGGCCCGGGCGAGGGCCGCGGCCACGTCGACGGGCGGGGCGAGCGTCTGCGCGGTCCGCGCGAGCAGTGTGTCGATGCCGGACAGGGCGAGACGCACCTGGTTGCGGGTGGACCAGTGCTCGATCCGGGTCGTCCAGAACTGGAACTCCGGTGCCTGCTGTATGAGTTGGGCGTACAACTCCTCGTACCGGGCGACCGCGGCACCGGCCATGTCGAGTAGCGACATCCGGATCTCGGCGTGCTGCCGCATCGAATGTCTCTCGGTGAGAGCGAGTCCGTGCAGGAACTGCTCGAAGGCGTCCGCCAGGACGAGGTAGTGGGGGAGCAGGAGGCCGGGGACGTCCTCGGGCGGGATGTCCGGTGTGGGGATCGGCGCTTCGACGGTGAGCAGCGACTGCCAGCGGCTGTCGGGGTGGGATCCGTCCCCCGACGCCCGCTGCGCGATCCGTACCTGCTCGTCCCGCGTCAGCTCCAAATCGTCGAACGAGAACGGCAGTTGCGCCTCCTCCAGCGCCTCGAACCACGCCACCACCACGATCACCGTGTGCGCCGCCCGCAGCACGTCCGTCCGCTCGGCCCGTGCCGCAGCGCGCCCGAGACGTTCCCCGAGTCCGCGCACCGCGTCCCGGCCCGCTCCGACGATCCGGCCGCGCCCCGAGACCATGCCGAGGACCGTGCCGCTCGCGCCGCCGGTCGCCATATTCAGCGCCCCGCCGAGCGCCCGGTCCAGCGCGGCGATCCGCGCGGAGTCGATCCCCAGCAACTCCAGCGCGTCCGCGAATGACAACAACCTCCGCGATGCCATTACGCCCCCCGATCGGCATTGCCTGGTACGCGTCCCGACAGTACAGAACTTCGCGCGCCCCCGACCGGCGTACTCCGTGACCCCCCGAATGGCCTACGGTGTGGCGGTGGACAGTCAGGGGAAGCGGGCGGTTCGGCTGCGCCTGACCGGGGCCGCCGCCGTCGCTGTCGTATCGGGTGCGGCGGGATCGTGGGCGTACGCGCGGGCCGGTGCGTCCGCGTCCGACCTGGTGCGCGACCTCGCGGTCGGCTGGGCGTACGTGGTCGCCGGACTCATGGCCTGGCGGCGCAGGCCCGCGAACAACACCGGCCGCCTCATGGTGCTCGAAGGCATCACCTGGTTCTTCGGCAACCTTCAAGGCACCGCGAACCCGGCCCTGTTCACGTTCGGCGCCTGGTGGGAGGCGCTGAACATGGCGGTGCTCCTGCACCTCATCCTCTCCTTCCCGGAGGGGCGCCTCACCACGGTCCTCACCCGGCGCCTCGTCCAGTTCGCGTACGGGCTCGTCGCCGTCGGCGGTCTGCTGCGTACGCTCCTGTTCGACCCGGCGACGGACACCGGCGCGACATATCTGGACTGCCGCGACTGCGGGCCCAACCTCTTCTTCGTACCGCCCTGGCACGGCATGTTCGACACCTTCGACGCCTTGTACCACGCGGCGGGGTGGGTGATCTCGGCGGTCGCCGCCGTCGCGATCGTGCTGCGCTGGCGGCACGCGTCCGCCGCGCGCAGGCGGGCGCTGCTCCCCGCCTGGATCGGGATCGGCGTCGCTGTCGTGTTCCTGATGTGGGACATGCTGTTCTACGTCGTGCCGTGGTTCGGCGAGGTCGGCTCCGTCGCCGAACAGGCCGTCTACCTGCTCTCCGACCTCGCGCAGGTCGCCGTCCCCTTCGCCTTCCTCGGCGGCCTGCTGCGCATGCATCTGCAGCGGGCCGAGGTCAGCGGGCTCGTCATCGACGTGGGCACGGACCCCGACTCGACCAAGGTCCGCGAGGCCCTCGTGCGCGTCCTCGGCGACCCGACGCTGCGGCTCGGCATGTGGCGCGAGGAACGGGGCGCGTACGTCGACGGCGCGGGCCGCGAGGTGAGCCCCGAGGGGCCGGGACGCACCCGGGTCGGCGCGTCCGACGGCCGCCCGCTCGCCCTGCTCCACCACGACCCGGCGCTGATGGATGACCCCGAACTGCTGGAGTCCGTCGCCGCCGCGCTGCGTCTCGCGCTGGAGAACGTCTGGCTGCGCACCCGCGCCAAGGACGTCGCCACCCGCATCGTCCAGGCCGCGGACGCCGAACGCGGGCGCCTGGAAAGGGACTTGCACGACGGGGCGCAGGCCCGTCTGGTCTTCGCGCTCATGGCCGTACGCCGGGTGCAGCGCGGGCTCGCCGACCACTCCGACGAGACGTTGCGCGCGGCCGCGGGCGAGGCCGAGTCGAGCCTGCGCCTGGCCATCGAGGAGCTGCGCGGCATCGCGCAGGGCATCCACCCGGCCGTGCTCACCCGCGAAGGGCTCGCGCCCGCGCTCAACGCCCTCGCGAAGGAGGCCGCGCTGCCGGTCGTCGTCGCGGCCGAGCCCCGGCGCTACGACCCGCTCGTCGAGAGCACCGCCTACTTCACCGTCTGCGAGGCCCTCACCAACGCGGCCAAGCACGCGCGGGCCCGCGCCGTCAGCGTCTCGGCCCGGCACCAGGACGGCCTGCTCGTCGTGGAGACGGTCGACGACGGTGTCGGCGGGGCCGACACCGGGCGCGGCACCGGCTTGCGCGGCCTCGCCGACCGGCTCGCCGCCGTCGACGGCGTACTGCACATCCACAGTCCCGCCGGTGGCGGGACCCGAATCAGGGCGGAGCTTCCGTGCGGGTGATCGTGGCCGAGGACTCGGCGCTCCTTCGGCAGGGGATCGTGCGGCTGCTCACCGACGAGGGGATCGAGGTGGCCGCCGAGTGCGCGGACACCGTGCCGCTGCTCGGCCTCGTCGCCGCGCACGCGCCCGACGCCGTGCTGCTCGACATCCGGATGCCGCCCACCCACACGGACGAGGGCCTTGTCGCGGCGGCCGCGATCCGCGCCGCCCATCCGGGCACCGGCGTCCTGCTGCTGTCGCAGTACGTGGAGACGTCGTCCACCGTGCAGGCGCTCGCCGAGCGGCCGGAAGGCTTCGGCTACCTGCTCAAGGAGCGTGTCGCCGACATCGACGAGCTGCACGGTGCGCTGAAGCGGGTCGCCGCCGGCGAGACCGTGCTCGATCCGCTGGTGGTCGCCCGGCTGATGGAGGCGCCGCGGGCGGCGGGCCCGCTCGACGAGCTGACCGGCCGTGAGCGCGACGTCCTGACGCTGATGGCCGAGGGCCGCTCGAACGAGGCCATCGCGCAGCAGCTGGTCATCGGCGGCAAGACGGTCGAGACCCATGTCCGCAACATCTTCGGCAAGCTGCGCCTGGAGCCCGACCTGCTCGAGCACCGGCGGGTCATGGCCGTTCTCACGTATCTGCGCGGCTGAGACTGCCTTCTCTGTCTTCGCAGCCCGCGCGGACCCGTGCAAGAGGTCCCGGCTGTCCGCTCCGGAGACGACGTCGTCCCCCGTTTTCCCCCGTGGCCCCCGTACATCGTCTGCGGAGCGGTGCCGGACTTCGAATGTAGGCGGTGAGGGCGGCCGGGACATCAGGGCCAGCCCTGAGATGTGGAACGGCGCCCACCTCTTTGATCACGGCATGTCCCTATTTGCTCACCGGCGACCGGTCGGGCGTCCGGCGGGGTGATTGCTCCCCTGCGCCCCTTCACAGTGCCCGCGGCCCGGGTCTATAGTCCAAAACTAGCAGTGCTAATTTACCGCTGTCCCTTGGAGCTGACCTTGCGCCCCGTGCACTTCGCCGCCGCCCGCCGCACCCCGATCGGAAAGCTGCGCGGAGCCCTCTCCGCCATCCGCCCCGACGACCTCGCGGCGACGGTGATGCGCGGCGTGCTGGCGGACGTCCCCGGACTCGACCCGGCCCGGATCGACGACATCTACTGGGGCGCCGCCAACCAGGCGGGCGAGGACAACCGCAACGTCGCGCGGATGGCCGCCCTCCTCGCCGGCCTCCCCGAATCGGTGCCCGGCGCGACCGTGAACCGGCTCTGTGCCTCCGGCCTGGAGGCCGTCACCACCGCGGCGCGCACCATCGCCGCCGGGGAGGCCGACATCGTGCTCGCGGGCGGCTCCGAGTCCATGAGCCGCGCCCCCTTCCTGCTGCCCCGCCCCGACGACGCGCTCCCGCACACGATGCAGACGTACGACACCCGCCTGGGCTGGCGCCTGGTCAACCCGAAGATGAAGGAACTGCACGGCGTCCTCGCGATGGGCGAGACCGCGGAGGAGGTGGCCGAGCGGTACGCGGTCTCGCGCGAGCGCCAGGACGCGTTCGCGCTGCGCAGCCACCAGCGGGCCGCCGCCGCGCGCAAGGACGGCCTCTTCGACGCCGAGATCCTTCCGGTCACGCGGCCCGACGGTGTCGTCGTCGACGCCGACGAATGCATCCGCCCCGATACGTCCCTGGAGAAGCTCGGCGGCCTCAAGCCCGTGTTCCGCAAGGGCGGTTCGGTCACCGCGGGCAATGCCTCTCCCATGAACGACGGCGCCGCGGGACTGCTCCTCGTCAGCGAGGAAGCCCTGCACGACCTGGGCCTGGAATCCCTCGGCCGCTACGTCGCCGGAGCCTCGGCCGGAGTCCACCCCGACGTCATGGGCATCGGCCCGGTGCCTGCGACGCGCAAGGCACTCGGCCGCGTCGGCTGGTCGATCGACGACATCGAAGAGGCCGAGTTCAACGAGGCGTTCGCCGCGCAGGCCCTCGCCTGCGTCGAGAGCCTCGGCATCGACCCGGAGCTCGTGAACCCCAGCGGCGGCGCCATCGCGCTCGGCCACCCGCTGGGCTGCTCCGGCGCCCGCATCCTCACCACCCTGCTGCACCGACTGCGCCGCACCGGCGCCGCGCGGGGCCTCGCCACCATGTGCGTCGGCGTCGGCCAGGGCAGCGCCGTACTCGTCGAACGCGGCTGAACCCACACCACAGCAGGAAGCACCGAACGGAGCACCACCCCCATGGCAACCCTGTCCCTCGCCGCGATCCTCGCCGAGTCCGCCCGCCGCCGCCCCGACAAGACCGGGCTCGTGGAGGGAGAACTGCGCCTCACCTTCGCGGAGCTGTGGCTGCAGGCCCGCAAGCAGGCCGCCGCCCTGACCGGCGTCGGCGTCCGCCCGGGGGACCGGGTCGCCCTGATGGCGCCCAACACGGCCGAGTTCCCGCGCGCGTACTACGCGGCACTCGCGGCCGGCGCGGTCGTCGTCCCCGTACACCTGCTGCTGTCGGCCGAGGAAGTGCGGCACGTCCTCAAGGACAGCGAGGCGACCCTGCTCCTGTGCCACCCGGCGCAGGCGGCGGTCGGCGCGGCCGCCGCGGAGGCCACGGGCGTGCGCATGGTGACACTCGGCGCGGGCGGCGAACTGGAGCAACTGACCGAAGATGCCCAGCCGTTGACGTCCTACGTGACCCGCGAGGCCGACGACCCGGCCGTCATCTTCTACACCAGCGGCACCACCGGCGTCCCCAAGGGCGCCGAGCTCAGCCACTTCAACCTGGTGATGAACGCGACGGTCAGCGCCTTCGACGCCCACGACGTGCACCCCGACGACATCGCGCTCGGCGCGCTGCCGCTCTTCCACGCGTTCGGCCAGACCGTCTCCATGAACGCGACCTGGCGGGCGGGCGCGACCCTCGTCCTGCTGCCCCGCTTCGACGCGGCCCGCGCGATCGACCTGATGGTCACCGAGAACGTCAACACGTTCCACGGCGTCCCGACGATGTACGTGAACCTCCTCTCCGCGGCGCCGGGCGCCGAGAAGCTGCCGCAGCTGAAGATCTGCGTCTCGGGCGGCGCCTCGCTCCCGGTCGCGGTCCTGGAGGGCTTCGAGCAGGCCTTCGGCGCGACCGTCTACGAGGGCTACGGCCTCTCGGAGACGTCTCCGGCGGCCGCCGCCAACCAGCCCGTGTTCGGCGCCCGACCGGGCACCATCGGACAGCCCTTGTGGGGCGTCGACGTGGAGATCGCGCGCGCCGAGGTCGAGGACCGCGTCGACCTGCTGCCGACCGGCGAACTCGGCGAGGTCGTCGTCCGTGGCCACTGTGTCTTCACCGGCTACCTGGGCCGCCCCGAGGCGACCGCCGAGGCCCTGGTCGACGGCTGGTTCCGCACCGGCGACCTCGGCACCAAGGACGGGGACGGCTATCTGCGCATCGTCGACCGCAAGAAAGACATCATCATCCGCGGCGGCTACAACGTGTACCCGCGCGAGGTCGAGGAGGTCCTGATGCGTCACCCCGGCATCGGGCACGCCGCGGTCATCGGGCTGCCCGACGACGTGCACGGCGAAGAGGTCTGCGCGGTGATCGTGCTGAAGCCCGGCACCGAACTGGACGCGGCGGAACTCACCGCCTGGTCCAAGGAACACCTCGGCAAGCACAAGTACCCGCGCCGGATCGAGTTCACCGACCAGTTGCCGCTGGGCCCCAGCATGAAGATCCTCAAGCGTGAGCTGAGGGCTACGTACGCGGGCCGTTGACCCGCGCGGTCACGCGTATCACCATGTGGCGCCCCTGACGCTCCCCGGATAGGTGGGTCTACCATCGGCCCGCCATGCACGACATATTCGGGGTCACCCCTTGGGAGTTCACCGCCCTGGCCGCCGCGGCTCTGCTGGTGGGCTTCTCCAAGACCGCCGTCAGCGGCGCCAACACGGTCAGCCTCGCCGTCTTCGCCGCGATCCTGCCCGCCCGCGCCTCCACCGGCGTGCTGCTGCCGATCCTGATCTGCGGCGACATCCTCGCCGTCCTCACCTATCGGCGGCACGCCCACTGGCCCACCCTGTGGCGGCTGTTCCCCGCCGTCGCCGGGGGAGTGGTGCTCGGCACGGTCTTCCTCGCCTACGCCGGCGACGGGGCCGTCCGCACGTCCATCGGGGCGATCCTGCTGCTGATGGCGGCGGTCACCCTGTGGCGGCGCCGGAAGGCCGGGGTCCCCGAGGTCGAGGAGACGGCGACCCGCGCGGCCCGGGTCAAAGCAGGCTCCTACGGGGTGCTCGGTGGCTTCACCACAATGGTCGCCAACGCCGGCGGCCCCGTGATGTCGATGTACCTGCTCTCCGCGGGCTTCCGGAAGCTGGGCTTCCTCGGCACCTCCGCGTGGTTCTTCCTCATCGTGAACTCCGCGAAAGTGCCGTTCAGCGTGGGCCTCGGCCTCATCGACGGCCGCTCGCTCCTCCTCGATGCCGCCCTCGTCGCGTTCGTCGTGCCGGGGGCCCTGCTCGGCAAATGGGCCGTGAACCGCATCAACCAGCGTTTGTTCGAGCGCCTGGTCATCGCGGCCACGATCCTCGGCGGCCTGCAACTCCTGCTGCACTGAGCTACGGCGTGCGCCGCTCTACGTAGGGCTGAGCGTGCGGTCGGAGCCCGGCTGGTGCGGCAGCCCCTGCTCCAGATCCTCCGCGAGCAGCCGCTTCGCGATCGTGTCGACGGCCGCCCGCAGATCCTCGCCCGGCGGGCGGCCCAGATCCGCCTCGACCTTGTCCGTCAGCCACTCGCCCCACGCATGGTTGATGACACCGGCCTCCCGGCTCCCCGCCTCCGTGTGCGAGAAGTAGGTGCCGGTACGCGACAGATAGCCCTCGTCGACCATGCGCTGGAACACCGGCACCAGGACCTCAGGCGGCAGCATGCGCCGCGCCGAGATCATGCCGAGGCTCGCGTGACCGACCATCCGCGTGAAGAACTCCACCTGCATCACCGCCCAGGCTCCCGCGACGTCGAGCCGGGTGTCCGAGGCCGAGAGGATCCGCCGGGAGGTCTCCAGGTCCGTCGACTTCACGATGTTGCCGACGGTCCGCTCCAGCAGATGCGCCGGATCCCCGGTGGTCGGCTGCGCGAAGCCCTCGCCCATGTCGGAGGAGCCCATCCGCGCGCTGTCGCGCAGCTGCACCTGCTTGAGGAAGAGCGCCACCAGGAACCCGATCGCGGCCACCGGCACCGTCCACAGGAACACCGTGTGCAGCGAGTCCGCGTACGCCTCGATGATGGGCGCCCGCGCGGGGGCCGGCAGCGCGTGCAGCCCCGCCGGATTCTGCGCGGCCTTCGCGAGCGCCGCAGGATCGATCCCGGTACCGGACCTGGCGGCCTCGGCCACCCCGTCCGCCAGGTTCGGCTTGAGCGTGTTGGCGTAGATCGTGCCGAAGACGGCCGTCCCGAAGGAGCTGCCGAGCGTACGGAAGAAGGTGACGCCCGACGTCGCCGTGCCCAGGTCCGCGTACTCGACCGTGTTCTGCACGGCGATCGTCAGCACCTGCATGCACAGGCCGATGCCGACACCGAGCACGAACATGTACAGCGACTCCTGCCAGGCGCTGGACGCGCTCCCCATCAGGGAGAGGAGATACAGGCCGAGCGCCATGACGAGCGAGCCGACGATCGGGAAGATCCGGTACTTGCCGGTCTTACTGACCACGTTGCCGGAGAAGATCGACGCGATCAGCAGGCCGATCACCATGGGCAGCGTCCGCACGCCGGAGATCGTGGCCGAGTCCCCGTCGACGTACTGCAGATACGTCGGCAGGAACGTCATCGCGCCCAGCATCGCGAAGCCCACGATGAAGCTGAGGATCGAGCAGACCGTGAAGACGGGATTGGCGAAGAGCCGCATCGGCAGCATCGGTTCCGCCGCGCGCGACTCCACCCAGCAGAACAGGCCGAGCGCGACGATGCCGCCCGCGAACAGGCCGATGATGGTGGCCGAGCCCCACGCGTACTCGTTGCCGCCCCAGCTCGTCGCGAGGATCAGCGCGCTCGCGCCGATCGCGACGAGCGCGATGCCCAGATAGTCGATCACCGGCCGCGTCGCCGACTTCACCACCGGGATGGTGCGGGCCGCGGCGATCACCACGATGATCGCGATCGGTACGTTGACGTAGAACGCCCAGCGCCAGGTGAGATGGTCCGTGAACAGGCCGCCGAGCAGCGGCCCGATGACCGTGGCCACACCGAACACGGCGCCGATCGCACCCTGGTACTTGCCGCGCTCGCGCAGCGGGATGACGTCCGCGATCAGCGCCATCGCCGTCACCATCAGACCGCCCGCGCCGATGCCCTGCATCGCCCGCCAGGCGATCAGCAGCGTCATGTTGCCCGCGAGGCCGCACAGGAACGAGCCGGTGATGAAGACGATCGCCGAGATCTGGAAGACGACCTTGCGCCCGAACAGGTCACCGAACTTGCCGACGAGCACCGTGGCGACCGTCTCCGCCAGCAGGTACGCCGTCACCACCCACGACATGTGGGCCGCGCCGCCCAGGTCCGAGACGATCGTGGGCAGGGCCGTGCCGACGATGGTCTGGTCGAGGGCGGCGAGCAGCATGCCCAGCATGATCGTGACGAAGACGACGTTGCGGCGGCGCTTGTCCAGGAACGGGGCTTCTGCGGCGGGCTGCGGGGTATCGGTGGCGGTCACTTGTGCAGGGTCCACCGGGGCGGCGGACGGCGCATTCGGGTGGGGCCGGATTGGTGACGCGTTGGCGCCGTTCGGTGTGCTGACCGGCCGGCGGGCGCGGGTGGTGTGCGGTTGCTCGCGCCGTTCCCCGCGCCCCTTACGGGGCTGCCCTCAGCCGGGGCGCCGAGGCTGCCGCATCCACCGGGGTGCCCTGGTCCACCTGGGCCGCAAGGGCGCGCGCCCACCGGACGAGCCCTTCCGTGTCCAGGGACGCCGGGGCGATGCCTCTCCAGGCCGCCAGGACGTCCGCTCCGCGGCGCAGCAGGCGGGCGCCGCCCCTGGCGTTGCCGCGGGCCGCGTGGGTGAGGCCCACCGCCATCTGGGCCAGCGCCCGCCACAGGGCGCGCTCGGACTCGGGGCCGGACTTCCAGGCGTCCTCGAAGACCTCGTGCGCATGGAACGGGCGGCCCGCGTCCAGCAGGTCCTGTGCCTCGGCCAGGGTCTCTGCCGGGGTGCGCACGACGCCCTCCGGCTGACGGTCGACGCCGGGAGTGCCGTAGGGGAGGGGACGGCCGAGACCGTCACGGGGGCGGGCGTTGCGGGCCCGGCCCTCCTCGTCGCGGTCCCGGTCGCCGCTCTGCGAAGTGCTCATGGCCCGATTCTCGCCCACGTCCGCCGGTGGCCGCGGAATCGGTTTCAAACCACCCATGAGCTTGGGGTATCGTTCTGTCTGTCGCCGCCGGACGGGACTCCGGAAGGCAGCCGACATCGGGACGTGGCGCAGCTTGGTAGCGCACTTGACTGGGGGTCAAGGGGTCGCAGGTTCAAATCCTGTCGTCCCGACTTAATGAAGTCGCAGGTTGTGGGGCCGTTTCAGAGAGATCTGAGGCGGCCCCACAGTCGTTTCCCCCTGCTGATCGCCGTCTCACCGGGGCCCCTCGCCCGAGGTGTGCTCGGGGTGTGCCGTGCGCCAGGCCGCCATGGACGCGTCCCATTCGTCCCCCGACAGCGCGGTCAGCGACGCCGGGAACAGGCCGTCCTCCTCCTTCGCGATGTGCCGGTGCAGTTCGTGCGCGGCCTCGGCGAAGGTGCGTACGTCCGCGGGCCTCGTCAGGTCCAACGTCGGGAGCAGCGCGGCCAGTTCGCGGTGCTCCGAGACCAGGGCCGCGATGTGGTCCGCGTACTCGGGGTCCTCGCGCATCACCCGGAACAAGCCGTCCTCCTCGCCGCGCCAGTGCGCCGCGAGCTCCACGGCCATCCGGTCCACGAGGGCGCGTGCCCGCTCCGGATCCCCGCTGTCGAGAGCCCGCAGCGCGTCACCGGCGGCGTCCGTGACCCGCTCGTGCTCGGCGATGAACTCCTTGATGAGGGGAATGTCCCGGCAACCGCAGTAGTGACACATGGGGTCAGTGATACGTCAGTCCCGAGGAGGGATCGTGGAGGCGGCCGGTGCGTGGCGCCCCTCGTGGCAGCATGCATGTAAGCACCAGTTAAAACGGCGGTGAACCACCCATTGCAGCGGCGGTCGAGCCACCGGTCACAGCGGAGGGCGGGAACGGGCATGTCCGGCGGGGCGGTTGAGGCGACATCTGGCGACGGCACGGCGGCGAGCGCGGACGGGCCCGCCCGGCTCACCGTCGCCGCCCGTCTGGACGCCGTACCGATCAGCGCATGGCACTGGCGGATCACCCTGCTCGCCGGGCTCGCCACCTTCTTCGACCTGTACGAGGTGTTCCTCGGCGGGGTGCTCGGCAGCGTGCTCACCGAGCAGTGGCAGCTGGACTCGGACGGCAAGGCGCTGCTCGTCGGCGCTCCGTTCTTCGGCATGTTCGCCGGGGCCGTGCTGCTCGGCAGGGCGGCGGACCGCTTCGGCCGGCGCCCGCTGTTCATGCTCAACCTCGCCGGTTACAGCGTCAGTTCGCTGCTCGCGGCCTGCGCCCCCGATCTGACGTGGCTGATCGTGCTGCGCGTCGTCGCCGGTATCTTCCTCGGCGCCGAACTCCCGCTCGTCGACACGTACGTCAGTGAACTGTTGCCCGGCGCGGTCCGCGGGCGCTTCATCGCCGTCGCGTACACCCTCGGCTTCTGCGGCGCGCCCGTCGCCGCCCTGCTCGGTGGACAGCTCGTCGCCGAACGGGATCTGCTGATCGACGGCTGGCGGTGGCTGCTGATCTTCGGCGGTCTCGGCGCGGCGCTCGTCTGGGTGCTGCGGCGCTCGCTGCCCGAGTCGCCGCGCTGGCTGAGCGCCCAGGGGCGGCACGCCGAGGCGGACCGGATCGTCGCCGACGTGGAACGCGGCGCCGGGCTCACGCCGACACCTGCGCCTCAACTGCCGTCGCCCGAGCCCGACTCGAAGTCGGAGTCGGGGCCGGAGGAGGGGGAGTCGACGGAGAAGGAAGCCGTCGTAGCAGTCCGGGAGCTGTTCCGGCCGCCTTATCTCCGTAGCACCGTGATGCTCTGGATCTTCCAGGTGCTGCAGACCGTCGGCTACTACGGCTTCGGTTCCCTCGCGCCCCTCGTCCTGATGGCCAAGGGCCACGACGTGGTGCACTCGCTGACGTACACGGCGCTGAGCTTCCTCGGCTATCCGATCGGCTCCGCCGTCTCGATCCTGTTCATCGAGCGGATCGAACGCAAGACGCTGGTCATCGCGTCGGCCGCGGGGATCGCCGTGTTCGGCCTCGCCTTCGGCACCGCGGACTCCTCGGTGGCGATCGTCGCGGCGGGCGTCCTCATGACGCTCACCCAGAACATCTTCTCCAACGCCTTCCACGTCTACCAGGCCGAACTGTTCCCCACCGGGATGCGCGGCAGCGCGGTCGGCATCGCGTACTCGCTGTCCCGGCTCACCGGCGGCGTCCTGCCCTTCGTGGGCCTCGCCGTCCTCGACGCGTTCGGTGCGACGGGGATGTTCGCCGGGTGCGCCGTCCTCATGGCGCTGCTCTGCGTGGACGTGGCACTCCTCGGGCCGCGCACCACGGGGCGGGCGCTTGAGAGCGTACGGGGATAGGCTCGCGCGGCGTCGATACCCGCCGCGGAGATCCCTCAGAAGTGCCTTGAGGGCGAAAGGTGATCATGGGCGTTCGCAAGCTGCACTCCGACGAGGCCGACATCGACGAGGCGCTCGTCCGGGCGCTGGTCGACGAGCAGTTCCCCCCGTGGGCAGTGCTGCCGCTGCGGCACGTCGACTCGCACGGCACGTCCAACGTCCTCTTCCGGCTCGGCGACGACCACGTGATCCGGCTGCCGCGCAGGCCGGGGTCGGCGCCGGACCTGGAGAGCGAGGGCCGGTGGATGCCGTTCCTGGCCGCCCGGCTGCCGGTCGCCGTGCCCGAGCCCGTCGCCGCGGGGAAGCCGGGGCACGGGTACCCGTATCCGTGGGCGGTGCACCGCTGGCTGCCCGGCGCGATCCCGACCGTGCGGAGCCTGGCGAAGCCGGAGGCGCTGGCCGAGGACCTGGCCGCGTTCGTCGCCGCGCTGCGCCTGATCGACACCGCGGGTGCCCCGGAGGCCTACCGGGGCCGCCCGCTCGCCGAACGGGACGGCGACACCCGCGAGGTGCTGGGACGGCTTGCGGGCGTGATCGACTTCGACGCGGCGCTCGCCCTCTGGGACACGGCCGTGCGCGCCCCGCGCGGCCCGCTCCCCGACGTGTGGCTGCACGCCGACCTGCAGCCCGGGAACCTCCTCGTCGACGACGGCCGGCTCAGCGCCGTCATCGACTTCGAGTGCATGGGCACGGGCGACCCGGCCGTCGACCTCATCGTCGCCTGGTACGTCCTGGACGCCAGGGCCCGCCGGGTCTTTCGCGAGTCTCTCGGCGGTGACGCGGACACCTGGGCGCGCGGCCGGGGCTGGGCCCTGACCATCGCCGCCCACGAGCTCGCGTACTACCGGGAGTCGAACCCGTTCATGGCGCGGACCGCCGAGCGCGTCATCGGAGAGGTACTGGCCGAGGGCCGCGCCTGAGAGCCTGTCGTCGAACCCCGGCGCTACCTGACCGGTGCGATCGACGGGCTGTCCGACGCGTCCCGCTGGTGCGGGATGACGACCGGCGCGCTGCCCTGCGACAGGGCTACCGTCCGCGTCGGCGCCGGGATGCGGATGCCCTCCTCGCGGAAGCGCCGGTGCAGCCGCTTGATGAACTCGTGCTTGATCCGGTACTGGTCGCTGAACTCGCCGACGCCGAGGATCACCGTGAAGCTGATCCGTGAATCGCCGAACGTGTGGAAGCGGACGGCCGGTTCGTGTTCCGGCATCGCGCCCTCGACGTCCTTCATGACCTCCGCGACGACCTCGATGGTCACGCGCTCGACGTGCTCCAGGTCGCTGTCGTAGCCGACCCCCGCCTGCACGAGCAGGGTCATCTCCTGCTCCGGGCGGCTGAAGTTGGTCATGTTCGTGCCCGAGAGCTGGGTGTTCGGGATGATCACGAGATTGTTGGAGAGCTGCCGCACCACGGTGTTGCGCCAGTTGATGTCGACGACGTACCCCTCCTCACCGCTGCTGAGCCGGATGTAGTCGCCGGGCTGCACCGTCTTGGAGGCCAGGATGTGCACGCCCGCGAAGAGGTTGGCGAGCGTGTCCTGCAGGGCGAGCGCCACCGCGAGACCGCCCACGCCCAGCGCGGTGAGCAGCGGGGCGATGGAGATCCCGAGCGTCTGCAGGACGACCAGGAAACCCATCGCGAGGACCACGACCCGCGTGATGTTCACGAAGATCGTCGCCGAACCGGCCACGGCCGCCCGGGACTGCGCGACCGCCCGGACGAGTCCGGTGACGACGCGGGCCGCGGTGAGGGTCGCCGCGACGATGACGAACGCCGTCAGCGTCATGTTCACGTTGCGCCCGGTGCGGGCGGTCAGCGGCAGCGCCTCGGCCGCCACCGCCGCACCGGCGGCGACGGCGGCCCACGGCACGAGGGTGCGCAGTGCGTCGACGAGCACATCGTCCCCGCCCCAGCGCGTCCGGCTGGCCCGCTCACCGAGCCAGCGCAGCAGGATCCGCAGGAGCACTCCGGCCAGCAGGCCCGCCACGAGAGCGACGCCCGCGATGATCAGGTCATGGAGCTCGAGTCCGCGCGTCACCGGATGCCTCCGGGGCACAACGCAGCGATGGGCTCGGGTATGTGATGTTTCGTCACGTGCACCTGCTCGGTAGGGGAGGGTTCCCGCGCGGCCGCCGGAGCGCCGCACGCCGGGCCATCCTGCCGTACCCGGGCCCACACCACCGCCACAAGCGCGTCCTCCGGCCACCCGGCCCCCGCCGGCCCGCCTCCGCTACCCCACGGCCACCGTGCGCCCCGCCCGCGCCGACTCGTAGGCAGCCGCCACGATCCGCAGGGCCCGCAGCCCTGCCTCCCCGTCCGTCACCCCGATCGGGCCGGTGTCGTCGCCGAAGAGGAACGCGCGCAGCATCAGCGCGTCCAGGTCGACTCCGTAGGGGAGTTCGACGCCGGAGCGCGCTGTCTCGCTGAAGCCGTGCACCTTCTGGTCGAAGGCGTCCATCTCCAGGGTGGCCCGGTCGCCGATCACCTGCATCGCGAGGCCGCCCCACGCCGGGTGGTGCCGCGGCTGGCTCCAGCTGCAGTCGATCGTGGCCACGGCCCCGTTCGCGTACGTGAGGGTGAGCAGGCCCGCCGTCTCGACCGGGACCTCGTTCTCGTACAGGACGTTGTTGGTCTGCGCGTAGACGGAGGTCGCGGGGATGCCGCCGAACAGGTCGTCGAGAAGGTCGGCGATATGTACCGTGTGGTCCATCAGGGCGCCGCCGCCCGCGAGTTCGGGGTCGACGAACCAGCGGCGCCGCGCGCCCGGCATGTACCCGTTGTTCGCGCCGGACACCGCGAGCACCTCGCCCGCCGTGCCCGCTCGCACCGCGTCGCGCACCGCGAGATAGGCGGGGCTGAACCGCACCGGATGCGCCACCGCGAGCCGCACCCCGGCCGCCCTGCACGCCTCGATCATCGCCGTGCCGTCCTCGGGCGTGGTGGCGAGGGGCTTCTCGCACAGGACGTCCACGCCGTGCGCGGCGGCGAGTTCGACGAGGGGGCGGTGCCGGACGTTCTCCGAGCAGATCACCACCTTGTCGGGGCCCCAGGCGAACAACTCCTCATACGTGTCTACGTAGTTCACGCCCAGCCGGTCCGCGAAGTCCTTGCCGCGGACCTCGCCCGGCGCCGCCAGATCCGTGTCGGGGTCGGCCGCCAGGACCTCCACCCCGTCCATGGCGGCGAGCAGGCGGGCGAACCCGCCCGCGTGGACATGCGCGAACGACACCACCCCAACCTTCAGGTTCTTCACAGTCCGGCCTCCTCGGTCGGCTTCAGTTCGACGGGTTCTCCGGTGCGCGCGGACTCGGCGGCCGCGGCCGCGATACGGACCGCCTCGACGCCGTCGCGCGCCGACGCACGGGGCGCGGGCCCGCCCGTGACGGCGGCCGCGAAGTCCCGCAGCTCCGTGAGGTAGGGGCTCTCCGTCATCGCGCTGCCGGGAATGCCCTCACCGAGAGCCCGTGCTCCCTGGGCCAGAACGCGGAAGCCGGTGTGGGCGGTCGAGTCGTGTTCCAGGATGCCGCCGGGCCCGGCCACGCGGAACGTCGTGCGGAACGGCAGGTCCGGCAGGCCCCACACGCCGAGGACGTGGCTGACCGCGCCGGACGCGTGCGTGAGCACGGCCGTTCCCGTCGCCACGTCGCCGTCGGTCGCGCCCGGCGTGTGGCGGCCGCGGACCTGCGCGTGGACACGGACGACCTCGCCCGCGAGGAGGCGGGCGAAGTCGAGATCGTGGATCATCTGGTCGACCAGGATGCCCCCGGACAGCGCCGGGTCGGCGAACCATGGCGCCCACACCGGGTAGCGGCCCGAGCGGGTGAACCGCAGGACGGCGGGGGCACCGATGCCGCCCGCCGCCACGGACTCGGCGAGCGCCGCGTACGCGGGGAAGTAGCGCACGACATGCGCCGGGAACAGCAGCACTCCCGCCGCCTCGGCCGCGTCCACCATGTGCTGGGCCCCGTCGACGGTCAGCGCGAGCGGTTTCTCGCAGACGACGTGCTTGCCCGCGGCGATCGCGTCGAGGACGAGCTGCCGGTGGGTGAACGTCGGGGTGCACACGTCAACGACCGAGCTGCGGTCGAGCAGCTCGGCGAGACTGTCCACAGCCGTCACACCGAACTCGGCGTATCGGGCCGCCAGTTGTTCCGCCTGGCCGTCGGTGGACAGGATCGTGACGCGTGCGCCCAGCTCCGTCCAGGCGGGCAGATGCGCGCGGGCGATACCGCCGGCGCCGATCAGACCCACGTCGAGGCGTGCCATGAAGGTCCTTTCTCTATCACAGTGTGCGGGGGTCAGCCCTTCGTGCCGCTCTGGGCGATGCCCTGCACGAAGTGCCGCTGGAGGAAGAGGTAGAGGAGGATCATCGGAAGGCTCGCGATCAGCGAACCGGCCATCATCACCGGGTAGTTGGTCTCGAACTGGCCTTCAAGGGAGGTCAGTCCGGCGCTGATCGGCATCTTCGCCGGGTCGGTGTTCACGACCAACGGCCACAGCAGGTCGTTCCACGACCACATCGCCGTGATCACCGCGAGCGCGGCGAGCGCGGGCCGGATCAGCGGCAGCATGATCGACCAGAAGATGCGGAACGGGCCCGCGCCGTCGATCCGGGCCGCCTCCTCCAACTCCCGTGGCAGGGACAGGAAGAACTGGCGCAACAGGAACGTGCCGAACGCGCTGAACATGCCGGGCAGGAACAGCGCGGGCGGCGAGTTCAGCAGGCCGAGCCGCTGGATGATGTCGTACTGCGGCAGGATCAGCAGCGACGACGGGACGAGCAGGACGGACAGGAAGAGGGCGAACAGCACGTTCTTGCCGCGGAACCGCATCCGGGCGAAGGCGTATGCGGCGAGCGAGCAGAACACCAGCTGGCCGACGGTGCGCCCGACCGTGTTGATGACGCTGTTGCCGAGCATCTCCCCGTAGGGCATCGCGGTGAACACGTCCTGGAACGCGGCCCAGTTCCACCGCTGCGGAAAGAACGTCGTCGGTACGTGCACGGCCTCCGGCAGCGTCTTCAGCGCCGTGAGGAGCTGCCACAGGAACGGGAAGACCATGACGAGCGCGCCGAGCGACAGCAGGAGGTGCGTGGCGACGGCGCCGCCGTCCACGCGGCGTATCCGTTCACGCATAGTGCACCCACTTCTTCTGGAGCCGGAACTGCAGGTACGTCAGGGCCGCCGTGAGCAGCATCAGGAGGAACGCGAGCGCCGCCGCCGCGCCCTGGTTGTTCTGCTGGAACGCCCACTGGTAGAAGAGGCTCACGACCGATTGCGTGGAGCCGAGCGCCGGGTTCGTCGGGCTCATCATCACGTAGATCAGGTCGAACATCTGGAGCGAGTTGATCACGCAGATGATTGCCGCGAAGAAGATGCTCGGGGTCAGCAGCGGCAGCGTGATCGTGAAGAACCGCCGTACCGGGCCCGCGCCGTCCAGCTCGGCCGCCTCGTAGTAGTCCTGTGGAATGCCCTTGATCCCCGCGATGAAGATGATCAAGTAGTAGCCGATGCTCTGCCACACGGAGACGACGCCGATCGCCCACAGCGCCGTCGACGGGTCGGAGGCCCAGAAGTGCCGGGAGACGCCGAACCACGACAACACCTCGTTCAGGAGGCCGAAGTTGCCGTTGTACAGCCAGTTCCAGACGAGGCCCACCGCGACCGGCAGCGTGACGAACGGGATGAAGTACAGGGCGCGGTAGACGCCGACTCCGCGCAGCCCGCGCCGGTTCAGGAGCGCCGCCACCGCGATCGAGAGCGGCAGGGTGACCAGGCCGATGGCCCCGTACAGCAGTGTGTTGCCGACGGCCCGCCACACCGTGACGTCCTTGACGACCCGCGCGTAGTTGTCGCCGCCTGTCCAGGTGTTGCCGCCGAACGGGCCGAAGTGGGTGAAGCTGAAGCCGAACGTCTGGATCATCGGCCAGATGTAGAACACCAGGAAGCCGATGCCGATCGGCGCGATGAAGAGATAAGCCGCTCTCTGCGTACGGGAGTTGGGGCCTCGCGCGACGCCGTCCGGTCCGGCCTTCGAGCGGGGCTTCCTGATCCGGCCGTCCGCCTCCGCGGCGGCCGTCGACGGGAACACGGCCATTACTTGTCCTCCTCGTCGAGCGCCCGGTCCATCTGTCGCGCCAGCGTCCGCGCCGCCTGCTCGATACCGCCCTTGCCGCTGAACGGGGCGCCGAGCAGCAGATACTCCTGGTCCTCCCAGACGGCCGTGTTGCGTGAACTCGGGTACGGGACCGCGTAGTCGAGCATGTCGATGAAGTTCCGCAGGTCGAACTCCGGCATCGACTTCAGCCAGGCGTCCTGCGTCCCCTCGTACGAGGAGATGGTGATGCCGCCCTTGGCCTGGATCTCCGCCGCCGCGCGCCGCGCCATGAAGTCCACGAACTTCCAAGCCGCCTGCTTCTTCCGGGACTTGGCGCTGATGACATTGGCGAGCCCGTGGATGACCGTGGCCCGCTCGCGGCCCTTCGGCAGCACGGTGACACCGCCGTGGTCCTTGATGGCCGGCGAGGCGTACATGAACGACGCCATCGCGGAGAGGTCGTAGTTCATCGCCACCTGCTCCGACAGGAACAGATTGCGGGCCCGCACCTCCGACATGGCGCTCTGCGGCGGCGACCAGCCCCTGTCCACCAGGTCCGTCCAGAACCGCAGCCCCTCCACGGCCCGCGCGTCGGCGAACCCGGAGCGCCCGTCCCGCAGCACGTACCCGCCGGCGCCGAAGACCGTCGGGTAGAACTTCGTCTGCCGGTCCATCTCGGCGGCGATCCCGTAGACCCGCTTCTTCGGGTTCGTCAGCTCGCGCGCCGCGTCACGTACGTCGTCCCAAGTCCAGGAGGAATCCGGGTACTTGACGCCCGCCTTGTCGAAGAGCGCCTTGTTGTACCAGAGCCCGACGGTGTCGAAGTCCTTCGGCAGCCCGTACTGCTTGCCCTCGTACGCGTAGATGTCGACGAGCGCGTCGGGGTGCTTGCCGACCGGGGTGCGGTCCCTCGCGATGTGCGCGCTCAGCGGTTCCAGCGCGCCGTTCGCCGCGTACAGCTGGATGTTCACCGCGTTCATCCAGAACACGTCCGGCGCGGTGCCTCCCCGCATCGACGTACGCAGCGTCGTCCAGTACGAGGTCCAGGGCGTGAGCTGGATCTCCACGGAAATTCCGGGGTTCTCGCGCTCGAAGGCCTTGATGATCTGCTGCATTCCCGGGGCCTGCGCGACGTCCCAGATGCCGTACGAGAGGGTGGTGCGGCCGCGCGCCGAGGCGGTGCCGGAAGCTCCGTCGCCACTGCTGCAGCCGGCGGCGAGCGGCGCCGCCGCGAGCGCACCGGCGAGAAGCGTTCTCCTGCGCATACGCGTCTCCTGTCGATGGGAGGGGAGAGGGTGGAGCGGGGTCAGTGCGGAACGGGCGGCCGTAACGGGCCCGCGCTGTGGGGGAGCCGGGTCTCGACGGCGTCCAGGGCGCGCCGCACCGCGCCCAGGGCCACGCCCTCGCGGCCGAGGGTGCTGACCGCGATCCGTGGCACGTGCAGGGTCAGGGGGCGCAGGTGCTCGGCGAGGAGCGGACCGAGCGGCTCGCCGACCGGGGCCAACGCCCCGGACAGCACCAGGAGTTCGGGATCGAGCGCGAGGACGAGCGCCGCGATGCCGGGGGCGACCCCGGCCAGATACCGGTCGAGGACGTCGAGGGCCCCGGAGTCGCCCGCGCGCACGGCCCGCGCGAGCGCGTCGGTGCCGGACTCTCCGGGGTGCCGCTCCTTGTCCCAGGCGAGCGCCTTCCCGGCCTCGTCCAGGCCGAGTTGGGGCAGGATGCCCAACTCGCCCGCGCCGCCGCGGCGTCCCCGGTGCAACCGTCCGTCGATCATCAGGCCGCACGAGATGCGCCGCCCCACGAGCACGCACGCCACGTCGTCGGCCAGCACCGCCGCGCCCCGCCAGTGCTCGGCCACGACGGCGAGGTTCACGTCGTTCTCCACGAACACACGGCAGGGGATGTCGTCGGCCAGGCGGCGGGCCAGGTCCAGGTCGGTCCACTCCGGCACGATCACCGAGAGGATCCGCCCGGTGTCGTCGACCATGCCCGGCACGCCGACGCCCATCGACCACACATCGTCCGGGCCGAGGCTCTGGTCCGCGAGGAAGCGGCGCAGCCGGCCGCGCAGCAGCTCGATGCGTTCGGCGCCCGTCAACTCTTCGGGAAAATCCTCCCGTTGCCGCGCGATGACCTCACCGTCGAGGCGTGCGAGCAGCAGCACGAGCTTCCTGAGTCCGATGTCGACCCCGACCACGTGCCCGGCCTCGGCGCGGAACCGGAAGCGGCGCGCGGGCCTGCCCGGTGCGCGCCCGGCCGCCGGGGCATCGGTCTCGGCGATCCACCCCTGGCCGGACAGTTCCTCCACGAGTGCCTCGACCGTCGGCCTGGACAGCCCCGTCGCGGTGGCGAGACCGCTCACCGTCCGCGGGCTCTCCTGCCGCAACGCCCGCAGCACCACCGCGGTGTTGAGGCCGCGCAGCGCCGCGAGATCGTGCCCGCGCGCCCTGTCGTGCACCGCCATGGCCTGATTTCCTCCGAGCGCTGGTCGGTCGGGTTGCGCAGGACTGTTGCATAACTCCGATGGCTTGGGAAGCCCACCCGTACCGAAATTACGTAGAACTCCTGCGAATTGAAGGAGAGGGGGCTCGACGGGGGTGGCCGGAGATCGTCACACATGCCCCATTGACGCCCGCTCGGCCCGGGACTGAGGGTGGAGGGTATGACCCAACTGTCCGAGCATCTGCGCCAGGCCACCCCCGTCGTCGCGCAGCGCGGGGAAGGCGTCCACCTCTACGGCATCGACGGCCGTCGCTATCTGGACTTCACCGCCGGGATCGGGGTCACCAGTACCGGCCACTGCCATCCCCGCGTCGTCGCCGCCGCGCAGGAACAGGTCGCCACTCTCATCCACGGCCAGTACACGACCGTCATGCACCAGCCGCTGCAACGCCTCGTCGACAAGCTCGGCGACGTGGTGCCCGCGGGCCTCGACAGCCTGTTCTTCGTCAACTCGGGAAGCGAGGCCGTCGAGGCGGCGATGCGGCTGGCCCGGCAGGCCACGGGGAAGCCCAACATCGTGGTCGCACACGGCGGTTTCCATGGCCGGACCGTGGCGGCGGCGTCCCTGACCACGTCCGGAACCAAGATCCGTACGGGCTTCGGCCCCCTCATGTCGGGCGTGGCCATCACGCCGTTCCCGAACGCCTACCACTACGGCTGGGACGAGGAGACGGCCACGCGGTTCGCGCTGCGCGAGTTCGACCACCTCCTGCAGACGGTCACCGACCCCGACGACACGGCGGCGATCCTCATCGAGCCGGTCCTCGGCGAAGGCGGCTACGTGCCCGCCAACACGGCCTTCCTGCAAGGGTTGCGGGAGCGCGCCGACCGGCACGGCATCCTGCTGATCCTCGACGAGATCCAGACCGGCGTCGGGCGCACCGGCCGGTTCTGGGGCCACGACCACTTCGATGTCACGCCCGACGTCCTGATCACCGCGAAAGGTCTGGCGAGCGGCTTCCCGCTCTCCGGCATCGCGGCGTCCGCGGACCTGATGCACCAGGCCAGGCCGGGCTCGCAGGGCGGCACGTACGGCGGCAACGCGGTCGCCTGCGCGGCGGCCTGCGCCACGCTCGACGTCATCGCCGAGGAGGGCCTGGTGGCCAATGCCGCGGCGATGGGCACCAGGCTGCGGGCCGGCCTGGAGGCCGTCGCGGCGAAGACCCCGGCCATCGGCGACGTGCGCGGCCTCGGCCTGATGCTGGCGAGCGAGTTCACGACGGCGGACGGCGACCCCGATCCGGCCACCGCCCTCCGGGCCCAACAGGCGGCGGCGGACGAGGGCCTGCTCCTCCTCACGTGCGGCCCCTGGGGCAACGTGGTCCGAATGATCCCGGCGCTCGTCGTGACGGAGAACCAGGTGGACGAGGCGCTACGGCTGTGGGGGGCGGCCGTGGATTCGGCCACGGCCTGAGTCGTGCGGGCTGTCCACAGGGTCGGCCGGTGCCCGCGCCCCGGCAGGGGCGCGGGGAACTGCGCGAGCAACGACGACGAAGCCGGCACGTGGCGCTTGGCTGTTGGCGGTTGGTAGTTGGCAGCTCGCACTCAGCGTCCGGTACTCAGCGCTCGGCATCCGGCGCCCCGCACTCGGCTTCCGGCGCCCCGCACTCGGCTTCCGGCGCCCCGCACTCGGCTTCCGGCGCCCCGCACTCGGCTTCCGGTACTCAGTGCTCGGCAGTCGAGCGCTCGGTATCCGGCACCCCGCATTCGGCGTCCGGCGCTCGGGCACTCAGCCTGCGGCGCCCCGCACCCCGCACCCCGCACCCCGCACCCCGCGCTCGGCATCCGGCACTCGGCGCTCGGGCGCTCGGCACCCGGCATCCCGCAAGCGGCGTCCGGCACTCGGGAGCTCAACACTCGGCGCTCAGGCACGCAGTACTCAGCATCCGGCACCCCGCAAACCTCATCCGCCCCGCCTAGCCGCGCCCCCCGTCCCCCACCGCATCGGAGCCCACCGTGACCACACCCCCCGTCATCCGAGCCGTACCGAAGCAACTCCACATCGGCGGCACCTGGCAGCACGCGGCAGCGAACCGCACGATGCCGGTGGACAACCCCGCCACCGGCGCCACCCTGTGCGACGTCGCCGACGCGAGCCCACAGGACGGCCGGGCCGCCCTGGACGCGGCGGTGGCCGCACAGCACGACTGGGCCGCCACCGCCCCCAGGACCCGATCGGAGATCCTGCGCCGGGCCCACGAGATCATCCTCAGCCGTACCGAGGACCTCGCCCTCCTCATGACCCTGGAAATGGGCAAGCCCCTGGCGGAGGCCCGCGGCGAGGTCACGTACGCCGCGGAGTTCTTCCGCTGGTTCGCCGAGGAGGCGGTCCGCATCGACGGCGGCTACGCCACCAGCCCCGACGGCCGCAACCGTCACCTGGTCCTGCGCCAGCCGATCGGCCCCTGTCTGCTCGTCACGCCCTGGAACTTCCCGCTCGCCATGGGCACCCGCAAGATCGGCCCCGCCGTCGCCGCGGGCTGCACCATGATCCTCAAACCGGCCCCGCAGACCCCGCTCTCCACGCTCGCGCTGACCGGGATCCTGACCGAGGCGGGCCTGCCGCCCGGCGTCCTCAACACGGTCACCACGAGCGACGCGGCCGGCCTCGTCGAACCCCTGCTGCGCAGTGGCGGCATCCGCAAACTGTCCTTCACGGGTTCCACGCAGGTCGGCCGGATCCTGCTCGGCCAGTGCGCGCAGACGGTCGTGCGCACCTCGCTCGAACTCGGCGGCAACGCCCCGTTCATCGTCTTCGAGGACGCCGACATCGACGCGGCCGTGGACGGCGCGATGGTCGCAAAGATGCGCAACATGGGGGAGGCCTGCACCGCCGCCAACCGGATCTACGTGCACACTGCCGTCGCCGAGGAGTTCGCGGCCCGGCTGACCGCGCGGATGTCCGCCCTGACCGTCGGGGACGGCACGGCGCCCGGCACCGATGTCGGGCCGCTCATCGACGCGGCGGGCCGCGCCAAGGTCGAGGCTCTCGTGCGCGACGCCGTCGACCGCGGGGCGAAGATCCTGACCGGCGGCGAACTCCCCACCGGTGAAGGGAACTTCTACCCGCCCACCGTCCTCGCCCAGGTCCCGCGCGACGCCGAGCTCACCGGCACCGAGATCTTCGGGCCCGTCGCCGCGCTGTTCACCTTCGACGACGAGGACGACGTCGTACAGGTCGCGAACGACACCGAATGGGGTCTTGTCAGTTACGTCTACACGCGCGACCTGGACCGAGCGCTGCGCGTCGGCGAACGACTGGAGACGGGCATGGTCGGCCTCAACACGGGCCTCGTCTCGAACCCGGCTGCCCCGTTCGGCGGCGTCAAACAGTCGGGCCTCGGCCGCGAAGGCGGCCGGGTGGGCATCGACGAGTTCCTGGAGTACAAATATCTGGCCGTGCCCACCGGCTCATAACCGCTCCACGGCACGGAACCCGGCAAGGCGCGAGAGCAACGACCGTGCGGTCGGGGCGAGTTCGGCGAGGGCGACTTCCTCGCCCGCGTTCAACAGCCCGACGATCGCGGAGAGCTCGCGCCCGGTCAGGTCGGTCTCCAGAATGTGCCCGCACGCGGCCACGAGCCGCCGCCCCGAGGTCTCGGCCCACAGCACCCGCTCGACGGCCCGTACGGCGTCGTCGTCGGTGAAGCGGCCGGGTCGCGCGGGTGGCGGTACCGGTCGCAGCCCACCGTCCGTCGCGTGCAGCAGCGCCTCGCGCACCAGTCGGCGCCGCAGTGCTGCCGGACGCGCGGCCTCGCGATAGTGGGCGAGGGCTTCGGTGAGGACCGGCGGCAACCCGTCCCCCTCGTCGCGTACGAGGATGTCGTCGCCGTCCCAACGTGCCTGCGGGGAAACGGGGTGGGGTCCCGGCGCGAGCAGCGAACGCAGCCCGTGTCCAGGAAGGGGCGAGGCCCGCGGTATGCCCAGGTGCACGACGGCCGCCGGTGACCGGCCCGGCTCGGCGACGAAACGCTGACCGGCCGGCCAGTAGAGCAGGTCGCCGGGCGCGGTCCGGGCGGCTGACCACCGTCCGGCCCCCCGCTCGAGGCGCAGCCGTGGACGCCCGAGCAGGGTGTAGAGAAACGATGCGCCCCGGCTGGGCGGCAGTCGCCCCGGGCCGCACGTCCCGTGCCACAGGGTGGTGCTGGCCCCGAGCAGCGGCTGACCTGTGCGGTCCCACAGCCCGGCGAGGAAGTTCCGCGCCCTGAGCCACACGGGATGGTGGAGGGCGTGCAGGCAGCGCACGACGAAGGCGAACGGCTCGCGTCCCGCGTGGTGGAGCAGGCGGCGGCCGTACCGTGCGAAGGAGCCGTCCTCCGGCCGCGGCAGCAGATCCCCGGGATCGGCCAGGCTCCGCGGCCCGAGAGCGAAGCTCACCTGCCCGGCTCCGACGCCGGGCCGCTGTGCCGCGCCGACGGAACTCTCGAAGACCTCGTGCGCGTCGAACGGCGGGACACCGAGCGCGGCGCCTCTGATCAGCACGGGTCGCCGGTCCCAGTACGTGTCGGTGAACGTGTCCCAGTCGAACGACTCCAGGACGTCCACACGGGATATCGGAACCGGACTCACAGCTCCGGCTCCCGCTTCGAGTCAGAGCCAGAGTCAGAGTCAGAGGCAGAGCCCGATTCCCGATTCCGATCCAGGTCCAGGGCGCGTACTTGGTACAACTCGTCCAGCAACGCGAGCAGTTCAGGGGACTCGGGGTGCAGGTCGCAGGCCTCGGCGAGGGCGCTGACGGTGGTTCGCGAGACGGTGCCGAGATGGGTGAGGACGCGGTGGGCCCCTGGGGCGGTGACGGTCCGCGCATGCCCGTGGGCGGCCCAGACCCGGGTGCCCGCACCGGCCCGCATACGCAAAATCTCGGTGGTGCGCCGTAAGCGGCTCCGCGGGGTGAGCGCGATGCCGGGCCTCGGCGGCGGGGCGGGGTGGAGGCCCGCCGCCGAGCGCAGAGCGGCCCAGCGCAGCAGCAGCGCGCGTTCGGGTCCGTCGCCGGTCAGGGTCGCGACGTAGCGCCGGGCGGGTTCGGTGAAGCGCTGTGTGGGGGTGAGGCGTCCGTCGGGGTCGGCGGGCGCGGGGTGGGGGATCGTGGGCTGCGCGTCGGCGGGCAGCGGGTGCAGCCGCAGCAGTTCCCCGACGACCTCGCCGACGTAAGGGAGGGCCGCGGTGGTGCGGGCGGGCACGGTCAGCCGCAGCGTCGTGCAGGGCCGCGTACGGTCGTCGAGGTGGGTACTGCCCGCGGGCCAGTGCGCCAAGTCGCCCGCCGTGGCGCGCAATGCGAACTCGGTGCCGGTGTGCTCGGGCCGCACCCGCATCGTCAAGGAGCCGTCGAGGACCCAGGTGAGCGCCGCCGCGTCGGGCTGTGCCCCGAACTCCTCGGTGGCCTGGTACCGGGTTCCGACCGCCAGCTCCGTCGTGACGGGCAGCGGGGGCCGGCCGACGTGCCGCCACAAACCGGCCACGGCGTCCCGGACCCGCGACCAGAGCGTGAAGTCGAGGCTGAGCGCGTGCTCGGCGGTCAACAGCCAGCCACCGTCGCCCAGTTGGCGGGATCCCGCCAGCCGGGCGGCATAGCCGGCGGCGTCCCGGTCCGTCGGCGAGGGCAGCAGCGGTCCGGGATCGCGGAGCACTCCGTCCGCGACGGCGAGCCGCATCCGGGTCGGCCCGGGGGCCCCGGCCGCGGCCACCAGAAGGCGGTGGGCCCCTGCCGCGTCCAGCCCGGATCCGGGCGCGCCCGGCACTACTACCGGCTCTTTCGCCCAGTACCTGCCCGCGAAGTGCCGCCACGCGTCGGCGGCCGGTGCGGGCGTGGGGGAGGGTTCGCAGCTGCGGCTCATCGGGGCTGGGGGCTCCTTGGTCCCTCGTTCGGGGGCGGCCGAACGGGCCTGGCGACCCTGTCAGAGGCATATCGGCGCCGTCAACGCCCCACGGCGAACCGCTGAACATCTGGCGCGGAACGTGTGCCGGGCTCCTTAGCGCGTTGCCGGGTGGGCCCGCTCAGGCCGCGCTGCCGGCCCGCCAGTCGGCCCACGACATGTTCCAGCCATTGAGCCCGTTCGCGGGATTGACCATCTCCTCGCCCGAGCGCCGTACCTCCACCACGTCGCCGACGATCGAGCTCGTGTAGAACTTCGCGCCCGGCGTCGACGGATCGTCCGCGCCCTGGGCGTCCCGCAGTCCGACGCAGCCGTGGCTGGTGTTGCTCGTACCGAAGAGGGACGGCGACCCCCAGTAGTTACCGTGGATGAACGTTCCGGAGGAGGTGAGCCGCTGGGCGTGCGGCACGTCGTCGATGTCGTACTCGTCGCCGAGGCCGACCGTCGTCGAGTCCATCCGGGTCTCCTTGAACCGCTCGGAGATCACCATCTTCCCGGCCCACGTGGGGTGTTCGGCGTCGCCTCCGCTCACGTCGTACGTGGCGATCTGCTTGCCGTCGCGTCGCACGGTCATCGACTTGGCGCTGAGGTCGACGACGCTGATCTGCTCGCGCCCGATGTGGAAGACGACGTCCTTGTCCTGCGTGCCGAAGACGCCTTCGGAGCCCTCGATGTCCTTCAGCCGCAGACTCAACGTGATCTTCGTGCCGGCCGCCCAGTACGCCGCGGGGCGGAAATCGAGCCGGGTGTCGCTGAACCAGTGCCCGGCGATCTCCACATCCGGCTCCGCGGTCACGGTGATCGCCTTCTGCACGGCGGCCCGGTCGCTCACGGCCTTCGTGAAGTCGATCGAGACGGGCATGCCGACACCGGACGTCGAGCCGTCCTCCGGGGTGAAGTACCCGACGAAGGTGGCGCCCGGCTTCTTGGTGGTGAAGCGGCTCGTGTGCGCCGCATCAGCGCCGTCGACCTGGGCGCTCACGGTGTAGTCGGTCCCCGAGGCAGGATGAGCGGACGAGGTCCACTTGGTCCGCTTGTCGTTGTACGTCCCTTTCAGGCGCGTGCCGCCGGCCGCGACGACCTGGACGGCGCCCAGGGTCCCGCCGGTGACCGCGACGGTGACCGGACTGCCGAAGTCGGCCTTCTGCGTCCCGTCGGCGGGGGTGACGTCGACCGTGGCCTTCGCGGTGGATCCGCCGGCCGCGTCCTGCGCGCCGGCCTCCCCGCCGCACCCCGCGACCGTCACCACCGAGGCCGCCCCGAGCGCGGCGAGCACCCCACGCCGCGACCAGCGATCCATACCGTCCGCTGTCCGAACCCGAGAGTCGCCCACGCCGAGCACCGAGCCTTCCTGATCCCCTGATCCATGGTCATTGCGGTGTCGAATGCTGCCCGGGCGACCTGGGGGAATCCTTGGAAAATGGCGCGCTTGTCTTAATTCTTCCTTGGAGTCGCACCCCTTCGCGTGGGTCGACGACGTGTGGCGGGCGCAAGCTCAACGGAGCCCCAGCTCCGCCGACGAAGCTGGGGCTCACGTGCGATGACGGTAGGGATGCTCGCTCGTAACCCGCTATACGAAGGCTCGACCGGAAGCTAAGGGCTGTCCCGTAATCCCTGGCGGGCGCACGACGACAGCTACGGCACCTCGCCGCGTTGTCGAAACGCCCGAATACATCCAGTATGCGGGCGCTCCTCCGCCTTGCGATGCACCGCATCTGACGCCGCGCGCTGATCCACCAGGGATTACGGGACAGCCCTTAGCCGGGTTCGTCGCCCGGTGATGCGGGCTCGAAAGGGAGCGGGTGCGGTGGATGGGTCACCCCGTAGACGCGGGCGAACCGGTTGGCGGGTGCCGCTGAACCGCCGATGCGTTCGAGGAAGAAGGCGCGGGCGATGGAGCGCATCTGCTCGCCGTCCACGTGCATGATCCACCGGTTGGAGGCGGCGTGGAACCGGGCCGTGTCCACCGCCGCCTCCAGGCCGCGCGCCGGACCACGGTGCAGACGTCCGCTCAGCGCGACGAACCGCTTCAACACGTCGAGGTTCGAGCGGCGGAGGGCGACCATTTGCAGGCCGGGCTCAGGAACCTCGGCGGCTGCCGGCGCGGCCCGCACATGGGCGTAGAGCAGCGCGTCCCAGCCGTCGGCCGTCAGCTGAACCGCCCAGGCGACCGATTGGCCGGTCCGGGTGGCGAGTCCTGCCTGGTCCTCGCCGGTCGCCATCCGGGCCAGCCCTAGCCTGACCAGGCGGGACGCGGCGCGTGCGTCGACTCCGGGGCTTGCCGTGGCCCATCCGTCCGGCCTGCGCTGGGTCTCCGCGACGCGCTGCAGCAGCGCGACGTGCCCCTCCGTACGGCCCATCTTCGTCCTCCCCGCCGAGCAGTGCGACGGCGCGACGCTAGCGTGCGATGGCCTCCGGGCGGGGCGAGTTGGGTGGGCAGCCCCCGAAATGGGGGCGCGGGGTGGCCGGTTCACCACGTGGTCGACCCGGGGACGGACGAGGTGAGGAAATTTCGCGCGGCCGGTGCATCCATCCCACGGTCCGACGCCGAATGATGAGTGAGGCAGCGAGGAGTACCTGGCCTGCTGCCTCACTTCGCCGCTGACGCCGGGCGCCTGCACGCCCCGGCGTCAGCGGCCTGCATTGTCAGTGGGGGCCGCTAGGTGTTCTGTCCGGGGAGGTTGTGGACGGGTGAGGCAGATCTCGGCTGAGGGATCTTGAACAGGTGAGGGCCTTCCGGTTCGGTGTGGATT